>DVOS01000078.1 GCA_018713435.1 Candidatus Merdiplasma excrementigallinarum
GAATTGGGACTGTAGGAGGATAGGAAATGAAAGCGCATGGAACAGTTTTTAAATATGGTGACAATGTAGACACGGACGTGATTATTCCGGCTCGGTATCTGAACTCTTCAGATCCGAAGGAACTGGCTTCCCACTGCATGGAGGATATTGACAAAGACTTTGTGAACCGGGTAAAGCCGGGGGACATTATTGTGGCGGATAAGAATTTCGGCTGCGGCTCTTCCAGAGAGCATGCGCCTATCGCCATCAAGGCGGCAGGGGTGAGCTGCGTGATTGCGGAAACCTTCGCCCGGATTTTTTACAGAAATTCCATTAATATCGGGCTTCCCATTATTGAATGTCCCGAGGCTTCCAGAGGCATTGAGCAGGGAGACGAGGTGGAGGTGGATTTCGACAGCGGAATCATCTACAACCGCACAAAGGGGACCCAGTTTAAGGGACAGGCCTTCCCGGAGTTTATGCAGAAGATTATCAAAGCAGAGGGACTGATCAACTATATCAATCAAAAATAGAAGACAGGAGGCACCAAACCATGAGGATTATTTTTTTCGCGGCAAAGAGTTATGACAGGGAATCCTTTAACAAGATCAAGGATCATTATCCGCAGCTGGAGCTGGAGTACTGGGAGACGGAGCTCTCTCCCAAGACAGCGGCCTATGTGACGGACAGCGAGGCGGTGTGCGCTTTCGTAAGCTCCGATGTGGGGGAGGAAGTGCTGCGGGTACTCCATGAGAGAGGCGTGAAGCTGGTGCTGATGCGCTGCGCCGGTTTCAATAATGTGGATCTGGAGGCAGCCACTCGATACGGCATCAAGGTGATGCGTGTGCCGGGCTACTCTCCTGAGGCGGTGGCGGAGCACGCTATGGCGCTTGCGCTGGCCGTAAACCGTCATCTCCACAAAGCCTATGTGAAGGTCCGGGAGAACAATTTCAGCCTCCAGGGACTGGTGGGTGTAAACTTCCACGGAAAAACAGCAGGTATTGTGGGGACTGGCCGGATCGGCGCCGCCATGGCCCGAATCTGCCGTGGATTTGGCATGAAGGTAATCGCCTACGATATGTACAAAAACCCGGATCTGGATTTTGTGACTTATGTGGAGCTGGACGAGCTGCTGGCTTCCAGCGACCTGATTTCTCTTCACTGCCCGCTGATGGACAGCACTTACCATATGATTAATCTGGAGACCATCAACAAGATGAAGGACGGAGTAATCCTGATCAACACTTCCAGAGGCGGCCTGGTAAAGACGGACGACCTGATTGCCGGCATCCGGGAGCGCAAGTTCTTCGGCGTGGGACTGGATGTGTACGAGGAGGAGACCAAGAATGTGTTCGAGAACCATGAGGATGATATTCTCATGCACTCTACCACAGCCAGACTTCTTTCCTTCCCCAACGTGATCGTCACCTCCCATCAGGGCTTCTTCACAGAGGAAGCGCTGGGCGCTATCAGCGAGACTACCCTGAACAACGCCGTGGCTTTCCTGAAGGGCGAGACGGCCGGAACAGAGCTGAACTGAATCATAATTACAGAAAATCCCTGTACTGCCTGAAAATTCAGAGCAGTGCAGGGATATTTTTTTGTCCTTACTTTTTGCAGGGCGGGCAGGATACCGGCGCGTCAAAACTCAGGTTGAAAGCGTAGAAGTTTTTGCTGTCCAGTTCGTCCTGCACGCTTCGCAGGGCTTCTCCGAAGCGCTGGAAATGGACGATCTCCCTGGCCCGCAGGAAGCGGATGGGATCCGCCACTTCCGGATCTTTCACCAGCCGGAGGATGTTGTCATAGGTTTTCCGGGCCTTCTGTTCGGCGGCCAGATCCTCAAAGAGGTCGGTGAGGGGATCTCCGGAGGACTGAAATTCGCAGGCGTTAAAGGGGATGCCGCCCGCCGCCTGGGGCCAGATGCCCACGGTATGATCCGTGTAGTAGGGAGCGAAGCCGGACTTTTCGATCTCCTCGGGAGTCAGGTTCCGGGTGAGCTGGTGGACGATAGTGGCCACAATCTCCAGATGGGCCAGTTCTTCCGTGCCCACATCCGTGAGCACCGCCATGGTGGTCCGGTTGGGAGCGGTAAAACGCTGGGAGAGGTAGCGCATGGAAGCCCCCATTTCGCCGTCCGGGCCGCCGTACTGGCTCATGATGACCTGAGCGATTTTTGCGTTGGGGGTTTTGATGTTGACCGGGTACTGAAGCCGTTTTTCATAATTCCACATTAACAGGCGCCTCCTTCCCAGGGCCAGGGTTCATTGATCCACTGCCAGCGGCCGCAGGATGCGGCGGCAGGACAGTCAGCGGTTAGGGGCCCGTACTGCTTTCCGTATTCGGCCAGAGCCTCCCGGCGTTTCTGGTCCATATCCTGATAGTAAGCCAGAGCCTGCTGGTCCTCCGGATGAGTGTCCAGGTACAGCAGGGTATCATAAACGGCAAAACTGATTTCCGTTATATACTGGAGAAGCGAGCCGCGGTTTTGTCCGTTCATCTGCAGGCACCTCCTTTACCGCAGAATGGTTTATGCAGGTCGGAAAAAATGGTGCCCGCCTGCAGACCCTGGCAGGGCGCTTTTGGCTCTTTCCAGATCTGCATGGGCACATAGGCCATAGCCACGGGAGGCAGACTTGCAGCGCAGGGCGCTGAAACTGTCTGGGGCCTGGGGGCAGCGCAGGGAGCTGGAGCAGGCTGCGGGCAGGGCGTCATACAGGACCCGGGGGCAGCCTGAGACTGAGGCGGACAGGACCGGTTTCCTTCCCGGGCCATGCCGCGGCGGCAGCCGGAACCGCAGCCGCAGGAATATTGAGTATTCATAAAGACTCCTTTTTGTCATGTTTGTTATAGTTTATGGAAAATGGCAGAAAATGTTAACAGAGAGGGAATTGACGCAGGGCGAAGGGAGTGGTAAAATGAAATCGAACATATATTCGATTGAACGAAAAGGATGCCGTGAGGAGAGGAGGAGAAACGTGAAACAGAGAATATATCTGGCGATTGATCTGAAATCCTTCTATGCCTCTGTGGAGTGCCGGGACAGGGGGCTGGATCCCATGGATGCCCTTCTGGTGGTGGCGGACAGGAGCCGCACGGAAAAAACCATCTGCCTGGCAGTTTCCCCCGGGCTGAAACGTTATGGGATTCCGGGCAGGCCCAGGCTTTTTGAAGTGGAGCAGAAGGTGAGAGAGATCAATGCCTGCCGGCTGGACGGGGCGTCGGGCCGCCGTTTTGCGGGAAGTTCCTTTCTTTCATCCCGGCTGAAGGATCTGCCGGAGCTGGCGCTGGACTATATCGCGGCTCCCCCCAGGATGGCCCGCTATCTGGAGATCAGCACCCGGATTTACGGGATTTATCTGCGGTATATCGCGCCGGAGGACATACACGTCTATTCCATCGACGAGGTGTTTATGGATGTGACGGATTATCTTTCCGTCTATAAGATGACGCCCCGGGAACTGGCGGGGAAGATGATCGGGGACGTGTTCGACGCTACGGGCATTACCGCCGCCGCGGGGATCGGAACCAATCTTTATCTGGCAAAAGTAGCCATGGACATTGTGGCAAAGAAAATTCCGCCGGATGAGAAGGGTGTCCGGATTGCCTGGCTGGATGAGAGCGCTTACCGGCATACCCTCTGGGACCACCGGCCCATTACGGATTTCTGGAGGGTGGGGAGAGGATATGCCGGAAAGCTGGCAAAGTACGGCCTTTTTACCATGGGAGATATAGCCAGATGCTCTGTGGGAAAGATGGGGAGCGGCTACAGCGAAGACCTGCTCTACCGGATGTTCGGAGTCAATGCGGAACTGCTGATCGATCATGCCTGGGGCTGGGAACCATGTACCCTGAAGGATATCAAGGCGTACCGGCCGGAGACCAGCAGCAGAGGATCCGGCCAGGTGCTGCACTGCCCTTATGATTTTGCCAAAGCCAGGCTGGCGGCAAGGGAGATGGCGGAGGAACTGGCCCTGGATCTGGCGGGACACGGCCTTGTCACGGATCAGATTGTGCTTACCGTGGGATACGACAGAGAAAACCTGCGGGATCCGGCACGGCGGGAAGCCTGCGGGGAGACCGCCCTTGACCATTACGGACGCCGGGTTCCCAGACACGCCCATGGAACGGTAAACCTGGGGAGCTATACGTCCTCATCAGGCCGGATCCGGGAGGCGCTGGAAGAACTGTACGACCGGATCGTCAATCCGGCCCTGCTGGTGCGCAGACTGAGCGTCACCGCCGGCCATGTGGAGCGGGAGGAGGCGGTTTCCCGGGAGGAGGGAAGATATGAGCAGCTGGATCTTTTTACAGACTACGGGGCTCTTCAGGAAAAAAGAAAAGAGGAGGAAAAAGAGCGTTTCCGGGAGAAAAAGATGCAGCAGGCGGTTTTGGAGATAAAACACCGGTACGGGAAAAATGCGATTCTGAAAGGAATGAATCTGCGGGAGGGCGCTACGGCCAGGGAGAGAAACCGGCAGATCGGAGGGCACAGAGCATGAAGGATTTTTATCGAGACATTATGGATATGCCGCACCCTGTTTCACCGGGACGCCCCCATATGCCCCTTTCCGTGAGGGCGGCTCAGTTCGCTCCTTTTGCGGCTCTCTCCGGCTACGGGGAGGCGGTGGAGGAGGAAGCCAGGCTGACACGGGAAAAAGCGGAGCTGACAGAGGAGGAGAAAGAGAAGCTGGACTGGCAGCTGCGGATACTGGCGCAAAAGAAGGGGCCAGGAAAGATTCGTGTGACCTATTTTGTTCCGGATGCGCATAAAAGCGGAGGCGCTTATGTAAGCGCCTCCGGATTTGTGAAAAAGATAGATTATATGAGGAAAAAGATTTTTTTGTCTGATGGTACGGAAATACCTGCGGAAAACATTCAGATGATTCAAGAAGCAGATGAATGCCTTCCCTGATGCAAAAACTTAAGACTGCGGGGGGACCACATCCTGAAGCGCGCTGCAGCCCCGTTCGCCGGTCCGGATTTTAACCACATCCCTGACATCGTAAAGAAAGATTTTGCCGTCACCGAAATTGCCGGTATAGAGAACTTTCTGGATGACTTTTATCAGATCTTCTACAGGAACGGTGCATACCACAATATCGATTTTGATTTTAGGAAGAAGCCGGGAGCTTACCGGGTTGCCTCTGAAGAAAACGGTATGCCCCTTCTGAGCGCCATATCCGAATACGTTGGTGACCGTAACGCCGGTAATTCCAAATTCTTCCAGAGCATCCTGCAGTTCATTGAATTTACTCTGGTTAGCGAGAATGGTGATCTTGGTAATTTCAGATCCCGGAGTTTCTCTGTGTATTACGGGAACTGCCTCATCCGGAGACGCAAAACCGGACGAAGGGGAGGATTCTGACGGAGAAGAAGCGAAAGCTGCGGCACCAGGCCGTACAGAAACCTCCGCTGCAGAGACAATATCTGATTCATACAGAGTCTCTGCCACAGGAACAAAGTCAGGATAGGCAATATTGCCGTGTTCGCCCACATCCAGTCCCTGCAGTTCTTCTTCTGCGGAAACCCGAATACCTACGGTCTGCTTCAGAACGAACCATACCAGGCTGGAACCTGCAAAAACGAAAATCCCTACGGCGATGATTCCCAGAAGCTGTTTTCCCAGAAGAGAGAAACCGCCTCCGTAAAAAAGTCCGTTGACTGCGGAAAGGGAGGTAACGCCTTCTTTGGCAAACAGCGCCACGCATATTGTGCCGAATACGCCGCAGCCCAGATGAACGGAAGTGGCGCCTACCGGGTCGTCGATCTTTGCTTTATCAAAAAACATGACGGCAAACACAACCAGAATGCCTGCCAGAGCGCCGATAAGCAGAGACGCTTCTACGGAAACATAGGCGCATCCTCCGGTAATGCCTACGAGACCGGCCAGACAGCCGTTGACAGTCATTCCCAGATCCGGTTTTCCCAGAACAATCCAGGAAGTAATAGTGGAAGTAAGAACCGCAGCTATAGCAGATGTGTTGGTGGTCATTAAAATGTACATTACGTCCGAAGGATTTTCAAAACTCATGGTAGAACCGGGATTAAAACCAAACCACCCCAGCCAGAGAACAAAGAGTCCGATTACGGCCAGTGACATGCTGTGGCCCGGTATTGCCCGGGGCTTTCCGTCTTTTCCGTATTTTCCGATACGGGGGCCGAGGATCATGGCTCCGGAAAGAGCGGCCCATCCTCCCACAGAATGGACAACCGTGTCGCCGGCGAAGTCTAAAAAACCCATGTCAGCCAGCCAGCCGCCTCCCCATACCCAGTGCCCCACAATGGGATAGATGACCAGAGTGAGGACAAAGGAGAAGATAATGAAAGACACATATTTTACCCGTTCCGCTACAGCGCCTGAAACAATGGTGGCCGCAGTGCCGCAGAATACCAGCTGAAAGAAAAATTTTCCCCAGAAAGGAACGGAAGAGGTAAGGGTGTTTTCATAAAAGGAGTAATCTTCGGAACCGAGAATAAAAAGATGCTGAGTTCCGATAAAAGGATTGTCTCCACCGAACATGATACCCCATCCAAGGAGAAGAAAACCAAGGGAAGAAACGGCAAAAACAATAAAGTTTTTGGAAAGTATATTGACCGTATTTTTTGCTCTGGCAAAACCGGCCTCAACACTGGCGAAGCCCAGATTCATAAAAAACACAAGGACCGCTGCCAGAAATACCCACAAAGTGTCAGTGATAGAATAAGAAATTGCACTCATGCTGCATCCCTCCTGTTATGCTTGATAATGGCATAAAAAAATGAGAGAACAAGGGCTTTTCCCGGGAACGCCCTTGTTCTCTCAGCAATTACCATACAGCAGATTTTTCCGATTGTCAATAGTCTTTCAGATTAAAGTGGAAAATTTTCGGGAAGTGTGCTATAGTAAATTTCATGCGAGAAAGTGATTGTTCAATAGAAAGACAGGGATGATATGGCAAGCAGACGTACAGCCGGGTCGGTGCGGCATATTGGCAGCGGCCTGCGAAAGATACAGGGTAAAAAAAGAACGGGAGCCGGCCGGGATTATTACGACTATAATCTTCTGGCGGCGGTGATTTTGCTGACCTGCTTCGGCCTGGTGATGCTCTACAGCACCAGCGCCTACGAGGCGGCCATGAACTATGAGGGAAATGACGCTTACTATTTTTTCAGGCAGGCGGCCATCAGCGGCGCCTCTCTGATTATGCTGCTGATTTTCTCTCAGTTTGACTATCATATTTACGCCAGATTTTCCAACTATATCTATATAATCTCCATCGGTATGCTGGTGATCACCAGATTTATCGGAAGAGAGGTAAACGGAGCCAGGCGGTGGATCTATTTCGGGCCCATCTCCTTCCAGCCCTCAGAGCTGGCAAAGCTGGCCATCATTCTGTTCCTGCCCTGCGTGATCGTGAAGATGGGAAGCAAGATGAAGGGCTTTAAGGCCCCCTGCATTGTGGGAGCCTTCGGAATGCTGGCCTCCTTCTGCACCCTGGTTTTCACGCAGAATCTGAGTACAGCCCTGATTCTGGCAGGCATCACCGCCGTGCTGATTTTTATTGTGCATCCGAAGACGGCGCCTTTCCTGGCTATCATAGCGGTGGGAGCCATACTGGTGACCATTCTGGTTCTGATGGTGGCCGGCAGTGATTCCCTTTCAGGAAACTTCCGTCTGAACCGTATTCTGGTGTGGCTCAATCCGGAGGAACATGAGGCGGAGGGCGGCTTTCAGGTGCTTCAGGGTCTGTATGCCATCGGTTCCGGCGGCTTTTTCGGAAAGGGACTGGGAAACAGCACCCAGAAGCTGGGAGCACTTCCGGAGGCTCAGAATGATATGATCTTTTCTATCATCTGTGAGGAACTGGGCGTGTTCGGGGCAGCTATGGTGATTCTGCTGTTTGTGTTTCTGCTCTACCGTCTGTTTTTCATTGCCCAGAACGCGCCGGATCTGCTGGGCTCTCTGATTGCCTCCGGCATATTTGTGCATATCGCGCTGCAGGTGACGCTTAATATCGCCGTGGTGATCAACCTGATCCCCACTACGGGCATCACCCTTCCCTTCGTCAGTTACGGAGGTACGGCCATTGTATTTTTGATGGCGGAGATGACCCTGGCGCTGAGTATATCCAAGCAGATTGAATTTAAATGATAAATGAAGGAGAAAAAACCATGTCAAACGTAAAAACAAGATTTGCGCCCAGCCCCACCGGGCGGATGCATGTGGGAAACCTGAGAACGGCTCTGTACGCCTACCTGATTGCCAAGCACGCGGGGGGCTGCTTTATGCTCCGCATTGAGGATACGGACCAGGAGCGCTACATGGAAGGCGCGGTGGACATCATTTACCGGACCCTGGAGAAAGCGGGACTGGTTCACGACGAGGGACCGGACAAAGACGGAGGCGTGGGCCCCTATGTGCAGAGTGAACGGCAGAAGGCCGGCATTTACATGGAGTATGCCAAAAAGCTCATTGAAAAGGGAGAAGCCTATTACTGTTTTTGTGATAAGGAGCGTTTGGAATCCCTGAAGCAGGAAGTGGCCGGCAAGGAGATTGTGGTCTACGACAAACACTGCCTGTCCCTGTCAAAGGAAGAGGTGGAAGAGAAGCTGGCAGCGGGAGTGCCCTATGTGATCCGGCAGAATGTGCCAAGAGAGGGCGTGACCAGATTTGTGGATGAGATTTACGGAGAGATTGAAGTGCCCAACGCGGAGCTGGACGATATGATTCTGATCAAATCCGACGGCTATCCCACCTACAACTTCGCCAATGTGGTGGACGATCATCTGATGGGTATTACCCATGTGGTGCGGGGAAATGAGTATCTGTCCTCCGCCCCCAAATACAACCGGCTGTACCAGGCTTTTGGCTGGGAGGTTCCCGTGTATATCCACTGTCCCCTGATTACGGACGCGGAGCATAAAAAGCTGAGCAAACGGTCCGGCCATTCCTCCTTTGAGGATCTTCTGGAGCAGGGATTTGTGACGGAGGCTATTGTAAACTATGTGGCCCTTTTAGGGTGGTGCCCCCAGGATAACCGGGAGATATTCTCCCTGGAGGAGCTGGTAAAGGAGTTTGATTACCGCCATATCAGCAAATCTCCGGCAGTGTTTGATATCCAGAAGCTGCGCTGGATGAACGGGGAGTACCTGAAGGCCATGGATTTTGACAGATTTTATGAGATGGCCCTGCCCTATATCCGGCAGACGGTGACAAAGGATTACGATCTGAAAAAGATCGCCCAGATGGTAAAGACCAGGATTGAGATATTCCCGGATATTGCGGAGCACATCGATTTCTTTGAAAACCTTCCGGAATATGATGTCTCCCTGTATACCAATAAAAAATGGAAAGTGAACGAAGAAAAGTCTCTGGATGTGCTGCAGGATCTTCTTCCCGCTCTGGAGAGCCAGGAGGATTACAGCAATGACGCTCTCTATGATCTGCTGAAAAAATATGCGGATGAGAAGGGCTTCAAGGCCGGCTATGTGATCTGGCCGGTACGGATTGCCGTATCCGGAAAGCAGAATACGCCGGCAGGCGCCACCGAGATTATGGAAGTGATCGGCAGGGAAGAGACGGTATCCCGCATCCGCCGGGGCATTGAAATGCTGGAGGCTTCTCTGAAGGACGGACAGGCGGAGTAATGACAGAAAGATGCAGATAAGCAATGCGCAATTCCGGGCAATCGCCCACGGTGAAGGGCCTGCCATGGTGCTGGCAGGTCCCGGATCCGGCAAAACCCTTGTGATTATAAACCGAATAAAATATCTGATTGAAAAGGAATACGCAAGACCGGAGGAAATTCTGGTGATCACCTTTACCAAAGCAGCGGCGGGAGAGATGCGGGAGCGGTTTGAACGGCTGATGGGAGGCGGAAAATACAGGGTTGTCTTCGGCACTTTTCATGCGGTCTTTTTTCAGATTTTGAAATATGCCTATCACTATACGGCGGCCAATATTCTCCGGGAGGATCAGAGGTACCGGATCCTGTCAGAGCTGGCGGAAAGGCAGAGGCTGGAATATGAGGATGAAAAAGAATTCATTTCCGGCATAGCAGGGGAGATCAGCCTGGTAAAAAATGAGCAGATTCCTCTGGAGCATTATTACTCCGCAGTCTGTTCCGACGAGGCGTTCCGGCAGATTTTTCAGGGCTATCAGGACAGACTTAGAAAAAGCGGCCTGCTGGATTTTGACGATATGCTGGTATACTGTCATGAACTGTTCTGTCAGAGGCAGGACATTCTGGCACAGTGGCAGAAGCGGTTTCGCTATATTCTGGTGGACGAGTTTCAGGACATCAACGGGCTGCAGTATCAGATCCTGCGTATGCTGGCAAAGCCGGAGGACAACCTTTTTATCGTGGGAGACGACGATCAGTCCATTTACCGGTTCCGGGGAGCAAAACCGGAGATTATGCGCCGGTTTAAAAAAGACTACCCCCAGGCCGAAACGGTGGTTCTGGATGAAAATTTCCGGTGCAGCGGAAAGATTGTGGAGGCGGCGGGAAGAGTCATAGCCGAAAATAAAAACCGGTTTGAGAAGAAGATACACTGCGGCAGCGAGCCGGGGGAACCGGTGGAGATCCGCCGGTTCGCGGGACAGGAGCAGGAAGCCCATTACCTGATCAAATGTATCCGGGACAGAATCAAACAGGGGTATTCCTATGACAGTATGGCAGTGCTGACCAGAACCAATGTGGGAGGCCGCTATACGGCGGAGAAGCTGATGGAATTTCAGATTCCCTTCCGGATGCGGGATGTGATGCCCAATCTGTATGACCACTGGATTGCCAGGGATCTGCTGGCCTATATCCGGCTGGGAATGGGGATCCGGGATAGGAAAGACTTCCTTCAGATCATGAACCGGCCCAACCGGTATATCAGCAGATCCTGCGTGGAGGAGCCTCAGATATCCTTTGAAAGACTGCGAACCTGGTATGAGGATAAACCCTGGGTGGTAAGACGGCTTGACGATATGGAAGAGCAGATTCACCGGCTGGGCCGGATGTCTCCCTTTGCCGCTGTCAATTTTATCCGGTATGGCATGGAATATGAGGGCTATCTGAAGGAGTACGCCAGATACCATAAGATTCGGGAGGAAGAACTGCTGGAGGTGGCGGATGAGCTCCAGGAGAGCGCGAAGAATTTTAAAACCCATCTTCAGTGGTTTGCCCATATGGAAGAGTACAAAAGGACGCTGGAGGAGAAGAAAATGCAGGACACGGAGGAGGACGCGGTCACCCTGTCCACGCTTCACGGATCCAAGGGACTGGAGTTTGACCAGGTGTTTATACTGGACGTAAATGAAGATACGATTCCCCACAGAAAGGCAGTCCTGGAAGCGGACATAGAGGAAGAGAGACGCCTTTTCTACGTGGGAATGACCAGAGCCAGACACCGCCTGCATCTGTTTTATCTGAAGGAGCGGTACGGAAAACGTCTGGAACCATCCCGGTTTCTGGAAGTGTTCGATCTTCCGGAGGAATAAAAAAGAGCCCCGCCTTACTCGGCAGAGGGCTCTTCTTCTTCTTCGTAAACCAGATCGTTGTATTCCTGATCATCCAGCCACTGGTCAAATCCATCGGACGCGGCTTCATACTCATCGTCGTCCTCAATATTTTCCAGCGTAGGCTCCCCGTTCTCCTCGGAGAAACGGTAGAGATAAACCTCCCCGTCTTCATTTTCCCCGTTTTCGTTCAGGGGGAGCAGGGCAATATACTCTCTTCCGGCAGCGGAGTAGATGGTCAAAACAGCGCATTCTACGCTGGTGCCGTCATCCAGATTCAGGGTGACGGTAGCGCCGCCCTCACCGGCAGAGATACATTCGGAACCGCAGGCGGAGCAGTCGCCGCTGCAAGAATTGTTGTCGCTCATCATCTTATACCTCGCATTATTCATAAATTTCAGGGTCGGAAACAGGAATAAATCCCGGCATTTCCAGCAAGTCCCTATTCAGATACACTTTAGCAGATATGAAATGAAATTGCAAGCTGAGAGGGGAAAAAAACGAAACTTAGGGTAGGAAAAAGGGGAAAGAAATGGTATACTAAAACCATAATGACAGGGAGGAGCATACGCCATGAAACTGATTTCCTGGAATGTAAACGGCCTGCGGGCCTGTGTCCAGAAGGGATTTCTTGATTATATGAAGGCAGCGGATGCGGACATTTTCTGTATCCAGGAAAGCAAACTTCAGGAGGGGCAGATCCAGCTGGATACGCCGGGGTATGAGCAGTACTGGAATTACGCGAAAAAGAAAGGGTATTCCGGAACCGCCGTTTTTACAAAACATACGCCGCTGGCCGTTTCATACGGCATCGGAATGGAGGAACATGACCAGGAAGGCAGGGTGATCACCCTGGAGTATCCCCGGTTTTATCTGGTGACGGTCTATACCCCCAATTCCCAGAATGAGCTGGCCAGGCTGGATTACCGCATGAAGTGGGAAGACGATTTTCTGGCTTATTTAAAAAAGCTGGAAGGGAAGAAGCCGGTGATTTTCTGCGGGGACTTGAATGTGGCCCATGAGGAGATCGATTTAAAGAACCCGAAAACAAACAGGCGAAACGCGGGATTTACGGATGAGGAGCGGGAAAAATGCACGGCCATGCTCAATGCCGGTTTTATTGATACGTACCGCTATTTTTATCCGGACCGGGAAGGCGTGTACAGCTGGTGGTCCTACCGCTTCAAAGCCCGGGAGAAGAACGCGGGCTGGCGTATTGATTATTTCTGCGTATCCCGGTGTCTGGAAGAACATCTGCGTGGAGCGGCGATACACACAGAGATATACGGATCGGATCACTGTCCGGTTGAACTGGATATTGACCTGTAAGGATAGTTTTATACAGTGAGAGGAGGCAGTAATCGGTGACAGCAACGAGGAAAGGACAGTTGACAGCTTCCCCATGCAGATTCTGCAGGCCGGGTGCCTGGGTGGAACAGGATGGGATTACCTTCTCAGCAGCGGTACCGTCAGAAGAAAACGTAAATTTGATTTTATATCCCAGGGGGAAAGAAGAGATCGCCCAGGAGATTCCCTTTCCCAGACAGCACTATACAGGGATTGTCCGCACCATGAAGGTGGAGGGGATTTCCCCCGGGGAGTATGAATATAATTTCAGGATAGGAGACCGGGTGACGGTGGATCCGGCCGCCCACGTGGTGCGGGGCCGGGATGTGTTCGGCGATGCCGGCCCCCGGGGCGAACACCAGGTGCGGGGAGGCTTTGCGTCGGAAGACTTTGACTGGGGGGAGGATCAGGTTCCCCTGGCGATCCCCTATGAGGATGTGATCGCCTATCACCTCCATGTGAGAGGCTTTACGAAGCAGAAAAACTCCAGAGTCCGTCACAAAGGCACCTTTCTGGGACTGCAGGAGAAGATACCCTATCTGAAAGAACTGGGGATCAACCAGGTGATTCTGATGCCTGCCTACGAATTTGATGAGATTATGCGTCCCGCCGCGCCGGAGGATGGTCCGGCGGGGACACCGCCCCTTTCTTCCGCCCTGCAGGCGCCGGGAGAAAAGCTGAATTTCTGGGGCTATACAAAGGGCCATTACTTTGCGCCCAAGTATTCCTACAGCGCCACCAAAGATCCGGTGCGGGAATTTAAGACCATGGTGCGCGCCTTCCATGAAAACGGCATAGAGGTAGTCATGGAATTTGCCTTTCCGGATCCGGTCAATGCCGGAATGGTAAACGAGTGTCTGGCCTGGTGGGTGCAGGAATACCATGTGGACGGTTTTTCCCTGTTTATGAATCAGGAGACTGCCAACACTCTGGCGGGCAATCCGATTCTGATGAGGACAAAGCTGATCTCCGGCTATTTCCCGGCGGATTCCATTTACCAGGGAAAGAGGGAACATGCCATGCGCAGCCTGGCGGAGCGCAACGACTGTTTTCTGACCACCGCCAGAAAGCTCCTGAAAGGAGACGAAAACCAGCTGGGAGATTTTGTGGCCCGGGTGAGATATAATCCGGAAAATGCCGGTGTGATGAACTATATTACCGGCCATGACGGTTTTACCATGATGGATCTGGTATCCTATGACAAAAAGCATAACGAAGCCAACGGGGAGCAGGGAAGAGACGGCGCCGCCTGCGACTACAGCTGGAACTGCGGGGCGGAGGGCCCTACCAGGAAGAGAAGCGTCCTGAAGCTGCGCCAGAGGCAGATGAAAAACGCCTTTGCCATGATGCTGCTGGCCCAGGGAACCCCGGTGCTGCTGGCCGGCGATGAGATCGGAAATTCCCAGCAGGGAAACAACAATCCCTACTGCCACGACAGCGAGCTTACCTGGGTAGACTGGAGCCGGGAAAAGACAGCCCAGGATCTGACTGATTTTGTACGGCGTCTGATCGCCTTCCGAAAGGAACACAGGATCCTGCACAGGGAGAAAGCGCTGACAGGCGGAGACTCCCTTTCCTGCGGCTATCCGGATTTTTCCTGCCACGGAAGCAGGGCCTGGTACGGCGACTTTGACTATCAGAACCGGCATGTGGGGCTGATGTACAACGGCTCTTATGCCGGCGAGGACACATTTATCTATGTGGCCTACAATTTCCACTGGGAATCCCGAAGCCTGGCCCTTCCCAAACTGCCGGAGGGCATGGACTGGCGGGAAGAGATTAATACGGGCGATGAGTCCTGCTGCCAGGAACCTATCCGGGAAAAGGAGATAGAGGTACCGGGACGCTGCATCCGGATCCTGGTGGGAAAAAAGACGCTGCCGGAGGGAAAAACCAATGGAAGGAAAAATGGGAACACCCCGGCCGTAAAGGAAAAGGCAGGGAGTGAAGCCCCGAAACAAGAAGATCGTATAAAAGAGTAAGGTAGTGAAGAAGATGAGTGAAAGACAGCAGAGCAGAGGAGCAAGGGAATATCGGAAAAATAATTACGGAGAATACAGTCCGGTGGGAAAAAGGTCTACGGACGGACAGATTACCCTGGATAAAACCCTGGGACATCTGAAAACCATTGGAGTGCACAAATTGCAGGTGATGCGGGAGTGCTTTGCCATAGGGCTGTACTATCAGGGAATCATGCACGATTTGTCCAAGTTCATGCCCTCAGAGTTCCTGAACGGATGTAAATATTATCAGGACGGGAAGAGAAGCCCCAACAATGCGGAGAGAGAGGACAAGGGCTATTCTTTTGCCTGGATGCACCATAAAGGCCGCAACCGCCACCACTTTGAGTTCTGGACAGACTATTCCCAGCACGCGAAGCCGGGGGAGAATCCGGTGGTGCCGGTGAAGATCCCCAGAAAATATGTGGCGGAGATGCTGATGGACCGGATCGCCGCTTCCAAAACCTATCTGAAGGATCAGTACAACCAGCACGAGCCTCTGAAATATTATCAGAAGGGCCGAAGCCATTACCTGATGCACCCCCAGACAGCCAGAGAGCTGGAGCGGATGCTGAAGATCCTCGACAAAAGAGGAGAGCGGGAACTGGTTCATTTCGTGCGGGATTATTACCTGAAAGGGTATCCCATGTAAATAGAAGAAAAGTCTGAGAGGGAGGCTGCCTGTAAAAGGGTGTCCTCCCTTTTGCGCAAATAAGGTTAAAATTCAGAAAAAAGACCGGCCATATCCTTCGGAGGGTCAGCCTGAAATTCCAGAAGCTTTCCGGTGATGGGATGGTAAAATTTAAGCTTCCAGGCGTGAAGAGCCTGCCTGCCAATCAGCTCCCGGCCGGGGTTGTAGAGAAAGTCCCCGATGAGGGGATGGCCAAGATACAGCATGTGAACCCGGATCTGGTGGGTTCGGCCTGTTTCAAGCCGCAGGGAGAGCAGGCTGATGTCCGGATCAGGCCGGTAAGCCAGAAGCTGATAGTGGGTAACGGCAGGATCGCCCTCTTCAAAATCCACCCGGCGCTTCAGGGCGGAGCCCGCCTCCCTGGCAATAGGGGCGCTGATGGTGCCGGTTTCGTCGATCTGTCCCTGTACGATGGCCAGATAGGTTTTTTCAATTTGGCCCTGTTTTAGAGCGGCAGAGAGAAGGGATGCGCTCAGGGCGTTTTTGGCTGTGAGCAGCAGGCCGCTGGTATCCCGGTCAAGGCGGCTGATGAAGCGGCAGACAAAAGGAAGATTCTGCTGCTTATAATACCAGGCAAGGCCGTTGGCCAGGGTATTCTCCCGGTTATTTACAGAAGGATGGACGGGAGTGTCCGCCGGCTTATTGAGCACCAGCAGATCCTCATCTTCATAGAGGATGGATAATTCCATGGGAACCGGGACAACGTTGGCGGAAGGATCGGTCTCCTCCAGGCAGATGTCCAGAAAATCTCCGGAAGATAAGATCCGGGAGACGGGAACCCGCTCCCCGTTCAGACGTATTCCCCTGGGGCTTCGTTTCAGTCCGGTTAAAATATGATGGGAATACCCGCGCTGCCGCAGGTATTCCCGGATGGTACTTCCGGACTCTTCGCCGGAAATAAGATAATGAAAGTTTCTGTTCATCATGCTCAGCTGGATTTTACCTTATTCCAGTAGTCCATGTACATGGTGTCCACGTCGTCCCCCAGGTACTGGAAGGTTTCGCAGTTTTCCAGCATGTCGCTGGTGGGGAAGGCGATGGTGCTGTTGCGGATATCCTCGTCCTCGATCAGCTCTCTGGCCGCCTTGTTGGGCGTCGAGTAGGTGATATAGTCAAAGTTCATCAGCGCGATGTCGGGGCGGCAGAGGAAGTTGATGAAGGCTTCCGCGTTTTCCTTGTTGGCCGCGTTCTTGGGGATTACCCAGGAATCGATCCACAGGTTGCTTCCCTCCTTGGGGATCACGTACTCCAGATTTTCGTTTTCTCTCTGGGTGTAGATGGCCTCGCCGGAGTAGATCACGCCGATGGCTGCCTCTTCGCCGATCATTTTATCCCGTACCTGATCGATGACGTAAGCCTGCACCAGAGGCTTCTGCTCAATGAGAAGATCGGTGGCCTCCGCGACTTCGTCTTCATTGGTGGTGTTCATGGAATAGCCCTTCAGCTTCAGGGCCACCATCAGGGCGTCTCTTACGCTGTCCTGCATGAGGATGTTGTTCTCATACTGCTCATCCCAGAGAACCTCCCAGCTGTCAATAGGCTCCTCCACCATTTCTTTATTATAGAGAATACCCACCGTACCCCAGCAGTAGGGAACCGAGTACTTGTTTCCGGGATCAAATTCCTCGGACCATTTCATGTACTCCTCATCAATATTTTTGATGTTGGGAACATTGTCAAAGTTAATTTCCTGGAGAAGATCTTCCTGGATCATTCTCTGAATCATGTAGTCGGAAGGACAGATCACATCGTAGGCAATAGCGCCGGTGGCTACCTTGGGATACATGATTTCATTGGTCTCAAATTCTTCGTAGACAACCTCGATGCCGGTCTCCTCCTCAAACATATCCAGCACTTCGGGATCCAGATATTCTCCCCAGTTGTACACAACCACCTGGCCGGAGCCTTCCTTGGACGCTTCCTCGGCGGGAGCGGCTTCTTCTGCCGAACCTTCAGAGGCGCCTTCGCTGTCTGCTGCTGCCGCCTCCTCTGCCGCAGCAGTTTCAGCCGCGGTTTCTCCGGTTTCGTCGATCTTGACGCACCCGGTCAGGGAGCCCAGCACCACAAGACCGGTAAGGGAAAGAACTAACATTTTTTTCATAACTGCAATCCTCCTGCTTTAAAATTTTACTGCGGTATCTCCGCTTCTTTTTTTCTGCGGCTTTACATTGACAAGCAGCAGAAGAACCAACACAGAGACGAAGAGCAGGGTGGAGAGGGCATACATCTCCGGTTTGATACCCTTGCGTACTTCCGTGTAGATCTTGGTTGACAAGGTTTCAAATCCCGGTCCCTTTACAAAGTGGGTGATAACAAAATCATCCAGGGACAGAGTGAAAGCCAGAAGAAAACCGGAGAGAACTCCCGGCATAATATCCGGCAGAATCACGGTAAAAAAGGCCCGCATGGGGGAAGCTCCCAGATCCAGGGCTGCCTCGTAGGTGCTCATATTCACCTGCTTCAGCTTGGGAAGGATGCTCATTACCACATAGGGCAGGTTAAAGGTTACATGCCCGGCCAATACCGTCCAGAAACCAAACTGAATGGTATAGCCAAACTGGGTAAGAAAATTTCCAACGGCAATAAAAACCAGCATCAGGGAGATGCCGGTCACAATCTCCGCGTTCAGCATGGGGATATTGATAACGCCCAGCACCAGAGTGCGGCTGCGCCGTCTCATTTTATTGATGCTGATGGCAGCCGTCAGCCCCAGAAGAGTGGCGATAAAAGCGGAGAGAACGCCTACCAGCAGAGTGTTGTACAGAGCGTCCATGATGGCGCTGTTTTCAAACATGCTGACGTACCATTTCGTGGTAAAACCGCCCCATTTGGCCCGGGTACGGGAATTGTTGAAGGAAAGTACAACCAGTGTCAGGATAGGAGCGTACAGCAGCACAAAAATAAAAATCAGATAAATTCTCTGTATGATCTTTTTCATCAGAATGCAGCCCCCTCTCCGTCTTTGTCATATTTTTGCATAATAGCCATACTGATCAGAATAAATACCATCAGCACCAGGGAAAGTCCGCTTCCCACATTCCAGTTGTTTCCCTGCTTGAATTTCTGCTCAATCACGTTTCCGATGAGAAGGATTTTGCTGCCTCCCAGCAGGTCGCTGATCACGAAGGTGGTCAGGGAGGGCACAAACACCATGGTAATCCCGCTGATGACGCCGGGAAGGCTTAAGGGGAAGGTGATTTTGCAGAAGGTCTGAAAGCTGTTGGCGCCCAGATCTCTGGCGGCGTTCACCACATTTTTATCAATCTTGATCAGCACATTGTAGATGGGCAGCAGCATAAAGGGAAGAAAGTTGTATACCATGCCCAGCACAATGGCGTAGGGAGTATTGATGATATTCAGGGTGGGCAGGTGCAGGAACTTCAGCGCCATATTGATGACGCCGTTTTTTTCCAGCAGAGTCTGCCAGGCCAGGGTCCGCAGCAGGAAGTTCATCCACATGGGAATAATAAAAATCATCACGATAAAGCTGTTGGCGTTAAACTTCATATTGCTGAGGATCATGGCCAGGGGATAGGCCATCACCAGGCAGATCAGGGTGCTGACAACCGACAGCACCAGGGCCAGCCAGAGCGCTTTCAGATTCTCCGGTCTGCCCATCTGGGCGATATTGTCCAGGGTAAAGCCTCCCTCGGCTGAGGTCAGTCCGTAATAGACGATCAGGAGCAGAGGGATCACAATAAATGCCACGGTCCAGATCAGATAAGGGCCGGACAGAAGCCTCTGTTTTTTACTCATCCATCATCACCGCCTGTTCATCCTCGGATTCCGGTTTGTTCATAATCTGAATATTGAAGGGATCCACCCGGATACCCACATCTGTTCCTACCGGGTAGAGGCGGGTGCTGTGAACCAGCCATTCAAAGCCGCCGGCCATTACTTCCATTTCATAGTGGACGCCCTTGAAAATCAGGTGGGTGACCTTGCCCTGGATGGTGCCTTCCGCCGGAGAGACAAGTTCCACGTCCTCAGGGCGGATCACCACGTCCACAGGCTGGTTGTTTCCAAATCCTACGTCCACGCACTGGAAGCGGGCGCCCAGGATTTCCACCAGCTTATCCTGAATCATGGTGCCGTCGATAATGTTGCTGTCGCCGATAAAATCTGCCACGAAAGCGTTCTGCGGCTCGTTGTAGATATCCTCCGGCGTACCGATCTGCTGGATATACCCCTGGTTCATAACCACAATCGTATCAGACATGGTCAGGGCTTCCTCCTGGTCATGGGTAACATAGATGAAGGTGATGCCCAGCTCATTTTTCAGCCGGATCAGCTCATACTGCATATCCTGGCGCAGCTTTAAGTCCAGGGCTCCCAGAGGCTCGTCAAGGAGAAGAACCTTCGGCTCATTTACGATAGCCCGGGCGATGGCAACCCGCTGCTGCTGGCCGCCGCTTAAGGAATCGGGAGAGCGGTTCTCATAACCCTCCAGATTTACGAGCTTCAGGGCGTACCGGATTTTATCTTTAATATAGTCCCGGCTTTTTTTCTTGATTTTCAGACCGAAGGCAATATTTTCCGCAATGGTCATATGGGGAAAAAGGGCGTATTTCTGGAATACCGTGTTCAGCTGCCGTTTGTTGGGCGCCAGCTGCGTGATATCCTGTCCGCTGAAAATCACTTTTCCCTGATCCGGATGCTCAAAGCCTCCCAGGATTCGCAGCGTCGTGGTTTTGCCGCAACCGGAAGGCCCCAGCAGAGTCAGAAATTCATTTTCCCGGATGTACAGGTTCAGATCATCCAGCACGGTTACCCCGTCATAAATTTTGGTGATGTTCACCAGATCGATCAGCTTGTTGCTCATGGCGTTCTCCTCGGTTTGTATTTAATGTTTTAAAAACTGGGGGGCGTGCTCACCCAGATCAGGACAGCACCGGTCCGTTTGCTTGCCGTAATGTAGTGCTGCGTATTGGGGGTAAAATAAAAGGATTCCCCTTTTTTGGCCTTAAATATTTTCTGGCCAAGATGAATAGTGACGCTCCCGCTCAGCACATAGCCGAATTCTTCTCCCTCATGGGGAATATCGGGATAAGTGGATCCGCCGGGCTCCAGTGTCAGGCGGATAGGCTCCATCATGTTTTTCTGGGCGTTGGGGATGATCCATTCAATTTTGTTTTTCAGCTCCGTATCTTCTTTTTCAAAGTAGTCAGAGTCGTGGAATACAACCTGATCATCCGATACGTCCCAGAAAAAATCCTTCAGGTTCGTTCCCAGACACTGAAGGATGTCTACCAGAGTGGCGATGGAGGGGGAGG
This sequence comes from Candidatus Merdiplasma excrementigallinarum, assembly GCA_018713435.1. GTDB lineage: Bacteria > Bacillota > Clostridia > Lachnospirales > Lachnospiraceae > Merdiplasma > Merdiplasma excrementigallinarum. Next base: position 20,779 of record DVOS01000078.1, read on the forward strand.
TCAGATCCCGTTCCAGCTGGGAGATAAATCCCTTGGACAGCTCCGCCCGATTGGCCAGTTCCTCCTGGGTCAGGCCCTTGGCCATCCGCAGCTCCTTGAGTTTCAGACCAATTTGCATAGTTCGCTTCCTTTCCCGAGCAGTTAAACAAAAAGTTTAGCTATACTGAATTAACAGTTAAAATAAACAAAAAGTTTAGAAACACTAAACAAACTAAGACGATTATACTCCTTTTGTTTATTCTGTCAAGAAGAATATAAAAAAAATATAAAGTTCCCGGAAACGTTACAAATTTTTTGCGGGAAATTTACTTAACAAAGTTCCGGGGATATGATAAAATAGCGTCAGCGACAGGATCGGCCATAAGGAGGAGCGTCTGATGGATAAGAAAAAATATGTAGCTTATGTGGGAACCTACACCCACGGCAGCAGTATCGGGATACATGTATATGATGTGGATGTGGAGGCAGGAAGGCTGACGGAGCGGAATGTGGTTCCGGTGCACAATGCGTCTTATCTGACCAAATCCTATAATGGCGACTACCTGTATTCCATTGCGGATGAGGGAGTGGAAGTGCTCAAGATAGAACCTAACGGGGATCTGACGCCGATTAACAAGGTGGGGATTGACGGAATGAGAGGCTGCTATCTCTCCACAGATGTATCCGGCCGGTTCCTCTTTGTGGGCGGTTACCACGACGGAAAGGTGACGGTGGTGCATACCCATCGGGACGGAAGACTGGGCAGCGTGATGGACGGCGTGTTCCACAAGGGACTGGGCAGTGTGGCGGAGCGGAATTTCCGGCCTCACGTCAGCTGCGTCCATCCTACGCCGGACGGGAAATATCTCTGCGCGGTGGACAACGGCGTGGATCAGGTAAAGATTTATAAGGTGCACCCCACCACGGGAAAGCTGAAGCTGGTGGATATCCTGCGCTGTGAGCTGGAGTCCGGCCCCAGACTGATCTGCTTCAGCAAAGACGGGAGATTCGCCTACATCAACTGCGAGCTGACCAATAAGATCCGGGTGTACTCCTACAACGGAGAGGGGAAATATCCGGAGTTTGAGCTGCTGCAGGAGGTTGACAGCCTGATGGATGAAAAGGAGGCCAGCAGCGCCTGCTGCGCGCTGAAGATTTCACCCAGCGGAAAATATCTCTACTGCTCCAGCGCCGGTGAAAATACGGTGGGTGTCTTTTCCATCCATCCCCAGACGGGCCTGCTGACAAAAGTCTGCATTCTGCCTATCAGCGGCGGATACCCCAAGGATGTGGATGTGCTGCCGGATGAGAAGACGATGGTGGTGCTCTGTCATGAGTCCAACTATATGCGGTTTTTTACGGTGAACTATGAGAAGGGAACCCTGGTGATGAAGGGAAAACAGCTGCCGGTGGAGACGCCCAACTGCATTCTGATTTCAGAGACACGAGAGTAGAGCGGCAGAAAAAATAGAAGAAGCCCGGAGAGGAGACGGCAAAGAAGGCCGTTTCCTCCCCGGGCTTTTGGCGTTCAGCCAGGACCGGGAAGAGCTGCAGAAAAATAGCTGTTCAGGAATAAATCCGGTGCAGATGCTCCATAGTGGCGGACATGTTCTGCAGCAGCAGATCCAGAAGGGTGATGGCGGTCATGGACTCCACTACCACCACGGCCCGGGGAACGATGACGGGATCGTGCCGTCCCCGGATGCTGACCTCCCGGCAGCTGCCGTCCTTAAACAGGGCTGTCTGGGGACGGGCAACGGAGGGAGTGGGTTTGAAGGAAACTCTTACCAGAAGATCGCTGCCGTCGCTGATTCCGCCCAGGATCCCGCCGGCATGATTGGTGGCTTTTTGCGGCTTTCCGTTTGGTCCGGTCTCGAACTGATCGTTGTTTTCATGTCCCAGGGCAGCGGAAACGGCTGTACCGTCCCCGATTTCTACAGCCTTAACCGCCCCGATGGAGAAGAGTGCTTTTCCCAGGGCGGCGTCCAGCTTCTCAAAAACCGGTTCTCCGATGCCGGGGCGCATGTGTTCCGCCCGGCATTCCACCACGCCGCCGGAGGAAGTCCGGTTTTTCATACATTCCTCCAGATAGCGGACCGCCTGCTCTTCAGCCTCTGGATCCGGCATGTACAGGCTGCTTTTTTCGATATATTTCCGCTGGAAGCGGCCGGGATCGCACTGGACGGGGCCGATGGAACGGGTGTAAGCGGTGAGGGTGATGCCCAGCTCCTTCAGCACCCGGGACGCGATGGCACCTGCCGCCACCCGGCCTATGGTTTCCCGGCCGGAAGAGCGGCCTCCTCCCCGGTAATCCCGGAAGCCATACTTCTGGTCAAAACAGAAATCCGCGTGGCCGGGACGGTAATAGGAGGCAATCTCGCTGTAATCTTTGGAGCGCTGGTCCTTATTATAGACAATCATGGAGATAGGGGTGCCGGTGGTTTTTCCTTCGAAAACACCGGAGAGAATTTCCACCTGGTCCGACTCGCTGCGGGCGGTGGTGTAGCGGTTCTGTCCGGGACGCCGGCGGTCCAGAAAGGGCTGTATATCCTCCTCGCAGAGAGAAAGGCCTGCCGGACAGCCGTCTACCACCGCGCCGATGGCTTTGCCGTGGGATTCGCCCCAGGTAGTAACGCGAAATAAAGTTCCATATGATGATCCTGCCATAGGTTTTGCATATCCTTTCTGTGTTCTTGATCTTTTTCTCCCATTATAGCGAAGCAGATGCGGCTTTTCAACCGGAAAGAAGGCAGGAACAAAAGAAAAGGAGGCGCATATGGTAGAGAGAGGGAAGAGGGGGAAAACGGAATATGGAAAAAGAAAGCGCCGGCATTCTGCACAGAGTACAAAAAGGGGAGAACCTGTATCGGCTGGGAGAAAAATACCAGGTTACCGTGACGGCTATCCTGGACGCTAATCCTTATACGGACGTCTACCAGCTTCAGGAGGGAGACGAGATTTTAATTCCCAAAATCCCTGTTTCTTAAAAAATTGTGAACAGCCGTTCCTGTCATTGACAAATAAAATGGGAAAACATATAATTAAAACTTAAGTAAAGCCAAGGTAAACCGCTCTTTACAGAAAGGAGCGGCTGTTTTATGAAAGGAACCGAGATGAAGTTTTTAAATAAAATGGAGCGGAAGTTCGGAAGATACGCGATTCCCAACCTTCCCGCCATCATCATTGCCCTGTATGTGGCGGGGTATATCCTGGCTGTGTTTCAGCCCCGGATTTTCAGCTACCTGACCCTGGAGCCCTATTATATTCTTCACGGTCAGATCTGGAGGATTGTGACCTGGCTGATCATTCCTCCCAGCTCCCTGGATTTCTTTACGATTTTTATGCTGCTTCTGTATTATTCCCTGGGAAAAACGCTGGAGCACACCTGGGGGACATTCCGGTTTAACGTGTATATGTTCAGCGGCGTGCTGTTTACCGTGCTGGGCGCGTTTTTGCTCTACGGCGTTCTGTATTTTATGCTGGGAACCAATATCGCGTTCGGTCAGGCTTTCTTCAGCACCTACTATGTGAATATGTCCATATTCCTGGCTTTTGCCGCCTGTTACCCCAATATGGAGGTGCTGCTGTATTTCCTGTTCCCGGTGAAGATCAAGTACATGGGCATTCTTTACGGGATCTTCATTATTTATGAGTTTATCAACAGCTCCTGGGTAGGAAAGGTAGCCATCCTGGCCTCCCTGCTGAATTTCCTGATTTTCTTCTTTTCTACCAGGAATTTCCGCAGAGTTTCCCCCAGAGAGATACACAGAAAGCAGAAATTCGCCAGAGATATGTCCAAGGCGGCTCCCCAGGCAGGGGCGCCCCGGCACCGCTGCGCGGTGTGCGGCAGAACGGAACAGGACGATCCCAGGCTGGAGTTCCGCTACTGCTCCAAATGCGAGGGTGATTATGAGTACTGTCAGGATCACCTGTTTACCCATGAACATGTCAGGCATCACTGAGTAAATCAGGAATATGAGGAAGGAACGTGAAGAAATTATGAAAACAACCTGGATCAGAAAAAAGGGACGCCTTATTCTGGCCTGTCTTCTTACAGCCATGCTGCTGGTTCTTACGGCGATGGCATATACGGCGGAAGGAGCCGGAGGCTGGATGCTTCCCCTGGCTCTGTTCTTATCAGTAGCAGCAGGTGCCTACCTGCTGCTTGCTGTACGTTTTGGAGCAGTCCTTAATACTGCGGCGGCAGTTCTGCTGCCGTTCTGTTCCATGTGGCTTCTCCAGTGGTATACCTGTGATCCCTGGAGAATGTATCCCAAAATGATCCTTTTAAACTGTATCTTTTTCTATACCTTTTATGTGGGACTGGCCTTCCTGCTGGGAAGCTTCCGGTTAAGCTACACCATCGCTTCCCTGTTTGCCATGGTGCTGGGAATTGCCAACTATTTCGTGATCGAGTTCCGCTCCTCGCCTATCGTGCCCTGGGATCTGCTCTCTGTAGGCACGGCGGCCTCGGTGGCGGATAACTATACATATTCCGTCACCTGGCGGCTGCTGCTGGTAAGTCTGGGCTTTGTCTTTGTGATCCTGACCGGTTTCAAGAGTACCCTGAAGCCCCGCAGGCTGGCGCTGCGGCTCCCGGCCTTTCTGCTCTCCGCGGCCCTGCTTCTGGGAGCCGGGTACGCGATTCAGAACGATACCGTAAAGGATCTGTTCGGAATGGACCAGACGCTGTTCACTCCCACGGTGCGCTACCGCAACAACGGATTTGTGGCGGCCTTTGTGGGAAATCTTCATCTGATTAACGTGGAGGAACCGGATGGGTATTCCGCGAAACGGGTGGAGGAAATTGCCGCCTCGGCATCCAGCACCGCTTCCGGAAGCCAGACCAGCAGGGACAGAAGCACGGCCGGCGAGGAAACCGGGGAAGAGCAGGTTTTGGAGGCAGAGACGGAAGAGAGGGAAACGGCAGCCGCGTCGGAGACCAAAACCGGAGAGCAGATGCCCAATATCATTGTCATCATGGATGAGGCATTTTCAGATCTGGCCTATCTGGGCGAGTTTGGCACCAGCGAGGATTATATGCCCTTTTTCCATTCCATGATGGAGGAATACCCCAGCGGCCGTCTGATGGTATCGGTAAAGGGAGGAAACACGGCCAATACGGAATATGAGTTCCTCAGCGGGGATACCATGGCGTTTCTTCCCGCCGGCAGCGTGGTGTATCAGCAGTATATTAAGGATGAGGTGCCGACCCTGGCATCCTATCTCCGGGACCTGGGCTATTCCACCACAGCCATCCATCCCTACCTGGCCAGCGGCTGGGACAGGGATACGGTATATCCTCTTATGGGATTTGAAGAGTTCCTGGACATTGACACATTTTCGGATCCCCTCTACATCCGGAATTATATCAGCGATGAGTCCGCCTTTGACAAGGTAATAGAAGTCTTTGAAAATAAGGAGGAAGGGGAGAGCGCCTTTATCTTTGAGGTAACCATGCAGAACCACAGCGGCTACAGCAAAGAGTATCCCGGATTTGAGGAGAGCGTTTTTCTGACAGACTATGAGGAGTCCCAGAAAAATACACAGATCCGGGCGGTGGAAAAATATCTGACCCTGATAAAAGCGTCGGATTCGGCTTTTGAAAAACTGATCGGGTATTTTGAGACGGTGGAGGAGCCCACGGTGATCGTAATGTTCGGCGACCACCAGCCCTCCGATTATATTACCAATGTGATTTCCCGGCTGACCGGATACGATATGGAGAGCTCTCTGGAGGAATACCAGAAGACTTATGAGGTTCCCTATGTGATATGGAACAATATGGGCCTGGAACTGGGGGAAAATATGGAACTGACCAGCGTAAATTATCTGGCGGCCTGTCTGCTGGAGAGCCTGGATCTTCCGCTGACCCAGTATCAGGAATTTCTTCTTCAGCTCAGAGAGGAGCTGCCTGTGATCTGCGCCGGCGCCTATATAGACAAAGACGGCGTTTACCACAGCTATTCTGAGGAGGACGCGGTCTATGGGGACCTGCTGAATGACTACAATATTCTTCAGTACAACCATCTCACAGACTGGAAAAACCGGGTTGACTCCGTGTTTGCCCAACCTCAGTCCTGACGGTTTGCCTTGACAGGAAAAACAGATTGCATTATAGTTGACACATATTTATTTTGACAAAAAAGACGGGAAACCAGGAGAGAATACGATGAAGAAACCCTTTGTGACATACCAGCAGATTAAAAAGATTACGGAAGAATACCCCACGCCTTTCCATCTGTATGATGAAAAGGGAATCCGGGAGAATGCCGCCAGACTGCAGGAGGCGTTTGCCTGGAATAAAGGCTTTAAAGAATATTTCGCGGTGAAGGCTACGCCCAACCCGTTTTTGATCAAGATCCTCCGGGAGTACGGCTGCGGCTGCGACTGTTCTTCCATGACAGAGCTGATGCTCTCGGAAGCCATTGGAATAAAGGGACACGATATTATGTTTTCTTCCAACGACACGCCGGTGGAGGAGTTTCAGAAGGCGGCCGAGTTGGGCGCTATTATCAACCTGGATGACATCACCCATGTGGAGATTGTGGAGAAGGCCCTGGGCGGACTGCCCAGAACCATGAGCTGCCGGTATAATCCGGGAGGCGTTTTCAAAATCAGCAACGATATTATGGATAATCCGGGAGACGCCAAGTACGGCATGACCCGGGAACAGATTGCGCAGGCTTTCCGCATGATGAAAGAAAAGGGTGTGGAAGAATTCGGAATTCACGCTTTTCTGGCCAGCAATACGGTGACCAATGAATATTATCCGCTGCTGGCGAAGGAACTTTTTGAGCTGGCGGTGGAACTGAAAGAGGAGACGGGAGCGGATATCCGCTTTGTCAACCTGTCAGGAGGCATCGGGATTCCCTACCGGCCGGATCAGGAGCCCAATGATATTATGGCGATCGGCAGAGGCGTTCAGAAGGTTTATCAGGAAGTGCTGGCGCCGGCAGGGATGGATGATATCGCCATCTACACAGAGCTGGGCCGCTATATGCTGGGGCCCTACGGCTGTCTGGTGACAAAGGCGATCAATGAGAAACATACCTATAAAGAATATATTGGCGTGGATGCCTGCGCGGTAAATCTGATGCGGCCCGCCATGTACGGCGCTTATCATCATATCACCGTGATGGGCAAAGAAGACTGGCCGGAAGACCATAAATATGATATCACCGGTTCCCTGTGTGAGAATAATGATAAATTTGCCATAGACCGGATGCTTCCGAAGATAGATATGGGAGATATCCTGGTGATCCATGACACAGGGGCCCACGGCTTTTCCATGGGATATAACTATAACGGAAAGCTCAGGTCCGCGGAGGTCCTGCTGCGGGAGGACGGCAGCACTCAGCTGATTCGAAGAGCCGAGACGCCCAGGGATTATTTCGCCACGTTTGACTGTTTTGATATTCTTAAGGATATAAAGTACTGAGGCTGCTGCCTGTAAAAAGAGAAGTTTCTGCCTGCGGGCGGGGCTTCTTCTTTTTGTTCTGCGAGGAGGAAGCGAAGCGTATGGGAATTGCGGATAAATATATAGACTATGTGAAAGAGAGCACGATCAAAGACCCTTCCGGAAGCTGGGGAAAGATTCTGATGGGTTTTAAGGCAAACAAGCTGCGGACAAAGCTGCTGCCGGACAAAGAACTGGCCAGGGGATATGGCAGGCTGGAGGCTATGATGATGTCTTTTGTGGCGGATTCTCTGTCCCGTCCCAAAAGCTATGTGTGGGGCAATATTTTCGCCCCCAGTGAGATCATCCGGTGTTTTGGACTGAATACCCTTTCCATTGAATGTCTCTCCTGCTATCTGGGCGGGTATCATCTGGAGGATTATTTTATTGATTTTGCCCAGAACGAGGGGATTGCCCCCACTCTGTGTTCTTATCACAAAACCTTTGTGGGAGCCATGGACAGCGGCGCTGTGCCGGCGCCGGACTATGCGGTGACCACCTCCCTGTCCTGCGACGGAAATCTGAATACCTTCCGGTATCTGGAAAAGAAGAAGGGCGTGCCCTTTTCTTTTCTGGATGTGCCCTACGGGGACGATCAGGATTCTGTGGACTATCTGGCGGAGCAGCTGCGCGCCTTTGCGAAAGAACTGGAAAAAAGAACCGGAAGGCCCTTTGAGGAGCAGAAGCTTAAGAAGATTCTGGAAACGGAGAATGAAACAAGGCGGGAACTGATTCGTTTTATGGAACTGCAGAGGGAGCACTACTATCCGGGTGAGCTGATCAGCCAGCTGTATCTGATGATGGGGATGCATCTGCTGATCGGTACGGAGGAATTTCTGGAACTGATCCGGTTCATGGTGAAAGATATTCAGAAATATCCCCGGTTTACAGGAAAGAAAATCATGTGGATTCATCTGCTTCCTTTTTATCAGGAGACGCTGCAGAAATATTTCAATGAAAATCCGGAGTATCAGATTATAGCCAGCGATATTACGCTTGATTCCCGGGAGGATCTGGATCCCGCCCGCCCCTTCCATGCACTGGCTAAAAAGATCATCCATAACCTCTATAACGGTTCTTATTCCCATAAGGCCGATATGGTCGCTTCTCTGGCTGAAAGACTGACGCCGGATGCTGTTATCCAGTTCTGCCACTGGGGATGCAAGCAGTCTTCCGGCTGCAGCCTGCTGCTGAAGGAAAAACTGCAGGAGATGGGAATTCCCATGCTGATTCTGGACGGTGACGGAATTGACAGAAGGAACAGTCATGACGGCCAGATCCGGACCAGACTGGAGGCTTTTCTGGAGATGATAGAAGAAGAGGGAAGGCAGGAAAAAATATGTTAGGCTATATATGCAAATATGCACCGGTGGAAGTATTTGAGTCCATGGGAGTCCGGATGGAAAGAATAGAGCCCCAGGTTGCCGATTTTAATCAGGCGGATGAGAAGATGCATCCCAATATCTGCAGCTTTGCCAAAGGAGTTCTGGAGGAGGTTCTGAGCTGGGATTATGAAGGCGTGATTCTGACTACCTGCTGCGACAGTATCCGCAGACTGTACGACGTGCTTCGAAAGGAACTGCCGGACCGGTTTATCTATATGCTGGATACGCCCAGGATCAGTCAGGACGCGGGCGTGACGCTTTACGAGAAAAGAATTCGGACCATGATCCGGGCCTACGAAGATTTTTCCGGAAAAACCTTCCGGGAAGAACGGTTTCCGGAATGGCTGGAAAAACAACAGGAGAAGCGGCAGATTTCCCTGAAAGAAGGGAGTCTCAATATCGGTATTCTGGGAGCCAGGGCCAATGAGAGCATCCGGGAGATCCTGGAGAAGAAAGGGGCGAATGTGGCATTTGATCTGACCTGTACCGGGCTGGGACGGAAGGTGCTGGCGGACCGGGAACAGCCCCTTGCAGGCTATGCCAGAGGACTTCTGAGCCAGTTCCCCTGTATGCGGATGTCCCAGGCCTGTAACCGGGACGAGCTGATCCGGCGGTACGCGCAGGAAGCAGACGGGCTGATTTATCACACGGTACAGTTCTGCGATAATTACGCTTACGAATATACCTGGCTGCGGACCTGGATCGACCGGCCTATGCTTTTGCTGGAGACAGACTATACACGCCAGAGCTACGGCCAGATTCTGACCCGGATAGAAGCATTTCTGGAGTCCCTGTCTTCGGGAAGCCGGAAAATGCCTGTAAAAAAGAAGGAGAATGAACAGATGTATGTACTTGGAATAGACAGCGGTTCCACCTCCACCAATGCGGTGATCATGGATCAGGACCGAAAAATCAGGGCGTTTTCTGTGGTGCGCACCGGAGCAAAGTCCGGCGTCAGCGCCGAAAAGGCGCTGAAGGATGTGCTGGAGAAAGCTTCCCTGGAACGGGAGGATCTTTCCTGGATTGTTTCCACCGGATACGGAAGAGTCAGTATTGCCTTTGCGGATGAGAATGTGACGGAAATCAGCTGCCATGGCAAGGGCGCCCACTATTTCAATCCGACAATACGCACGATTCTGGATATTGGAGGGCAGGACAGCAAGGCGATTCACCTGAATGAGCAGGGTGAGGTGAAGGATTTTGTCATGAATGACAAATGTGCCGCCGGAACAGGACGGTTTCTGGAGATGATCGCCCGGACGCTGGAGGTGAGCCTGGACGAGCTTGGAGCTATCGCCCTTGCCTCCACGGAGAAGATTGAGATTACCAGCATGTGCTCCGTATTTGCCGAGTCAGAAGTGATCTCCCTGATTGCCAATAATAAAGAGAAAGCGGATATAGCCGCCGGCGTATGCGGCGCCATTGCCAATAAGGCATCCGGACTGCTTCGCCGGGTGGGGATGGAGCCGGCGTTCATGATGACCGGCGGCGTGGCCAAGAATCCGGGAGTGGTGCGAGCCGTGGAGGAAAAGATCGGGGAGAAGCTCTATATCTGTCAGGAGCCGGAGATTGTAGGCGCCACAGGAGCGGCGCTTTATGCCTTGGAGAAGATGAAGGGATAAAAAGCTATAGATCATATCTATTGAAACTTATAGGTTATAGGCATTTGTCATTTAAAGACAGATGGGTTTATAATGAATGGAAAGAAAACAGGAAAGGATGAGTGAGGCGAAATGATTTATAAGGAATTTCAGGATCTGAAGCTGTCTGCCCTGGGACTGGGCACCATGCGCCTTCCCGTGGTGGACGGAAAAGACGGAGAGATTGACCGGGATGCCGCCCGGGAAATGTTTGACTGCGCCATGGCTCAGGGCATCAATTACTACGATACGGCCTGGGGCTACCATAACGGAAACTCAGAGCTGGTAACAGGCGAGAATCTGAGCCGTTATCCTAGAGACAGCTATTATCTGGCTACCAAGTTTCCGGGCTATGACCTGGCCAACATGGACAAGGTGAAGGAAATTTTTGAAAAGCAGCTGGAAAAATGCCGGGTGGACTATTTTGATTTTTATCTGTTCCATAATGTATGCGAGATGAATATTGACGAGTATTTGAACCCGGCTCACGGAATCTATGATTACCTGATGGAGCAGAAGAGAAACGGCCGGATCCGTCATCTGGGGTTCTCCGCTCACGGAAGCTACAGCGTGATGAAGCGCTTCCTGGAGGCTTACGGAAAAGATATGGAGTTCTGTCAGATTCAGCTTAATTATCTGGACTGGACCTTCCAGGACGCCAAGGCCAAGGTGCAGCTTCTGGAGCGATACCAGATTCCGGTTTGGGTTATGGAGCCTCTGCGGGGCGGAAAACTGGCTTCCCTGTCAAAAACAGACGAGGCAAAGCTGAGAGAACTTCGTCCCCAGGAGGAGATTCCCGCCTGGGCTTTCCGGTTCCTGCAGTCCATTCCCAGCGTTACCATGGTGCTCTCCGGTATGTCCAATATGGAGCAGCTGCAGGATAATATCCGTACCTATGAGACAGAACAGCCTCTGAACGAGATAGAGAAAAAGACGCTTCTGGAGGCGGCGGACCGCATGGTAAGGCAGCAGTCGGTGCCCTGCACCTCCTGTCATTACTGCGTCAGCCACTGTCCCCAGGAACTGGATATTCCCAGACTGCTGGAGCTTTACAATGAGCACCGCTTTACCGGGGGCGGCTTTATCGCGCCCATGGTGGTGGGAACCCTTCCGGAGGATAAACGGCCCGGCGCCTGCGTGGGATGCAGAAGCTGTGAGGCAGTCTGTCCCCAGCGGATCAGGGTGTCGGAGGTAATGGCTGATTTTGCCGCAAAACTGAAATAGAAGCAGATTCATCCGAAATATGGAGAGGGTGCCGCTGCCTGGCTGGTAGGCAAAGTGAAAGACCTGCGGTATGCGATCCGGAACGCAGTGTATGGCTGAGCAGAAACAAGGAATTGCCGGGAGTAAAGTCCCGGCAATTTTTGACTCCAATATGCTCTTTCCAATTTCGGCGGCTATACAAAATCCTGCGTACTTCCATGATGTTTCCGATCACCACATAGAAAACAGTGAAGTTTCGTACATGGATGCGGTAATACGGGTATTGGCGCTCCCGTACCGAGTGGATAGGCTCAAAGGATTCCGCGCCCGACTAAAAACCTCGTCGGCAGAATAGCGGGTGTCAGAGAGGTCCGCAGCGCGGTCCGCTTCATCCAGCGCCAGCTCAACATCATTTGTCAGTTCTTCGTATTGTTCCAGACTGAGCAGGACCATGGAGCCGTAACTGTTTTTAGTAAGAAAAACCGGCTCGCCTTTGACCAAGACATCTTCCTCAACCTCAGAAAAGCGATTTCGCAGATCCGAGACAGGCCGAATATTCAGCATGGTATCGCCTCCTTTATGGCATTATTTTTCATAATTTTATCACGAAATCAATGATTTATACGAACAGCTCGAATGTCATAAAATAGAAAGGGTGAAACAGAGGTCCATGCCCTGGGCGACCTGGATACTCCAACGGAAGGCAGTTCAATGTGGTGCGCGGCGACTCGATTGGGCAATAGAAAAGCCCTGAACCTTGAAGCTCAGAGCTGAAAATTTTGATGCCGGCGGTGGGACTTGAACCCACACGTGGTTGCCCACAACAGATTTTGAGTCTGCCTCGTCTGCCATTCCGACACGCCGGCCTGCCTTGCTTTTACAAGCGTCATTAATTTTATCATACTGAAAATCAAATTGCAAGCAAAAACATGGGGAGAAAACACTTGCATTTTTTCCCGTATAAGTATAGAATAATGTTAGCACTCTAGCAAGCCGAGTGCTAACAATTTGCGATATACGGAAGACGAGGAGGAGTTATTATGATGACGATGCCTATTTATGATATGATGATGCTGCCGGATATTACTTTCTATTTTAAGAGAGATATTTTTGAAAAAATGGGATATGAGGAAGTCAGCGCGGGGGAGGATATTCTGTTTATCATGCTGAAGTCTGACAAGGAGCAGGAGAGCCTCAGCGAAGATGACTTTTATCCCGTGGGTATTTCCGGAAAGATAGAGGCGGTGGATGAGGAAGGAAATTACCGCATACACACCGGAGATCGGGTGGACTTCAGCGATTTTGAGATAGACGGAAGATCCATTCAGGCCAGCGCTTCCATCCGTCCCGATATAGAGGATCTGACTGCGGAGGAGGAAAAAAAGATTTACGACCGGATTCAGAGGATGCTGCTGAATTATGTGAGAAACTTCCAGTGGGGCGCCCTGGCGAGAAATTATTTTCTGCACTGGAAAAGCGTAGGGGAGATTCTGTGCGCCGTATCCGGTTACCTGGGGATTCCCTGGGAGGATAAGTACCAGATTCTGGAGACGGATTCTAAAAAAGAGCGGTGCGAGCTGATCGAGCATGTGCTCCGGGAGTGCATTGAGATCAATAAGATCAGCGAGGAAGCGGAGACGGCCCAGAAGGAAAGCAATGAGCAGCTTTACCGGGAAGCGGCCATCAAGAAGCAGATTGATATTCTGCAGAAGCAGCTGGACGCCATGCATCCGGAGAATGTGTCGGACGTGCGCCGCTTTGAACTGAAGCTGTCCGAGTCCGGCATGGGAGAGGAGGCCCGCAGGGAAGCGGACAAGGTGCTGAACCGGATGAAGCAGGAGGGAAAGGACAGCCATGAGTACGGCGCCCTCTATGATTATCTGGACTTTGTCACCACGCTGGCCTGGAAAATGGATGATCCGGCGCCGGTGGACCTGGATGAGGCGGAAAAAATCCTGGATGAGGATCATTACGGCCTGAAGAAAGTGAAGGAGCGCATTGTGCAGCAGCTGGCGGTTATGGCGCTGAATAAAAAGCAGTCCGGTTCGGTGCTTCTGTTTGTGGGCGCGCCCGGTACGGGCAAGACCAGCATCGGGCAGAGTATTGCCAGGGCCCTGCACCGGGAGTATGTGCGCATCAGCCTGGGCGGCATCCGGGACGAGGCTGAGATCAGAGGCCACAGGAGAACCTACATCGGGGCTATGCCCGGCAGGATCATGCAGGGTATGGAGAGAGCCGGCGTCATGAATCCGGTGATGGTGCTGGACGAGGTGGACAAGCTGTCCAGAGATTACGCGGGAGATCCCTCCAGCGCCCTTCTGGAGGTGCTGGATCCGGAACAGAACAATACCTTTACGGATCACTATATGAACGTGCCCTACGATCTGTCCAATGTGCTGTTTGTCTGCACGGCCAATACGGTGGACACCATACCGGAGCCCCTGCTGAATCGGATGGAGGTCATTCAGTTTCCCGGTTACACGCCGGTGGAGAAATTTCAGATCGCGAGACGTCATCTGCTGCCAAAGGCCATGAATGCCATGGGGATTAAAGCCCAGATGCTGAAGGTGACGGACGGGGCCATCCGCCGGATGATCAGCGGTTATACAGCGGAGTCCGGCGTCCGGGGACTGAAAAAACAGCTGGATACTCTTTGCCGGTACGCAGCGGTCAAGCTGGTAAAAGGGGAGCAGAAGAGTATTACGGTAAGTGAAAAACGGCTGCCTCAGTTCCTGGGAAGGAACGAAATTTATCATGAGCGGGTGATGGAGCAGAAGGAACCGGGCGTGGTGACAGGACTGGCCTGGACGGCGGCAGGCGGGGAGATCCTTTTTGTGGAGACTTCTCTGTCAAAAGGAACCGGCCAGGTGACGATCACCGGCCAGCTGGGAGATGTGATGAAAGAATCCGCGGAGATTGCCTTAAGCCTGGTAAAGCATCTGTATCCCGGGGAGGCGCAGAAGCTGGAAAAGAGCGATCTGCACATCCATGTGCCCTCCGGCGCGGTTCCAAAGGACGGTCCTTCCGCCGGCATTACGCTGACTACGGCGCTGGCCTCCCTGCTTACCGGAAAACCGGTGGATCCCTATCTTGCCATGACGGGAGAGATCTCGCTGACAGGCCGAGTGATGCCCATCGGCGGGCTGCCGGAGAAACTGATGGCCGCCCAGCGGGCCGGGGTGAAGCGGGTGCTGATTCCGAAGGAAAATGTGGAAGATCTGGAGGATGTGGCGGAGGAAGTAAAAAGCAGTCTGGAGATTATTCCCGTGCAGCGGGCGCATGAAGTCCTGCAATACTGTCTCCTGACACCGGAAAAGAAGAAAGCATAAACGGTTTCCGGCCTCTCTTCCCGGAACGGGAAAATAAAGGTTGTAACTTTGGACGGAAAGCATTAAAATGGTATCAGCGAATACGCTGGTACCATTTCTGCAATGGGGAACAGGGAGAATTTGCGTATGAAATGTATAGAAGCGCAACAGCTGATCAAACCTTATTTAAAGAAAGAGCTTTCCGACCGGGAACTGGAGCGTTTTCTGGATCATGTGGAGAACTGTCCGGAATGCTATGATGAGCTGGAAATTTATTTTGTGATCTATGAAGCTCTGGAGGATTCTGGGGAGGAGAGAGAGGCTGACCGCTATAACTTTAAAGAAAAATTACGGCAGGATATAAAAAATTCCAGGCGATATCTTCATCTGCGGAAGGCATATCGCCTGTTTCGCTATGCGGCCATACTGGCGGCGGAGATTGTCCTTTTGATGGCGGTGATTACCGGCGCGGAGATGCTGGGGGAAGAAGGCAGCCGGGGGACCACGGTTTACCGGATCATGTACGGCGAACAGGAAAGTGAGACCGAGACGGAGGAAGAAACCCAGGCGGTGATACGGCCGGTCCTGGACAGCGCAAAGGGACAGGAGCCCAAGACTAAGAAAACAGGAGAGTAACGGCATGGAGACAAAGAGGGAAAAGATCGTTCTGATAGACGGACACAGTATTTTAAACCGGGCGTTTTACGGCATTCCGGTTCTCACCAACGCGGAGGGGCTGCACACCAACGCGGTGTACGGCTTCTTAAATATTATGTTTAAAATTCTGGATGAGGAACAGGCGGATTATCTGGCGGTGGCCTTTGACCTGAAGGCGCCTACCTTCCGCCACAAAATGTACGCGGAATACAAGGGAACCAGAAAGCCCATGCCCCAGGAGCTTCATGAGCAGGTTCCGGTGATGAAAGAGATGCTGACTGCCATGGGAATTCCGCTTATGATGCTGGAAGGATATGAGGCGGATGATCTGCTGGGCACCGTTTCTCTGGCAATGGAGGAGCGGGGACTGGAAGTTTCCATCCTGTCCGGGGACCGGGACCTGCTGCAGCTGGCTTCCGACCATACCAGAGTACGTATCCCCAAGACAAAGCGCACCGGTACGGAGATAGAGGATTATTACGGGGCGGATGTGCTGGAGCGCTGCCAGGTAACGCCGGCCCAGATTATTGATCTGAAGGCTCTTATGGGGGACGCTTCCGATAATATCCCGGGTATTCCGGGGGTGGGAGAGAAAACTGCCGCTAAAATTATAGGGGAATATAAAACCGTGGAAAACGCCTATGAGCATGTGGAGGAGATCCGGCCCAATAAGGCAAAAGAGTCCCTTAAGAATCATTATGATCTGGCGCTCTTAAGCAAAAAGCTGGCCACCATTGACCGGCACAGCCCCTTCGAGCTGAAGCTGGAGGACGCCAGAATCGGGAACCTGTACACGGACGCGGCTCTGGAACTGTGCAAAAAACTGGAGTTTAAGCAGATGCTCTCCCGGTTTGAACACCGGCAGGAGCATGGACAGGAAGAGAAACATTTTCAGCTTCTGGAAGAATTTTCCCAGGCGGAAAGTTTTTTTGAAAAGGCAAAGGGCGCGGTCCGGATCGGATTTCAGACGGCCTGCGCACCGGACGGGCTGCTGGGAGCGGCTCTGTCTCTGGGAGAGGAAGAAACCGCTTATATTCCTGTCCAGGGATTTGTGACGGAGGATTACCTGAAGGACAGACTGAGGGAGCTGGCTCTTCAGATACCGGAGCCCTGCTTCTTAAATCTGAAGGGGCAGCTGGACGTTTTCTGTGAGGATGGAAAGGGGGACTGTTCCGGCATACAAAAGAACAGTTTTGACGGCGCCATCGGCACCTATCTGGTGAATCCCCTGAAAAATGAATATACGTACGATGAGATTGCCAAGGATTTTCTGGGGACTTTGTATCCCTCCCGGGAAGAACTGCTGGGAAAGAAAACGCTGGCGGACGCCTGGGAGCAGAACAGACAGGAGATGGTCCGCTGTATCTGCTATCAGGCTTATACGGCGCGAAAGGCAAAGGACGCTATCCGGGAGCAGCTGGAAAAGACAGGCATGAAGGAACTGTTTGACCAGGTGGAGATGCCCCTGGTGTTTGCCCTCCATGACATGGAGCGGGAGGGAGTGCTGGTGAAGGCCGGGGAACTGAAAACCTACGGGGAGCAGCTGCAGGTGAAAATAGCGCAGCTGGAGCAGGAGATTTACCGTTTGGCTGGGGAGGAGTTCAATATTAATTCTCCCAAGCAGCTGGGAGTTATCCTGTTTGAGAAGCTGAAGATGCCTTACGGCAAAAAGACAAAGACGGGATATTCAACGGCGGCGGATGTGCTGGAGAAGCTGGCTCCCGACTATCCCCTTGTGGATCAGATTCTGGAGTACCGGCAGCTGACCAAGCTGAAATCCACCTATGCGGACGGACTGGCCGCTTTTATCGGGCCGGACGGAAGAATCCACAGCCGCTTCAATCAGACGATTACCGCTACCGGGCGGATCAGCAGCACAGATCCCAACCTGCAGAACATCCCGGTGCGGACAGAGCTTGGCAGGCAGCTTCGGAAGGTGTTTGTGCCAAAGGAGGGCTGTGTGTTCCTGGACGGAGATTACTCCCAGATTGAGCTGCGGGTGCTGGCCCATATGTCCGGGGATCAGAAGCTGATTGAGGCTTACCGGGAAGCCCAGGATATCCATGCCATTACCGCTTCCCAGGTATTCCATGTGCCGCTGGATCAGGTGACGCCGCAGCAGAGGAGAAATGCCAAGGCGGTCAATTTCGGCATTGTGTACGGCATCAGTTCCTTCGGGCTCAGCCAGGACTTGAGCATCACCAGAAAAGAAGCCCAGGAGTATATTGAACAGTATTTTAAAACGTATCCCGGCATTAAACAGTTTCTGGATGATGCTGTGCGGGAAGCCAGGGAGAAGGGATACGCCAGGACCCTGTTCGGGCGCAGAAGGCCTGTGCCGGAACTGCAGTCCAGTAATTTTATGCAGCGCTCTTTCGGCGAGCGGGTAGCCATGAATTCTCCCATCCAGGGAACGGCGGCAGATATTATCAAGATCGCCATGGTGCGGGTGAATGGCAGGCTGCGGGCGGAGGGATTAAGCTCCCGCCTTGTGCTGCAGGTCCATGACGAACTTCTTATAGAGGTCAGAAAAGAAGAACTTAAGCAGGTACAGTCGATCCTGCGGGAAGAGATGATGGGGGCGGCCAAGCTGGCGGTTCCCCTGGAAATCGACATGCACACCGGCGAAAGCTGGTACGACGCAAAATAATATAAAGGTGGTCGGGGAAGATGAAGGTGCTGGGAATTACCGGAGGAGTGGGAGCCGGGAAGAGCACGGTGCTGGATTATCTGAGGGAAACGTATTCCGCCAGGGTGATACAGTGCGATGAGGCGGCCAGAGAGCTGCAGGAACCGGGGGGCTCCTGCTATCAGCCCATGGTGGAGCTGTTTGGGCAGCAGGCGGTTCTGCCGGACGGGCAGTTAAACCGGAGTGAAATTGCCCGCCTGGTATTTGGAGACAGAAACCTGCTGGAAAGACTGAACCGGATTGTCCATCCGAAGGTAAAAGAGTATGTGGCGGAGGAGATCCGGCGGGAGAGGGCCGGAGGAAAAACCTCCCTTATGGTGATTGAGGCCGCTCTTCTTCTGGAGGAGCGGTATGATCTGCTGTGCGATGAGATCTGGTATATCCATACGGAGGAGAAAATACGGCGGCAGCGCCTGAAAAAAAGCCGGGGGTATACGGATGAAAAAATCACCGGCATTATGGCCGCCCAGAAGCCGGATGAATATTTTCGGGAACATTGCCAGTTTGTGGTTGACAACAGCAGTGATAATGTGGAAAATACATATGAACAAATTGATAAAGGATTGAGAGAGCATGGAATATTGTAGTATTGCCAGCGGAAGCAGCGGAAACTGCATCTATGTGGGTTCCGACCATGCGGGGGTGCTGGTGGACGCAGGCATCAGCGGGAAGAAAATCAGCGAGGGCCTGCAGAGCATTGACAGAAAGCCGGAGGAGCTGGACGGGATTTTGATCACCCATGAGCACTCGGACCATATAAGGGGACTGGGAGTTCTCAGCAGGAAATACGGAATCCCCATCTATGCCACCCGGGGAACCATCGGAGCCATCCGGGACTGCGCAGGACTTGGAGCCATTGACGGGGGACTGTTTCATGAGATCTATGCGGACGAAGTTTTTTCCGTGGAAGATCTGGAGATCTGCCCCTTTGCCATTTCCCACGACGCGGCGGAGCCGGTAGCCTACCGGATCCGGAATGGGAATAAATCCATGGCGGTGGCCACGGATATGGGATGCTACAATGATTACATAGTGGAACATTTAAAAGGCGTAAACGGCATTCTGCTGGAAGCGAACCATGATGTGAATATGCTGCAGGTGGGAACCTATCCCTATCCGTTAAAACAGCGGATTTTGGGACGGCTGGGTCATCTGTCCAATGACAATGCGGGACGGCTCCTGTGCGAGATCCTCCACGATGATCTGAAATCCATTGTGCTGGGACATCTGAGCCGGGAGAATAATTATGAGGCGCTGGCCTACGCCACCGTGTGCGCGGAGATTACCATGGGGGATAATCCCTATAAGGCGGATGATTTTCCCATCCAGGTGGCAAAGCGGGACCAGGCGCTGCCTGTGATTGCGCTGTAAACAGAAAAAAAGTTAAGACTCTGAACCATACAGGAGGAAATTATGAAGAAAACAATCATTA
This sequence comes from Candidatus Merdiplasma excrementigallinarum, assembly GCA_018713435.1. Taxonomy (GTDB): domain Bacteria; phylum Bacillota; class Clostridia; order Lachnospirales; family Lachnospiraceae; genus Merdiplasma; species Merdiplasma excrementigallinarum. Next base: position 40,531 of record DVOS01000078.1, read on the forward strand.
CCGTGGTAGGACAGGATACAGTGGGCATTATTGCCAGGGTCTGCGCGTACCTGGCGGAGAATAACATCAATATTCTGGATATTTCCCAGACGATTGTCAGCGGCTATTTTAATATGATGATGATTACGGACGCTTCCGCCGCGGTGAAGACGGCAGGGGAGATTGCGGAGGAGATGGAGGCGCTTGGAAAGAGCATGAACCTGAGCATCCGCTGTATGCACGAGGATATTTTCAATACCATGCACCGCATTTGATAAGGAGAGCAGGGAATATGATCAATATAACAGAAGCAACCGAGACGATTAAAATGATCACCCAGGAAAATCTGGATGTGCGGACGATTACCATGGGGATCAGCCTGATGGAGTGCATCGATTCGGATCTGAACAGACTGAACGATAACATATACCGGAAAATCACCGAGACGGCCAGAAACCTGGTGGCGGTGGGCAGGGATATAGAGCGGGAGTACGGGATTCCCATTGTGAATAAGCGGATTTCCGTGACCCCCATCAGCCTTATCGGCGCCAGCGCCTGTCAATCTTCGGAAGATTATGTGACCATCGCCAAAACACTGGATAAGGCAGCCAGCCAGGTGGGGGTCAACTTTATCGGCGGCTTTTCCGCTCTGGTATCCAAGGGCATGACAAGGAGCGATGAACTGCTGATCCGGGCGATTCCCCAGGCGCTGGCCTCTACGGAGAGAGTCTGCAGTTCCGTAAATGTAGGTTCCACCAAATGCGGAATTGATATGGACGCGGTTCGTCTGATGGGAGAGATCATTCTGGAAACAGCCCGGCAAACGAAAGAAAAAGATTCCCTTGGCTGTGCCAAGCTGGTGGTATTCTGCAACGCGCCGGATGACAATCCCTTTATGGCGGGAGCCTTCCACGGCGTAACGGAAGGCGACGCGGTGATCAATGTGGGCGTCAGCGGTCCCGGTGTGGTAAAGACGGCTCTGGAACAGGTGCGGGGACAGAATTTTGAGATTCTGTGCGAGACGATTAAAAAGACAGCCTTTAAGGTGACCCGGGTAGGCCAGCTGGTAGCCCAGGAGGCGTCCAGAAGGCTGCAGGTGCCCTTTGGCATTATTGACCTGTCTCTGGCTCCCACTCCGGCCATCGGCGACAGCGTGGCGGATATTCTGTGTGAGATCGGACTGGAAAGAGCCGGCGCTCCCGGCACTACAGCGGCTCTGGCTCTTCTGAATGACCAGGTCAAAAAGGGAGGCGTGATGGCTTCTTCCTATGTGGGAGGCTTAAGCGGCGCTTTTATCCCGGTCAGCGAGGACCAGGGCATGATCGACGCGGTGGAAGCAGGGGCGCTGTCTCTGGAGAAGCTGGAAGCCATGACCTGTGTCTGCTCTGTGGGCCTGGATATGATCGCTGTCCCGGGCACCACGAAGGCCTCTACTCTTTCCGGCATTATCGCGGATGAGATGGCAATCGGCATGGTGAACCAGAAAACCACGGCCGTCCGGCTGATACCGGTGATCGGAAAAGATGTGGGAGAAACGGTGGAATTTGGCGGACTGCTGGGCCATGCGCCTATCATGCCGGTGAATCAGTTCTCCTGTCAGGCGTTTGTGGAGCGCCAGGGCCGGATACCGGCTCCGATACACAGCTTTAAAAATTAATAGCGGATATAGTTGACAGAGTTGAGCCGATAATGCGCAGGGTGTAAGCTGCGGTTATCGGCTTTTTCTGATTCGCAGAAATTTTCAGTCCGTTTTATGAGACCGGAGGGGAGATCCGCGCGTCTAATAGATAAAAGAAAAAGGAGGAAAAGTCTGGGATATGGATAAAAGACAGTTGGGAGAATTGATTCTGGATTCCCAGGAAACCATGTACCGGGTGGCGAAAACATTGCTTTGCCAGGACGAGGACTGTATGGACGCCATGCAGGAAGCCATTGTAAAAGCTTTTGCCGGCATAGAATCCCTCCGTCATGACCGGATGGCCAAAACTTGGCTGATACGGATCCTGATCAACGAATGTTATACGCTTCTTCGGAAAAAACAGAAGCTGGTATTTCTGGAGGATTACGCAAAACCGGAGAAGGGCAGGGCAGACAGACCGTACTCGGAGCTGTATGAAGCGCTGGAGAGACTGTCGGAGCCCTATCGAATCTGCATCACGCTTTATTTTATTATCTGGAGGGCTACAGCGTAAAGGAGACCGCCGCCCTGCTGGACGTTCCGGAGAGCACGGTAAAAAACCGGCTGGCAAGAGCCAGGGAGAAACTGCGGCGGGAACTGGGAGAAGACGGGGACGAAAATAATGAGAGGCGGAGAGGTAAAAAGGTATGAAAAGAGAAATGACAGACAGGAAGATGAAAGAATTAAGAGATGCCTTCCCCTCCATGCCGGACAGTATCCGGCAGATGGTAGCCGCGGAGGTAAAAAGGCAGACGGGTATGGAAAAAGATTTGCCAAAGACAGGCAGAAAGCGGATAAGAAGAACGGTGCTTCTGGCTGCCGCGTCTGCCGCGGTATTAACGAGCGCGGTAGCAGCCGCTGTAAAGCTGGGGCTTTCCTTTTCCACCAGTCAGGTAGGAAGATACGGTTTGGAAATCAAGGTGGAAGGACAGAAGGAGGAGACGGATCAGACAGAACCGGCGGATACAAAAAAGGAGACCGGGGATGGAAAGGTGATCGCAGGGACAGCAGCCTGGGAAGCTCCCGAGGAAGTTCTCGTGGTGGAAATAAAAGCGTCCTATATTCCGGAGGGCATGATATCTTACGATGACGGCCTGAAGATCGGTTACGAGGACAGTCTTATGCAGGGCGGCATCAGTATGGCTACCGTTGTTATGGATGAAGAGGATACCGGAAATTCTCTTTTGACAGAGGGAGTTGCCGACAGCCAGCAGATTAAAGTGGGGGATCATGAGGCGGTCCTCCTGGAACTGGTTTCTGCGGAGGGGAGAGAAAATACCTATAACCGTCGAATTTATGTGATGTATCCGGAAGTGTGGCAGATACTGGCCATGTATGTGGCGGAAGATGTAAGCCTGGAAGAAGCGCTGAAGGTGGCGGAGGGAATTAGCCTGGTGCCTACCGGAGAAACGACGCCCATCGCCCAGGCCTGGACCTGGAGCGATATGGCAGCGCCGGATATTATGGTTTCTATTCCAAAGAAAACGGCAGACCGGAGCGAGCTGGATCTGCATCAGACCGGAGAGACCTTTACATTGAGCCGGCCGGCGGAAAACCTTCAGGGAGAATATATATCGGCTCCGCTGGAAGTAAACGTATCTTCCGTCCAGGTGGCAGATGATCTGAGTCTGACAGAGGGATGGCAGGATTCTCCTTTCAGGGATCGCTGGGAGGGCGCGGCAGATGAGATGGGAGCGCTTCTGCCCGGGCAGCTCCAGTACATCCGGACCGGAGACGGGATCGAAAGTGTGGATCAGGTGGTAAAGACGGAAGAGATAGGACAGAAGCTGGTGTACACCACAGTCGAATACACAAATCCCGGAGAGGAACCGGTGCAGGATGTGCTGTTTAACGGCTCTCTTATGAGGCTGATTGAGGAGGGAGATACCTTTACTGTGTATGACAGGAGCAAATAGGGAGAAGAGCAGGATTGGGACCGGATTGAACAGAATGGTCCCGGCGGCTACCATGAAATGCAGTATTATGATGTATACCTTACGGACGGCAGGCAGAACGGCACAAATTTTATTTCTTCCATACAGCCGGGGGAGACGGTGACGATTCATATGGCCTGGATTGTGAATGAGGATGAGCTGGAGTATCTGTTCCTGGATCTGAGCGGGGGGAACGGAGTGAATTTTTCGCAGGATCAGGCAGGCAAACAGGTCCTGGTGGATATAAGGCAGCGATAGCGCCGCTGTGCAGGGAGCAGGCTGCCGCACTGTAAATACTGCTGTAAATACTTCCGATTTTCATTTGTGCTGCGCCGGAAAAATTGCTATACTCTTAACAGAGGGTTAAATCCATATACGAACAGATGAAAAGAGGGCAGACATATGAAAACCATGATAATCGGAATTGCCGGAGGAACCGGTTCAGGCAAGTCCACCTTTACCAACCGGCTGAAGGCAGAGTTCGGGGACGAGATCGCGGTAGTCTATCATGACAATTATTACCGCAGACAGGATGATGTTCCTTTCGAGGAAAGAAAAAAAGTGAACTATGATCATCCGGATTCCCTGGAAACGGATCTGCTGGTAGAGCACTTGAAAAAGCTGAAAAGGGGAGAGGCGGTGGAATGTCCGGTTTATGATTACAGCCAGCATAACCGGTCCGACAGAGTCGTGCGCATTGAGCCCCGGCCCATTATCCTGGCGGAGGGGATCCTGCTGCTGGCAGATCCAAAGCTGCGGGAACTGATTGATATAAAGATCTTTGTGGAAGCTGACGCGGATGAGCGGATTATCCGTCGTATTATGCGGGATGTAAAGGAGAGGGGCCGGGATCTGGACAATATCGTCACCCAGTACCTGACCACCGTAAAACCCATGCACTATCTTTATGTGGAACCTACCCGCGCGCTGGCGGACGTGATTATCAACAGCGGCAAAAACGATGTGGCATTTGATATTGTCCGCTCCAAGATCCGGCTGATGCTGCAGCAGATGAAGGAAGAGACTGCTTTGCAGCAGGAGGATAAAAATAAAATTTAATAGCATTAAGCAGCCGCAGACAGGATGCCAGGCATCCGATCTGCGGCTGTTTGAGAGAGTGTGGTTATTCTTCTGTCTCGGATGTACTGCTGTTGAGAATATCTCCTGTATGCGTAGAGTAGAGCAGCGTGATTTCTGAGATTTCTCCATCCTCATTCAGCCTGGCCAGTACAATGTCGCCGGCCTGTATGTCTTCAATAGAGATCATGACAGTATCTTCTGTTTCCTGTGCAGACGTGTCTGCATCGTCAGAAATATTTTCAGAGACAGAGGTTTCTTTTTCCCCGGTATCGGAGCTCTCTGCAGTATCGGTTTCGGCTTCAGCGGCCTCTATCACCGTGACAGGAATCTGCTCCGTGTTTTCGGATGCCAGAATATTGTCCGCAAACTGGTATGTAGTTTCTTCGCCGGACAGAGTCAGCGTGGGGGTTTCCTTTTCTGCCGCATCTGCGTTGTCGCTTTCCGCGTTTGTATCAGAAGAAACACTTTCCTGCGCATCGTACGATTCCAGTGTGCCGGGAGACAGGATAACCGTATCATCCGTTATTTCAACGATTTGTCCTGTAACCGTTTCCTGCTGCTCTTCCTCATCAATGGAAATATTTTCAGAAGCGGCGGCTGTATCGTCAGAGGCTTCTGCTGCAAAAGTGGATAGGGAAGAACCTGTCAGGGTCAGTCCGAGAATTATGGCGACAAATTTACGTTTCATAGCAATCAAGTCCTTTCTGTATTGTTTTCATCCCCTGAATAGAAGACGTGCTATTAAGATACTGGATAAATTTGTCTGAATTGTGTTTAATATAAGGAAAATATGTGTTTGTTTTCTGAAAAAAATCTAAAAAGGAGAGACAGAACAGTGGATACGAAAATATGTTTTTATGATAAGGCAGAGGATGCTCTTCTGAAATTTGCGGTGATTATTGCCCGGATGGAAGGAAAATGGGTTCTCTGCAGGCATAAAGACCGGAATACCTGGGAATTTCCGGGCGGACACCGGGAGGAAGGAGAAAGTATTCTGGAGACTGCCAGACGGGAACTGTATGAGGAAACCGGAGCCACGGATTTTCAGATTGAACCTGTAGGAATTTA
>DVOS01000008.1 GCA_018713435.1 Candidatus Merdiplasma excrementigallinarum
GAGCCCGTACAGGCAGCCTTAAGAGACGCAGGCATCACAGCCTCCGAGCTTGGAAAGGTGCTGCTGGTAGGCGGCTCCACACGTATCCCGGCCGTACAGGATAAGGTAAAACAGCTGACCGGCCATGAGCCCAGCAAGACCCTGAACCCGGATGAGTGTGTAGCCATCGGCGCATGTATCCAGGGCGGCAAGCTGGCAGGCGACGCCGGCGCAGGGGATATCCTGCTGCTGGATGTAACGCCCCTGTCTCTGTCTATCGAGACTCTGGGCGGCGTAGCAACCAAGCTGATCGAGAGAAATACCACCATTCCCACCAAGAAGAGTCAGGTATTCTCCACTGCGGCTGATAATCAGACGGCCGTGGACATCCATGTGGTACAGGGTGAGAGACAGTTCGCGAAAGACAACAAGACTCTGGGCCAGTTCAGACTGGACGGCATTCCGCCAGCAAGAAGAGGCGTTCCGCAGATCGAGGTTACCTTTGATATTGATGCCAACGGCATCGTAAACGTATCCGCCAAGGATCTGGGAACCGGAAAAGAGCAGCATATCACCATTACCTCCGGCTCCAACATGTCCGATGAGGAAATCGATAAGGCTGTAAAGGAAGCTGCCGAGTACGAGGCACAGGATAAGAAGCGCAAGGAAGGCATTGACGCCAAGAACGACGCTGACTCCATGGTATTCCAGACGGAAAAGGCCATGGAAGAGGTGGGCGACAAGATTGACGCTTCCGACAAGGCCGCTGTGGAGGCGGATCTGAACGCTCTGAAGGAGACGATCTCCAAATGCGGAGACGAGCTGACAGACGCCCAGATTGACGAGCTGAAGGCCGGCAAGGAGAAACTGATGAGCAGCGCGCAGAAGCTGTTTGAGAAGGTTTACCAGCAGGCGCAGGGAGCGGCAGGAGCCGCAGGCGCGGGACCTGACATGGGAGCAGGCGCGCAGGGCGCCGGCGCTGGAAACACCGGAAATGCTAATGACGATGTGGTAGACGGAGACTACCGCGAGGTATAATTGAATAAACGAAATAGAAATCCCCGGGGGCTGTTGCGGAAGGGGCGGGAAACCGCCTGCTTTCCGCCACGGCCTCAAAGTGGGTATAAAGGTATAGTATAGAAGGTACTGCCTCCGGGTTAGTATCTGACTGAGAGGGTTATGAAATGGCAGAGAATAAACGAGATTATTATGAAGTCCTGGGCGTAAACAGAAACGCGACGGATGCCGAACTGAAAAAGGCATACCGGGCGCTGGCCAAAAAATACCATCCCGACATGAACCCCGGAGATAAAGAGGCAGAAAAGAAATTCAAGGAGGCTTCCGAGGCCTACGCGGTGCTGAGCGATCCGGATAAGCGCCGCCAGTATGACCAGTTTGGTCACGCAGCTTTTGAAGGGGGAGCCGGCGCCGGCGGTTTCGGCGGTTTTGACTTTAACGCGGCGGACATGGGAGATATTTTCGGAGATATATTCAGCGACCTGTTCGGCGGCGGAAGAAGGAGAGGGCCTTCCAACGGCCCCATGCAGGGCGCCAATGTGCGGGCCAGCGTGAGGATTACGTTTGAGGAGGCTATTTTCGGGTGCGAAAAGGAACTGACGCTGAACCTGAAGGATGAATGTACCACCTGTCACGGAACAGGGGCAAAGCCGGGCACTTCCCCGGTGACCTGTCCCAAGTGTCAGGGCCGGGGCCAGATTGTGTTTACGCAGCAGTCCCTGTTCGGCATGGTGCAGAATGTGCAGACCTGTCCGGACTGCCACGGTACCGGCAAGATTGTAAAGGAAAAATGCCCGGCCTGCGGAGGCAACGGCTATACCAGCAGCCGCAAGCGGATTCAGGTGACCGTTCCGGCCGGCATTGACAACGGACAGAGCATCCGGATCAGAGGCAAGGGAGAACCCGGCACCAACGGCGGCCCCAGAGGGGATTTGCTGGTGGAAGTAATCGTGGGGCGCAGCACCATGTTTGCCCGCCAGGATATGGATATCTTTTCCAGCGTCAGCATCAGCTTCCCCCAGGCGGCCCTGGGAGGAGACCTGCGGATTGCCACGGTGGACGGCGACGTGATCTATACCATCAAACCCGGAACCCAGAGCGGCACCAGAGTCCGCCTGAAAGGAAAAGGAGTTCCCTCCCTGCGGAATAAAAACGTGCGGGGCGATCATTATGTGACTCTGCTGGTGGAGGTTCCCACCAAGCTCAGCGAGGAGGCAAAGCAGGCTCTGCGCGCCTATGATATGGCGGCAGGCAACAGCCTGAAGCAGGGGAAAAATCAGGAGGCCGGCCCGGAGACGGGGGAGAAGCCGAAGAAAAAAGGTTTTTTTGACAAGCTGAGAGAAAATTTTGAAGACTGATGCGGAATAAAAATCCGCGGAATCACAGGGGGGGAGGAACGGCTCCTCCGGGAAGGATTTCCGCGGATTTTTCTCTGGGTCTTCCCAGAAAACAGTTGCAATGTAAACCGGATTATAGTATAATTCTAACAATTTGAAGAGACCACGACGGAAAAAGAGTTTACTCTTTTTTTTTGCGCAGATGAGGAAAGGAAAACGGTGAAAGTATGAAAAAAGCATTTCTAATCCTTGAGGACGGCACAGTATTCCAGGGAACCAGTATCGGCTCCCAGCGGGAAGTGATCAGCGAGATTGTGTTTAATACGTCCATGACTGGCTATCTGGAGGTTCTGACCGACCCTTCTTACGCGGGGCAGGCGGTAACGATGACCTATCCTCTGATCGGCAATTACGGCATCTGCCGGGATGATATGGAGTCTGAACGGCCCTGGCCGGACGGCTTTATTGTCAGGGAGCTTTCCCGTCTCCCCAGTAATTTCCGCTCTACTGAAACGATACAGAACTTTTTGTCCCAGTACGATATTCCGGGAATCGCCGGCATCGATACGCGGGCTCTCACGAAAATTCTCCGGGAAAAGGGAACCATGAACGGCATGATTACCACGGAGGAATACACGGATCTTTCTGATATTATTCCCAGATTAAAAGCGTATACAACCGGCAAGGTGGTGGAGAAAGTAACCTGCAGGGAGAAGTATGTGCTGGAAGGGGACGGTCCCCGGGTAGCGCTGCTGGATCTGGGCGCAAAGCGCAATATTGCCAGAAGCTTAAATCAGAGAGGGTGCCAGGTGACGGTATACCCGGCCCTGACTGCGGCGGAGGAGATCATTGCCGCAAAGCCGGACGGCATCATGCTTTCCAACGGACCGGGAGACCCCAAGGAGTGCGTTTCCATTATTCAGGAAATCCGCAAACTGTATGATACGGACATTCCCATCTTTGCCATCTGTCTGGGGCACCAGCTTATGGCGCTGGCCACAGGCGCGGATACCCATAAAATGAAATACGGCCATCGGGGCGGCAACCACCCGGTGAAGGATCTGACCACCGGACGGGTATATATTTCCTCCCAGAACCACGGCTATGTGGTGGATACGGACAAGCTGGATCCCCAGGTGGCGGTTCCCGCTTTTCAGAATGTAAACGACGGTACCAACGAGGGACTTTCCTATACCGGGAAAAATATTTTCACAGTGCAGTTCCACCCGGAGGCCTGCCCGGGCCCCCAGGATTCGGGATATCTGTTTGACCGCTTTATGAACATGATGGAGGTGACAAAGAATGCCTAAGAATCCAGAGATAAAGAAAGTATTGGTGATCGGCTCCGGTCCTATCGTAATCGGACAGGCGGCGGAGTTTGACTATGCGGGCACCCAGGCCTGCCGTTCTCTGAAGGAGGAGGGCATCGAAGTGGTACTGCTCAACTCCAACCCGGCCACCATCATGACGGACAAGGATATTGCGGATCATGTATACATTGAGCCTCTTACCGTGGAAGTGGTGGAACAGCTTATTCTGAAGGAAAAACCGGACAGCGTGCTGCCCACCCTGGGCGGACAGGCCGGGCTGAATCTGGCCATGGAGCTGGAAGAGAGAGGCTTTTTAAAAGAGCATAATGTGAAGCTGATCGGAACAACGGCAGAGACCATCCGCCGGGCGGAGGACCGCCAGGAATTTAAGGACACCATGGAGAAGATCCATGAGCCGGTGGCAGCCTCCAAGGTTGTGCACTCCGTGGAAGAGGGAGAAGCCTTTGCCCAGGAGATCGGCTATCCGGTGGTTCTGCGTCCCGCCTATACCCTGGGAGGCAGCGGCGGCGGCATCGCCGGCAACCACGAGGAACTGGTGGAGATCCTCTCCAACGGACTGCGCTTAAGCCGGGTGGGAGAAGTGCTGGTGGAGCGCTGTATTTCCGGATGGAAAGAGATCGAGTATGAGGTGATGCGGGACGGCGCCGGCAATGTGATTACCGTCTGCAACATGGAAAATATTGATCCGGTGGGCGTGCACACCGGAGACAGTATCGTGGTGGCTCCCTCCCAGACCCTGGGAGATAAGGAGTACCAGATGCTGCGTACCTCCGCGCTGAATATTATCAGCGAACTGAAAATCACAGGCGGCTGCAACGTGCAGTTTGCCCTTCATCCCGAAAGCTTTGAGTACTGCGTGATTGAGGTAAATCCAAGGGTGAGCCGTTCTTCCGCCCTGGCGTCCAAGGCTACCGGTTACCCCATCGCCAAGGTGGCGGCCAAGATCGCCCTGGGCTATACCCTGGATGAAATTAAAAACGCCATTACGGGAAAAACCTACGCCAGCTTTGAGCCCATGCTGGACTACTGCGTGGTAAAGATGCCCCGTCTTCCCTTTGATAAATTTATCAGCGCCAAGAGGGACCTGACCACCCAGATGAAGGCCACCGGCGAGGTGATGAGCATCTGCAACAATTTTGAAGGGGCTCTGATGAAAGCCATCCGCTCCCTGGAACAGCATGTGGACAGCCTGATGTCCTATGACTTTACCGGGCTGGATGAGGAGGCCTTAAGGCGGCAGCTTCACAAGGTGGATGACCGCCGGATCTGGGTGATTGCCGAGGCGGTCCGCAGAGGCTTCTCCTATGAGGAGATTCATGAGATTACCAAAATTGACATCTGGTTCATCGACAAGATCGCCATTCTGGTGGAGATGGAGCAGAGGCTGAAAAAAGAGAAGCTGACGCTGGAACTTCTGCGGGAAGCGAAGAGAATCGAGTTCCCGGACAATGTGATTGCCCGTCTTACCGGAATGAAGGAAGAAGAAATCCGGGATATGCGGTACGCCAACGGCATTACAGCCGCCTACAAGATGGTGGATACCTGCGCGGCGGAGTTTGAGGCGGCCACCCCCTACTATTACTCCGTATTTGGCAGTGAGAACGAGGCGGCGGAAACCAGCGGCAGGAAGAAGGTGCTGGTTCTGGGATCCGGCCCCATTCGGATCGGCCAGGGAATTGAGTTTGATTTCTGCTCGGTTCACTGTACCTGGGCTTTTGCAAAAGAAGGATATGAAACCATTATCATCAACAATAATCCGGAGACGGTGAGTACGGATTTTGATATTGCGGATAAACTGTACTTTGAGCCCCTGACGCCGGAAGACGTGGAGAATGTGGTGCGTCTGGAAAAACCGGACGGCGCCGTGGTGCAGTTTGGCGGCCAGACAGCCATCAAGCTGACAGAAGCTCTCATGAAGATGGGCGTGACCATTCTGGGAACATCCGCCGAGAACGTAGACGCGGCCGAGGACCGGAAGCTGTTCGATGCCATTCTGGAGAAATGCAGTATTCCCAGACCCTCCGGACACACGGTATTTACAGCCGAGGAGGCCAAGAAGGCGGCAGGCGAGCTGGGATATCCGGTGCTGGTGCGGCCTTCCTATGTGCTGGGCGGACAGGGCATGCAGATTGCCATCAACGATGAAGATATTGACGAGTACATCGGCATTATCAACCAGATTGCCCAGGAGCACCCCATTCTGGTGGACAAGTATCTGATGGGCAAGGAGATCGAGGTGGACGCGGTGTGCGACGGAGAGGATGTGCTGATCCCCGGTATTATGGAGCATATCGAGCGGGCCGGCATCCATTCCGGAGACAGTATCTCCGTGTATCCCGCCCAGAGCCTGACGCCTAAAATCAAGCGGGTGATTGAGGAGTATACCAGAAGACTGGCGAAATCTCTTCACGTAATCGGACTGATTAACATTCAGTTTATCGTCAGCAATGATGAGGTGTATGTGATTGAGGTAAATCCCCGTTCCAGCCGGACCGTGCCCTATATCAGCAAGGTGACGGGCATCCCCATCGTTCCTCTGGCCACCAAGGTGATTCTGGGAGCCAAAATCCGGGAGCTGGGATATACGCCCGGTCTGCAGAAGGAAGCGGATTACTTTGCCATCAAGATGCCGGTATTCTCTTTTGAGAAGATCCGGGACGCGGATATCAGCCTGGGGCCGGAGATGAAGTCCACCGGCGAGTGCTTGGGAATTGCCGCCACCTTTGACGAGGCTCTGTATAAGGCTTTCCTGGGGGCAGGCATTAATCTGCCCAAGCATAAGAACATGATTGTGACCGTAAAAGATGCGGATAAAGTGGAAGTGCTGGATATTGCCAGACGGTTTGAGAATATCGGCTACCGGATCTATGCCACCAGGGGCACCTACCATGCGCTGCGGGACGCCGGCATCAATGCCCGCCGGATCAACAAGATCGAGGCGGAGTCCCCCAACCTGATGGATCTGATCCTGGGTCATGAGATCGATCTGGTCATCGATACGCCCTCCCAGGGAGTGGGACATTCCCATGACGGTTTCGTGATCCGCCGGGCGGCCATCGAGACAGGCGTGAATGTGCTGACTTCGCTGGATACGGCCCAGGCCCTGATCACCAGCCTGGAGAACAACAGCGTCCATAAACTGAAACTGATTGATATTGCTGAAATTTAACAGGAAATGGGAAGCCCCGGACGGACATAGTGTCTGCCCGGGGCAGATTTGACTAATTTTCTGAAATTTTAACTGAATTTTCTGGAATTAATTTGCATTGAAATATCATTTCGTTTTTGTTAGAATAATTGAGGATTGGGGAGTTTGGAAACTGTGTTTCCGCGGAATGGAATTTTGTGTTCCAGAAAGGAAAGCTGTTCATAAATGAGAAAGAAATCACATATCTGTCTGGGGAGATACCTGGCGGAGAATGCTTCCGCCCGTGAACTGAGAAGCCACAAAAAAGCGTTTCTGCTGGGATCGATTTTGCCGGATATAAGACCTTCCTTTGTAACAAAGAAACACGAGTACAACGGAACCTATGAGGAGGTACAGGAAAGTATCCGCAGACTGACCACAGACTGCAACCTGCTGCTTCGCAACCGGCGGGTTTACTGCCGCAGGATGGGAGAGGTTATTCACTATGTGGCGGATTACTTTACATTTCCCCATAATTCCTGCTATCCGGGAAGCCTGAAAGATCACTGCCGCTATGAGAACGATCTGAAGCATTATATGCGGGACTATATTTACAGCGGAGAGGCGGAGCGGAATCAGAACGTTTATTATCAGTTCTATACGGTAGAAGAACTGTTCGCTTATATAGAAGCCTGCCATGAAGAGTATATGGAGGATGTCCACAGCGTGGAGCAGGATGCCCTCTATATTACAAGAGTATGCAGCCAGGTAGTATCCGGGATTTACCAGCTGCTGCATCAGAAGGAGGAGGCCGCCCGCCAGGCGGGAAGAGAGGCTGCCTACTGGGCTGCTTAGCCTCTGCGGAATACTTGAATATGACGAGGGAGATGTATGCTCTAAGTGACTTCTTAATCATGGTTTTTGTCATGGTTAGTGAAGCAGTCACTTAGAGCATTTTCATTTCAGGAGGTACAGCCATGAGAAACGAAAAAAT
>DVOS01000009.1 GCA_018713435.1 Candidatus Merdiplasma excrementigallinarum
CTATCAACCGGGAATTTGGAGGGAAAACCTATGGTATGCTGTATTGCGCACAGATCAGATCCCTGGAGGGGGACCTGGCCTGCGAGATTGAGGAAATAATGAGGACAGAGCAGCTGCCTGAAAACTGGACATATCCGGATATTCAGCCCAGACTGCTGGAGGAAGCAGGAAGAAAAGGATTGCTTTGGGATTGAAAGTTTACAAAAAGACACATAAATTATAAGAGATATATACAGAAGATAAGTGAAATAAAATGCTGGACTTTCAGACCGGACTATGGTATGATTTTTTTACTGAAGGGGGTGAAGCAGTGACAGATCAGGAATTATTAAATGCCATATCCGGTATAGTCAGTCAACATCTGGAGGCAGGACTGGGACGTCTTGAAACCAGGCTGGACAGGCTGGAAGAAAAGGTGGATCATCTTGAGACCAGGATGGATGGCCTTGAAGCCAGGATGGACAGACTGGAAGAAAAGGTGGATCGTCTTGAGGCCAGAATGGACAGACTGGAAGAGAAGATGGAACGTCTCGAGATCAGAATGGACGGCCTTGAGACCAGAATGGACGGTCTTGAGACCAGAATGGACGGCCTTGAGACCAGAATGGACGGTCTCGAGACCAGAATGGACGGCCTTGAAACCAGGATGGACGGTCTTGAGAGCAGAATGGGCGGCCTTGAGACCAGGATGGACGGTCTCGAGACCAGAATGGGCGGCCTTGAGACCAGGATGGACGGTCTTGAGATCAGAATGGGCGGCCTTGAGACCAGAATGGACAGACTGGAAGAGAAGGTAGACCAAAACTATGACAAGATGATGGAATTCTATGTGTATCAGCAGGAAACGAATACGCAGCTGCTTGAGAGGATTGCGTATTTTGTGGAGCTGCTGCGAATCTTTTCGGATCAGACCATCAAAAATACGATGGAACTGAGGCAAAGATACCGTTAGATCCATCGAAAGATGTTTTTTCACAGAAAAGACGAGGGTGCTGCAAAATCATGAAATTCATGATGAAGCAGCGCCCTCGTTCTGCCATAAATGTGAAGGAAAGTTACAATGAAATATTTTTGTAACATTCCCGCTTTATGAATCAGGAGCCCAGGGCTTCTGTGTTTTCTGCTTTTTTCAGGTTTTTCTGAGCAGTGGACAGCATCAGCTTGATCCGGTTCAGCTGATTAACCTCGCTGGCGCCGGGATCATAGTCGATAGCTACGATATTGGCCAGGGGATACTGGCGGCGGATCTCTTTGATTACGCCTTTTCCCACCACATGGTTGGGCAGACAGCCAAAGGGCTGGGTGCAGACAATGTTGCTGGTTCCGGAGTGGATAAGCTCCAGCATTTCGCCGGTGAGGAACCATCCCTCTCCGGTCTGATTGCCGAGGGATACAATATCTTTCGCCATGTGTCCCAACTCCTGTATCCGGGCCGGCGGATCAAAGTGGGTGCTGTTTTCAAATTCTGTCCGGGCGGTTTTGCGCACTTTCTCCAGAAATGCGTTGGCAACGTTGGAGAGGGTGGCAGTGGTCTTTTTAGTACCCAGATTTTCAGCCTTAAAGTTCTGATTATAGAAGCAGTAAAGCAGGAAATCCAGCAGGTCAGGAACCACAGCCTCGGCGCCCTCCGCCTCCAGCAGATCCACCAGGTGGTTGTTGGCGGCAGGAAGGAATTTAACCAGAATTTCTCCTACCACACCCACTCTGGGCTTCACCTCATCTGTGATGGGAAGACGGTCAAATTCCTGGATAATTTCCCGGCACAGTTTCTTATATCCGGCATAGGATACCTTTGAACCGGAGACAAACGCAATACATTTCTTCTCCAGACGTCTGTGAAGGGCATTGGCGGAGCCGGGTACTTTTTCATAGGGCCGCATCCGGTAGAGACAGCGCATGAAAATATCACCGAACACCAGGCCGAAGAGAGCCCGCTTCAGCAGATTATAGGAGATCTTGAAGCCCGGGTTGGACTCCAGCCCGCTCAGATTAAGAGAAATAACGGGAATCTGCTCCATATTTGCCTTCCGCAGCGCCCTGCGGAAAAATCCCACATAGTTGGAGGCCCGGCATCCGCCGCCGGTCTGCGTCATAATAATGGCGGTGCGGTTTAAATCATACTTTCCGGACAGAAGCGCGTCCATCATCTGTCCCACCACAATCAGGGACGGATAGCAGGCGTCGTTATTTACGAACTTCAGTCCCATATCCACGGCCTTCCGGTCATCCGCGTTCACAACAGCCAGGTTATAGCCGCAGGAATTGAAAGCCGGTTCCAGAATAGAAAAATGGATGGGAGACATCTGGGGGCAGAGGATGGTATAGTTTTTGCGCATCTGCTCTGTAAATACCACAGGCTTGATGCTGGAGGGCTGTATGGTTCGGGTCTTGCCTCTCTCCTGGCGGACACGGATGGCGGCGATCAGGGAACGAATCCGGATCCGGGCCGCGCCGAGGTTATTTACCTCATCAATTTTCAGACAGGTATAGATCTTACCCGAATCGGACAGAATATCATTGACACAGTCCGTCGTTACAGCATCCAGGCCGCAGCCGAAGGAGTTGAGCTGTATCAGATCCAGATCCTCTCTGGTTTTTACAAAGTTTGCGGCGGCATAGAGCCGGCTGTGATACATCCACTGATCCAGTACGATCAGCGGGCGCTCCACGGGATTCAGATTGGAAACGGAATCTTCTGTGAGCACAGCAATACCGTAGGAATTAATCAGTTCCGGAATTCCGTGGTTGATTTCTGCGTCAATGTGGTAGGGACGTCCGGCCAGAACAATTCCTCTGCGTCCGGTCTCCTCCAGATATTTCAGCGTTTCCTGTCCCTTCTGGTACATCAGTTCCCGGGTATGGGCCAATTCCTCCCAGCCGGCTTTTGCCGCCGCCGTTACTTCTGCCGCAGGCAGGTCGGGGAAGGATTTTACCAGCTGTTTCGTTACGGTATCCAGGCTGGTAAAAGCAATGAAGGGATTCTCAAAGCGTACATGTTCTGTCCGCAGACTCTCCACATTGTTTTTTATATTTTCCGCGTAGGAAGTAACAATGGGGCAGTTATAGTGGTTGGGCGCGTCCGGAAATTCTTTGCGCTCGTAGGGAATGCAGGGATAAAAAATATATTTGATTCCCTGGCGGATCAGCCATTCCACATGTCCGTGAGCCAGTTTGGCGGGATAGCATTCCGATTCACTGGGAATCGATTCAATTCCCAGCTCATAAATTTTATGAGAAGAAGGCGGAGAGAGAATGACCCGGTACTTCAGTGAGGTAAAAAACCGAAACCAGAAGGGATAATTCTCATACATATTCAGAACACGGGGAATACCCACAATCCCCCGCTCTGCTTCGTCTTCCTCCAGAGGAAGATAGGAGAAGAGGAGCTTGTTTTTAAAATCAAACAGGTTGGGGATATGATCCTTGTTCTTCTCCTTTCCGATACCCCGCTCGCAGCGGTTGCCGCTGATAAACTGACGGCCGCCGGAAAAACGGTTGATGGTCAGCCGGCACTGGTTGGTGCAGCCCCTGCATTTCGCCATATGGGTGGTAAACTGCAGATGATTGATCTGGTCAATGGAAAGCATGGAGGTTTCCTTTTCCGGGCTGTACCGTTCTCTGGCAATCAGGGCAGCGCCGAAAGCGCCCATGATTCCCGCGATATCGGGACGGATAGCCTCACAGCCGGCGATGCGCTCAAAACTGCGCAGCACCGCGTCATTATAGAAGGTACCGCCCTGCACCACAATATGGCGTCCCAGCTCGGAGGCATCGGACACCTTGATTACCTTATACAGCGCGTTTTTAATGACAGAGTAGGCCAGTCCGGCGGAGATGTCCGCTACGGAAGCGCCCTCCTTTTGGGCCTGCTTTACCTTGGAATTCATAAACACCGTGCAGCGGGTTCCCAGATCAATGGGATGTTGGGCAAAAAGCGCTGCTTTTGCAAAATCCTGCACGGAATAGTTCAAAGATTTGGCAAACGTTTCGATAAAAGAACCGCAGCCGGAGGAGCAGGCTTCATTGAGCTGCACGCTGTCAACCGTTTCGTTCTTAATCTTGATACATTTCATATCCTGGCCGCCGATGTCCAGGATGCAGTCCACCTCGGGGTCAAAGAAGGCGGCGGCATAATAATGGGAAACCGTCTCCACCTCTCCCTCGTCCAGCATGAGAGCCGCTTTGATGAGCGCTTCCCCGTATCCGGTGGAGCAGGAGTAGACAATCCGGGCGGTATCCGGCATCAGGGAATAGATTTCCTGCATGGCCCGGATGGTGGTCTTTAGAGGACTGCCGTTGTTATTGCTGTAAAAAGAGTAGAGCAGAGAACCGTCCTCACCCACCAGCGCCGCTTTGGTGGTGGTGGAGCCGGCGTCAATGCCAAGGTAGCAGTTTCCCTCATAGGTGGAGAGATCGTCGGTTACCACGTTATAGCTGTTCTGTCGTTCGATAAATTCGTCATAATCCTCCTGGCAGGCAAACAGAGGCTCCATACGGGCTACTTCAAATTCCAGCTTAATGCTGCCGGAGAGCTTTTCGGCCAGCGCTCCCAGGGTGGTGGCGGTATCCGGTTTGGCGTTCAAAGCGGAACCGATAGCGGCAAACAGATGGGAATTTTCAGGGAAAATCGTGTGTTCTTCATCCAGTTTCAGTGTACGGATAAAAGCTTTCCGCAGCTCAGAGAGGAAATGAAGAGGGCCTCCCAGAAATGCCACATGCCCCCGGATCGGCTTGCCGCAGGCCAGTCCGCTGATGGTCTGATTGACCACAGCCTGAAAAATAGAGGCAGCCAGGTCTTCCTTTTTGGCGCCGTCATTGATCAGGGGCTGGATATCGGATTTGGCGAATACGCCGCAGCGGGCCGCGATGGTATACAGGGACTGATAGCTTTTTGCGTACTCATTCAGGCCGGGAGCGTCTGTCTGCAGGAGAGAAGCCATCTGATCGATAAATGAGCCGGTGCCTCCGGCGCAGATACCGTTCATCCGCTGCTCTACGGTGCCGCCCTCAAAATAAATGATTTTGGCGTCCTCGCCTCCCAGCTCAATCGCCACGTCTGTCTGGGGCGCATAGTGCTGGAGGGAGGTGGCTACGGCGATGACCTCCTGAACGAAAGGAACTTCCATGTGGTTGGCAAGCGTCAGTCCGCCGGATCCGGTAATGACCGGCAGAACAGAAAGATCGCCGGTCTGTCCCATGGCCTTTTTTATCAATGCGGCAAGGGTTTCCTGGATATTAGCGTAATGGCGTTCATAGTCAGAAAATATGAGATTCTGATTTTCATCCAGAATGGCGATTTTAACT
>DVOS01000010.1 GCA_018713435.1 Candidatus Merdiplasma excrementigallinarum
TGCCAGAGATTACGTGATGGTAACTGCCATCGGCTTTCCCTTCCTGATTATCACAACAGGCGGCGGCCACCTGATGCGGGCGGACGGAAGCCCCAAAATGACCATGTTCTGCAACCTGTCGGGAGCCATCATCAATGTATTTCTGGACGCTCTATTTGTGATGGGATTTGGCTGGGGCATGACAGGCGCCGCCGCGGCCACGGTCATCGGACAGGTGTTCTCCGGGATTCTGGTTATCTGGTATCTGACCCGGTACAAAACGGTCAAACTGGCCTGGCGCCATATCCTTCCGAAAGCAGAGATTGTGGGGAGGATTACGGCTCTGGGAGCGGCATCCTGCTTTAATCAGCTGGCCATGATGACTGTGCAGATCTGCCTGAATAACCTGCTGAAGCATTACGGGGCCCTGTCCCAGTACGGGGAGTCGATTCCCATTGCCTGCGCCGGTATTGTGATCAAGGTTAACCAGATTTTCTTCTCCATCATCATCGGTATTTCCCAGGGAACCCAGCCCATAGAGGGCTTCAATTACGGAGCGGGGAAATACGGCAGAGTGAGGAAAACGTATCTGCTGGCCATTAAAGTGGGGATGGTTCTGTCCGTCTGCGCCTTCCTGCTTTTCGAGCTTTTCCCGCGCCAGATCCTGTCTCTGTTCGGAGACGGAAGCGAGAGCTACTATCAGTTTGGCGCCAGCTATTTCAGAATCTTTCTGGCAGGTACCCTGCTGAACTTTATGCAGCCCCTCTCCTCGGCCTTCTTTACGTCCATCGGAAAAGCATACAAGGGAATGTTTCTCTCTCTCACCAGACAGATTATTTTCCTGCTGCCGCTGCTGTTCCTCTTTTCCTGGATGATGGGAATTGACGGACTGCTCTATGCGGGGCCGGTGGCCGACTTTATTGCGTTTGCGGTGGCTGCGGTGATGATAAAGAAAGAATTTGGCGGCATGAAAAAGCTGGAGATGAGACAGGCGGCAAAAGGAACAGGACAGGAGACGATATAGATATGGACAGACAGAAAACCGAACAGGAAAAACGGGAAAACATAAAGATTACCTGGATGGGGACAGCCGCTTTTTTGCTGGAGGCGGCGGGAGAGAGGATCCTGTTTGATCCTTTTGTGCCGATAAAAGGCGGGGAAAATCCCGGCTGCATCGATGATTTTCTGAAGGAAGATACGATCTTTATCACCCACGGCCATTTTGACCATCTCTGCCGGGTGCCCCAGCTTCTGGAGGAGGGAGAGGGCACCGTGTTCTGCACGGCCCAGCCCGCCCGCACGCTGGAACAATTTACGGATGAGACAGACCGGGTGGTTCAGATCCGGGTGGGGGATACCCTTCCCATCGGAGATATTCGGATACGGGTGCTGAAAGGGGCCCATATCGCCTTTCAGATGAAACGGATTTTTGATACCATGACGCCCTGGCGGGTGCTTCGTTACTGGCGGAATATGCCCTTCCTGCTGTGGGCCAACCATGTTTTTAAAGACGGCGGGGAGACGGTGGCCTTTTCCATACAGGCGGCGGGGAAAACCATTCTGCTGCTGGGCAGCCTGGCCCTGGATGAACGGGAAGAGTATCCCCGGCAGGCAGATCTGCTGATCCTTCCCTACTCGGGAAACAATAACCTGGTGGAAGAGGCGGATAAGATTATTGAGAGACTGCGTCCCAGGAGGATCCTTCTGTCCCACTTTGACGACGCCTTTCCGCCCATGTCCCGCAGCGTAGACACCAGAGAGCTGAAGCGGATGCTGGATCGGAAATGGCCGGACATCCAGGCGGTAAAGCCGGCGTATGGGAAAAGTATCATCCTGTAATTGAGCGGTGTTCCCGATATAAACAATACGGTTCCAATTTACAAACAGCAAATTGGAACCGTATTAAGATAAAGCCTATACACTTTTTTTAAATCAGCCTGTTTCAGATCTTCCGGGTGGCTTCTTTCAGCCACTCTTTTTCTTCGCCCTCCAGGAAGGGAGAAATCTTTTCATACACGGTCTGATGGTAGCGGTTTAAAAGCTCCCGCTCTCTGGGAGAGAGCATCTCAGGGATTACCGCTTCCAGATCAAAGGGAACCATGGTGATGGTTTCAAACTCCATGAACTGGCCGCAGGCTGTCTTCTCTGCTTTGCGGCATACCATCACGTTTTCGTGGCGGATGCCGAATTCCCCTTCCACATAGTAGCCCGGTTCATCGGTGGTAATCATGCCTTCCTCAAACACGGCGGCGTCCGGTCTGCTGGGGCGGGACTTCCAGCGAAACTCATTGGGCCCCTCATGGACGCTGAGCAGATAGCCGATGCCGTGGCCGGTGCCATGATTATAATCTTCCCCGATCTCCCACAGGGGTTCCCTGGCGATATAATCCAGGTTTTTGCCGCTGCAGCCGTAGAGGAACTTGGCGGCGGCCAGATTCAGATTGGCCCGCAGAACCCGGGTAAAATATTCCTTTTCCTTCTGGCTGGTCTCTCCCATCACGATCGTGCGGGTAATATCCGTGCTGCCCTGGCGATAATGGCCGCCGGTATCGGCCAGCAGAAAGCTTCTGGGCTGTACAGGAATATCCGTTTCCGGGGTGGCGGAATAGTGGGGCAGGGCGGCATGGTGTCCCCAGGAGACGATGGGGTCAAAGCTGGGCCCCAGGTAATCCTCCTGAGCGCAGCGAAACTCCTCCAGCTTCGCTGCGGCGGAGATCTCCGTGATTTCTGTCTTTCCCACGTTCTGTTTCAGCCAGTAGATCCACCGGGTCACAGCCACACCGTCCCGGATATGGGCTTTCTTCATGTTGGCAACCTCCACCGGATTTTTCACGGCCTTGGGAAGCCGGGTGGGGTTGGGGGCGGATACCACAGCGGCCTGTTCCGGAATAGACTTTTTCAGCGCGTAGTTGGCGCAGGCAGGATCCAGCAGCACCCGCTTTCCGGCGGGGATGGAGGCGGCGAAGCTGTAAATGTCGTTATAGGGCTGCAGCGTTACGCCTTCCCGGGACAGCTCCTTTTTCAGCTCTTCGCTGAAGGCTTCCTGCTGGGCGAAAAGCAGCACTTTGCTCTGGGTCATCACCAGGTAGGAAAGAACGACCGGGGTGCAGGCGATATCGCCGCCCCGGATATTTAACAGCCAGGCAATATCCTCCAGGGAGGTAAGCAGGAAATAGTCCGCCTTCTGTTCGGCCATGGCCTTTCGGATCTGGGTCAGCTTTTCGCTGCGGGGCTTTCCCGCGTATTTCAGATCCAGCTCCCAAACCGGGCTGCAGGAAAGGGGAGGCCGGTCCTGCCAGATATCCCCCACCAGATCCATCTGGAAGGAAAGGGAGACCTGCTTTTCGGCCAGCTTCTTTTCCAGCTCCTCGCCGCCGGCGGCGGTCATGGTGCGGCCGTCAAAGCCCAGGCACTGGCCCGGCTTTAAGGTGTTCAGAAGATATTCCTCGATGGTGGGAACGCCCTCCTCCCCCATTTTGTACAGGGTGACGGTGGTTCCCTCCAGCTGATTGGCGGCCTGGATAAAATACCGTCCGTCCGTCCACAGACCCGCCTCGTCCATGGTGATCACCGCGGTGCCGGCGGAACCGGTAAAGCCGGTGATATACTTTCTGCACTTAAAATAGTCTCCCACATACTCGGAGCAGTGGAAATCGTCGGTGGGCACCAGATAGGCGTCCACGTGCTCTTCTTTCATGCGGCTGCGCAGGGCAGCCAGTCTTTCCTGAATCATGGTCTAGTCCTCTTTTCTGTCAGTATTTTTTTCATAAATCAGCAGCAGCCCTTTCAGCAGCAGCTCATCATCCGGAATAATGGAGTGACGGCACAGGGGGATGATTTTCTGCGCCAGCCCGCCGGTGGCCACTACCGTGACGGGTTCTCCCAGATCTTCCTCGATCCGGTCGATCATGCCGTCCAGGCAGGAGGCGTTTCCGTAAAGGATGCCGCTCTTCATGCACTCAATGGTATTTTTGCCGATCAGCCGCTTGGGGGGATCCAGGCTGATCCGGGGAAGCTGGGAGGTGCGGCTGGTCAGGGAATCCAGAGAAACCCGCAGTCCCGGCAGGATCATGCCGCCGATATAGTTCTTTTTGCTGTCGATCACGCAGATGGTGGTGGCGGTTCCCATATCAATCAGAACCAGCGGCAGGGAATACTCCGCGATTCCCGCCACAGCCCCCACGATCAGATCGCTGCCTACCTGGGCCGGATTGTCCATGAGAATGTTCAGGCCTGTTTTGATCCCTGGCCCCACCACCATGGCCCCGTGGCCGGTGATTTTCATAAGGGCATCCTGGAAGAGGCCGGTGAGGGGAGGCACCACGGAGCCGATGATAGCGCCGTCAATCTCCTTCGGATCAATCTGATGCAGGTCCAGCACCATTTTCAGGGTGATGGCGTGCTCCAGGCCGGTTTTGGAGTGGTCTGTGGAGAGCCTCTCTGAAAAAAGAATTTTTCTGTCCCGGATACAGCCCAGGACAATATTTGTGTTTCCAATATCAATCGCTAAAATCATAGGTTTACCTTCCGGAAATTAACTGTTTTTGAAAAAAAGAAAGAAGCGCCTTTCCCAGGGCGGTGACCAGAACGGCAGCGGCGATGGCTTCCGGAATGCCGGAGGCGGTGACGGTGCCCATGATCAGTCCCCAGACAGCGGTAACTTTTACATTCTGGGCCAGGGCGTACTCTCTGGCCAGCAGCAGGTAAATGCTTCCCATAACAGTGACCGTGTTTACCATGGCGCCCACAAAGCCTGTAAGAGGCAGGGCGGCCCAGGCATTGACCTTCAGCTTCTTCAGGCCGATCCAAAGCCAGCCGCAGATGATGCCGATGAGGATCCTGCATCCCACGGAAATCCAGACCGCCTTGAAAACGCCCGGAAGATCAGCGGCCAGAAAAGGCGAGAAGGCAAAGGAGAGCAGCGTGGGGGCGACGGTATTGCTGATTAAGGAGCAGATGCCGAAAATACCGCCCAGAACGGCTCCCGCCATGGGACCCAGCAAAATGGCGCCGATGATAACCGGAATGTGAACAGTTGTCGCCTTTATAATAGGAAGCTGTATCATGCCCAGCGGCGTATTCGCCAGCAGGACCACGACGGCAGCCATCAGTGCGACACTGACCATCCAGCGGGTGTCCTTTTTTCTTGCTTTCATATTCAATTCCTCCTTGTTATTATTCCTCCGGAGAGGATACAATACAATGCGATAAAAGTATAACACCCGCCGTAAAAATAGTAAAGAATCAGTTCCGGTTTTGGGCGAAAACCGCTGATTTGGGGCGATTCATTGTAAAATATTACCAAAGAGAACCTTAAGAATTTCAATGTAAAACAAAAAAAATTCTATGTTTTTTATTTCCCTTATCCGCTATAGTATCAATATCAACAAATGCCGCGGGCAAAGACCCGGGTAGAAGGAGGAATTTGATAGTATGAGAAAGAACAAAGCTTTAGTACTGACCCTGGCGGCTGTGATGGGACTTTCATCATTCACCGCTTTCGCTTCTGAGGGTGAGGTGGCAAACAAAGACAAGCCTCTGGTTTGGTATAACCGTCAGCCCTCCAACAGCTCCACCGGCGAGCTGGACATGGCTGCTCTGAGCTTCAATGAGAACACCTACTATGTAGGATTTGACGCTAACCAGGGTGCAGAGCTGCAGGGTACCATGGTAAAGGATTATATCGAGGCTAACATCGATACCATCGACCGCAACGGCGACGGCGTGATCGGCTACGTTCTGGCAATCGGCGATATCGGACACAATGACTCCATCGCACGTACCAGAGGCGTAAGAAGCGCTCTTGGAACCGGCGTTGAGGCAGACGGCGCTATCAACAGCGAACCGGTTGGAACCAACACCGACGGATCCTCCAGCATCGTGCAGGACGGAACCCTTGAGATCGACGGAACCACCTACACCGTTCGTGAGCTGGCTTCCCAGGAGATGAAGAACTCCGCAGGTGCTACATGGGATGCCGCTACCGCAGGAAACGCCATCGGAACATGGGCTTCTTCCTTCGGCGATCAGATCGATGTAGTAGTTTCCAACAACGATGGTATGGGAATGTCCATGTTCAACGCATGGTCAAAAGACAATGGTGTTCCCACCTTCGGTTATGACGCAAACAGCGACGCTGTGGCAGCTATCGCAGAGGGCTACGGCGGAACCATCAGCCAGCATGCAGACGTACAGGCTTACCTGACTCTCCGTGTTCTGAGAAACGCACTGGACGGCGTTGACATCAACACCGGTATCGCTACCGAGGATGAGGCCGGCAACGTACTGAGCGATGACGTTTATGTTTACAACGATGAGCAGCGTTCCTACTACGCACTGAACGTAGCAGTTACCGCTGAGAACTATGAGGACTTCCTTGACTCTACCGTAGTTTACGCTCCGGTATCCAACCAGCTGGATGAGGCTGAGCATCCCAGAAAGAGCGTATGGCTGAACATCTACAACGCAGCCGACAACTTCCTTGGATCTACCTATCAGCCCCTGCTGCAGAACTACGATGATCTGCTGAACCTGGATGTTGA
>DVOS01000011.1 GCA_018713435.1 Candidatus Merdiplasma excrementigallinarum
CATCCTGAGCCAGGATCAAACTCTCTGTATAAAGATGCTTCTCTTCGAAGCTGTTTGTCCGGTTCAAAATAACCACTTGGCTATCTCTTACCCTTTTACTGTTTTAAAGGTTACAGTTCCTTAAAATAAAACTTTTCAGAACTTTCAAGGTTGTTTCACTGTTCAGTTATCAAGGTGCTTCCCTGTTGCTCCCGTTCGGCGCAACTCTGACATATTATCACGCTTCCCTGGGTTTGTCAACAGGTTTTTTTATCTTTTTTTACTGCCCTTACTGAGATTTTCTATCTCTCGTTTGCGGCAGCTTGTCTAAGTTATCATGTTTTGGCGGGTCTGTCAAGGGAAAAAAATCTATTTACATTTTTCTTCCTTTATTTTAGAATGAAAGAACAACACCAACAGATAAAGGAGTATTTTTATTATGAAAACCTTCAAGCGCGCGGTAGCCTGGGTGGGGATTATCCTTCTCCTCGGCATTTACCTGGTCACTTTTCTGCTTGGGATTTTCGGAAGCGAGGCCACGAAAGATATGTTTATGGCCTGCCTTGTGTGCAGTGTCGTGATCCCCTGCCTCATGTACGCCATGCTTCTGATTGCCAGAATCCTGGAAAACAAAAATAATAAAGCGGACAAGCCGTCTTAAATGGTCTGTCCGCTTTATCGTTTTTCTTCTGAAATTTCTTTACCGCACAATCCCCCTGGCCATATCCCGAAATAGGCCGGGCTGGTTTTCCAGTTCTGAAAAGGTGCCCCTCTGCACAATCCGCCCTCGGTCCATCACAATCAGTTCATGACAGTTTCGCAGCGTGGTCAGCCGGTGGGCAATGGATATCACCGTGGTTTTGTCCCTCTCATTCATTTTTTCAATCTCCGCCTGAATCCGTTTCTCAGAGGTATTATCCAGCGCTGATGTAGCCTCATCCAGTATCAGAATTCGGGGCTTTCTCAGAAAGATTCTGGCCAGGGCGATTCTCTGCCGCTGTCCGCCGGAAAAATTTTTCCCTCCCTCAGACAGCCGGAAGTCATAAGCTCCCGGCAGTTTTTCTATCTCATCCGCCATGTTGGCTTTCCTGGCAGCTTCCTTTACTTCCTCCAGGGAAACCGGACGTTTCATGCCATAGCAGATATTGTGTTCCACTGTATCCGCAATCAGAAAAGGAGTCTGGGGTACCAGCGCAATCATATCTGCCAGCGCTTCTCTGGAAAAAGAAGACAGCGGTTTTCCTCCGATACAGATCTCTCCCCCGGCCTGTTCCAGTTTGTCAAGCACTCTGATCAGAGTAGATTTTCCGCAGCCGCTGGGCCCTGCAATCCCCAGAAATGTCCCCGATGGAATATACAGATTAATATCCGTGAGGACTTCCCGGTCTGTTTTCTCCGGATAGGCAAAATTTACATGCCGCAGAAAGATGTCCTCGTCTCCCGCGGCATGATCCGTCTGCCCTTCTCCCTCCCGGTAAGAAAAATCCACCGGCAGATCCAGCAGCCTGAAATAGTCGTCCGCCAGAACCACGCACTCCGAAAATTCGTCCAGTATACGGTGAAGTTCCCGCAGCGGCCCGGTAAGCTGGGTAAAACACAGGTAGGCAGTCAGCACCGTACCCACTGTAATAATCTGTCTGGAAGCAAGAAATACGGATATCCCGATTACCAGCACGCTGAAAACTGCCTCATTGATAAATTTCAAGCAGTCGTAAAAAGCCATGGCCCTGTGGTGGCGCATTTCCTTTTTGCGCAGTTTCTCCGACCGGGCTCCGATCCGTTCTCCTTCCGCTCCGGCGCTGTCCAGCGTCCGAATCGTCTCCATTCCTCCCAGCAGTTCCACCATGGCCCCGTCCATATCCGCCTTTGTCTCCATCAGTTCCACCCGGATTCCTTTCTGGGTGCTGATCTGCCGGAACACAATCGCCGTGCCTGCCGGGATCACCAGAATCACAAGACAGGCCACAGAAACGGGAAGCTGAAGAAAAATCGTGACCACCGCCGCCAGCCCCGTGCTCACCGCCGGCGCGAAATCCATAAACAGCAGTTTGATCAGCTTAACTGTTCCCTCCAGGCTCCGGTTCAGCCTTCCATGGATATTTCCGGTCATATGGCTGCGAAAATAGGACATGGGCGCCAGAAGAAGGGAGTCCGCCGCCCTCTGCCTGGCCCTTTTTTCCGCCTGGGTAGCCGCATCCTCCACCATCAGCCTTCTCGCCACTTTCAGGACTTCATTTATCACATTTACCAGAAGGATCCCTCCCAGTATGGGAAACACGGAGAGGAACCCTTCTGCGGGGCCTGCCAGCACATGGTCGGTCAGATATCCGATCGCCAGCGGGGTAATCTGGCTTAAGACGGCGGACACCGCCAAAATCAGCAGGATCAAAACAAATCCTGTTTTCTGTTTCCGGGGAAGCAGTTGGAACAGTTTTTTCCCGATACGCCCTCCCCTTTTTTCCGTTTTCATTTTATTCGCCTTTCAGCCAGTCAGTTTTTCTGGAAATCAAGATTAAAATATACGTCAAAGGCGTCGCTGTCATAGATTTTCTCAAATCCCATCGTCTCCATTGTCTGCTGGTCATCCGCTTCATCCTTCAGCACCACGTACCGGCTCTTAGCTTTTCTTACCCGGGCAGCCAGTTTTTCATAA
Organism: Candidatus Merdiplasma excrementigallinarum; assembly: GCA_018713435.1. GTDB lineage: Bacteria > Bacillota > Clostridia > Lachnospirales > Lachnospiraceae > Merdiplasma > Merdiplasma excrementigallinarum. The sequence goes on from DVOS01000011.1 coordinate 2,633, forward strand.
TCCGGATCGTCCGAATTAATCAGCTCATAAACCTCCTGCTGCCTGTCCGGATGATTTACCAGGTTTCTGCCGTACCGCTGCCGGATGGAAGCGTCGTAAATCCGGATATAAACCGCAACATAGGACGGAGCCAGAATTTTTTTCCGCTTAATCCTGTTCTCTCTGGCGTGTTCATTGATGGCGTCCGCCACCCAGATCACCTGGGTGGGCAGCTTATAGTTATTTTCCCGGTCCTCAAAATAAGTATCGCTGAATACGAAAGTACCGTTCACTGCAATCAGAGCCAGGCAAACGGCGGTCAGAAGAATCTTCTTTCCTTTCCCCTTCAGCCCGAAAACAAGCGTCGTTCCCGCGTAAGCGGCAAGAGGCACCACCGGCAGAAGCCAGTACATTCTCCAGTAAACGTCTGTTCCCACCAGTTTCATAAGCAGCCAGCCTGTCACCGGACAGAAAACCGCCAGCACAATGATCAGAACAGGCCAGAACAGACTGTCCCGGACCTTCCTGTCCCTTTTCCAGAAAAACAGAAAAAGCAGGCAGGCAAAAAACAGAAGGCCGAATCCGCTTCCGGCAAAATAATCCTGAAATCTGGTTATGATGACACTCAAAGCCTCTCTCATGATTTCCTCCTACAGGTATCGCAAAATCGCATAAGCAAGCCCGCTGGCCAGGGCCGGGCTGCAGGCCAGGGCTGTCTTGGGAAGATACTGCCACTGCCTGCGCAAAACGGCCGCTGCCAGGGCGCAGCTTCCCAAAAGCACCAGGGACATAGCCACTCCCATGGTGGAAAACATGCAGACTCCGGTCACGATACAAAACAGAGCCGCCCACATAGCCCGTCCTTCCCGCTCTTTATAAAGCATCCAGGCAGCCAGGAACATGGCGGGAATCCCCACCCCCGCCAGCACCGCTTTTCCCTGCCAGCCCCGTATAAACAGAAATGTGGCGGAAGAGTAAACGGAATAGCCGGAAAAACTCAGCAGAGCCACGGTAAACAGAAGGAACAGCGACTGTCTGCGCCTGTCTCCCGGAAAAAATCTGGCCGCCAGCAGGGCATAGATCATATAAGCCCAGACTACCACAATACCCGGCAGCAGCATATGGGCCAGAACAGCCGGATGAAACCCGCTGAGTCTGGAAAGAGCGGCCACAAACAAGGGCCAGGAGGCCATCACATAGCGGGCCGGAACAGATTTATATTTCTTTCCCGTATAGGGGTTGTACTGGTACAGGGTGTCCGTCTCTTCCGCTGTGGTGGATGTGGCCAGATAAAAGGCGTCATCATCATCAATATGCTGGCGTTCTGTCACATAGGCCGCCTGCAGCCCCACACAGAGTATGACCGCGGCCAGCAGCAGCGTCATGTGCCGCACCACCCATGCCAGCCATCTGCGCTGCCTGGGGAAAGTTCCGTTCAGAAGCACGGAAATGAAAGCCAGCGCCAGCACGCATCCTTCCCAGGTTCGGGTGAGAAGCGTAAGCGAACATTTCAAATAAATCATGGGCAGGGCCAGCGCCTCAAACAGGGCCAGCATGAAAAACAGCCCCAGAATATAGGCCAGCAGAATATTCCCTCTGTCATTCTTCAGCTTCCTGGTCCAGAGGCATCCTGTCAGCCCGGGCATCAGCCCCAGCCAGAAAAGCAGAAGAACTCCGTCTATGATTGTAGTTATCATAAAGGCATCTCCTTTTGCGCATCGTTTATTCTCATCTATTCTACCGGATTTTTTTTCTTCTGTCTACCCGGCATGGCGGGGGAAGCCTGCCGTTTTTCCATTTGGCTGTGCTAGCATCGGTGTACAGGGGGGCAATACGCCCCCTGTACACCGATGCTACCTTTTCTTAAGAAAATTCGTCTTTATTTTTCACGGAAATTTCCTGTATTTTTCCTGCGGATAGTGTATGATAATGCTATACAGCAGGAAATGCAACAGTAAGAAAGAAGAGAGGGGATACTATGATACGAAAGAAATTACGAAATGCGGTTTTGATTTTGGCAGGCGCGTGTATGCTGGCGGGTACCGTCACCTCATACGCTGCGGTTCCGGAAGATCTGTGGAAATACGATATGTCCACCAGCCAGGACGGAACTATCACTTATCAGTTTAAGGAAGTTTCCATTTCGCTTCCCGCCGACTGGTCAGGCAAATGCGGCATGTCCATCGGGGACAGCTCCATCACCTTTTACCACCTGGCGTCCCGGCAGGCTCATCTGAACGACTCGGGAAGCAATGGGGGCCGCCTGTTTACCCTGGCCTACAGCGAGGACTATTCTTTTACGAACACAGAGCCCAACTACACCATCATCGGCAGCGGGGAGGGCGGCGTCTATTACGTTACCCAGCCTACGGATTTACAGGGCTACACAAATGACAGTTCCGTCTGGAGCGAATGGCAGGATGTATCCTCCCAGGTAGACTGGGTGATCTCCCATATTTCCATGATCCATGTAAGCGAGAGTTCTCCCGCGGCGGATCTGGATGTAAACAGCCTGGCTTCCTCCGTATCCAACATCGGCGCGGACAGCTATATCGTACCCGACAGTTCCTCCAGGACTCTGTCCTCTTCCGAATTGTCCGGTCTGAGCGCGGCGCAGCTTCAGATGGCCATCAATGAAATCTACGCCAGGAACCACCGGCGCTTTGATACGCCCAGCATTCAGTCTTATTTCGACTCCAAGACCTGGTACAGCGGCACTGTTGATCCGGCAAATTTCGATCCCGCTTCCATGAGCCAGACCGAGTGGACCAATATCTCCCTGATGCTGTCCCTGATGAGCGGAAGCGCTTCCGGCACATCCGCAGCTTCCGCCGTGGATACCACGGACAGCCAGTCCAGCGTACAGATCATCAGCGGCGGATCCGATGTGCAGATCCTGGATGACACTCCTGCGGCTCCTATCATCAGCACTTCCTCCACCGGAGCCAATGTGCGCTATACCACAGCCGGCGTGAACATGCGGGCTCAGGCCGTATCCGGCAGCACCATCGTTGCCGTGGTTATGGAGGGCGTAGGCGTTACCGTGACCGGCCAGACTGTAAACGGCTGGGTGCCGGTAAGCTGCAGCGGCTACAGCGGCTATATTTATCAGGACTATCTGGCGTAAAACGCACTCCGGTTTCCTATGAACGAAAAGAGAGGATGCTGCAAAAGCGGCATCCTCTTTTCATGGAATATTTCCCGCAGGAAAATCCGTTATTCAATTCCCATCAGCAGGTTCATCACATACATCTCAAGGGCTTCAAAATCCCGGTTCTCCACACATTTTTTCTGGAACGCATAGTCGAACCGTTCCACTTTTTCTTCCAGGGCCTTGAAAATTTTCAGGCTGTTTTCCAGATGTTTATAGCTGTCCTCGTCCTTTTTATTTGCTGATTCAGTCTGTCTTCAGGGCGTCGTCAAACGCCACGTCTGAAGGTTCAAAATTGATCTGTTTCGTAAATTCGCAGGCCTCCGTTCCGCCGAATACCCGCTCCATTCCGCTGTCCTCCCACTCAATGGACAGAGGGCCGCCATAACCGATCTGGTTCAGCACGCGGATAATATTGTCGAAGTCCACGTCCCCATGGCCCGGCGATACAAAGTTCCAGCCTCTTCTCTGATCTCCGAAGGTAATATGGGAACCCAGGATTCCGTTGCGCCCGTTCAGGTTCAGCTTGGCATCCTTGATATGAACATGATAGATACGGTCCGCAAAATCAAACAGGAACATGGCGGGATCCAGCCCCTGCCAGATCAGATGGCTGGGATCAAAGTTAATGCCCAGGGTAGGTCTGTAGTCAAAGGTTTCCAGAAGCCGTTTTGTGCTCCAGTAATCATAGGCAATCTCCGTGGGATGCACCTCCAGGGCCAGCTTCACGCCGTATTCATCGTACACATCCATAATGGGGGACCAGAGTTCTTTTATTCTCTGGTAGCCCGCTTCTATCTGCTCCTCGGAAGTCTGGGGGAAGGAATACCACATCTTCCAGATGGGAGATCCCATGAAAAATGTAACCGTATCCACACCCATATTTTTGGCGGCCTTCGCCGCGTATTTCATCTGCTGTACGCCCCAGGCACGGATCTCCTCCGGTTTTCCTGCCAGGGCGGAAGGGGCAAAATTGTCCAGTCTGGGGTCATAGGCCCACTGCTCCGCGTCTCCCACGCACTGGCCCGGAAGGTGCATGCCGATGGCCCAGCAGCCCAGGTCATATTTTGCCAGCATATCCTTCAGCTCTTTTACATAATTTTCATCGGAAGCCGCCTTCTCCACATCAATCTGGCCCCAGGAGGCGATTTCCAGTCCCTCATAGCCCATTTTCTTTGCAGTTCTGCACATCTCCTCCATGGGAAGATCTGCCCACTGTCCTGTAAAAATTGTCACCGGTCTTGCCATACCGTCTCCTCCTCTTCTATCTATTTTCAGGAAACTGTCCTACAGTTCCACCCACACATTCCCTTTTTCGTTGCTCTCCAGGCAGGCCTCCACGTATTTCAGCCCCTGTACCCCCGCTTCCACGGTAGGATAATCAATCATATCCTCTGTGAAGCTGCCTGTTTTCTTCGCTTCCACGCACTGGGTAAAGCTGTCGTAGAGATTGCCCATAGCCTCCAGCCAGCCCTCTGTGTGGCCGGAGGGCAGCCGGCCGTATCTGGCGGCTGCCGGCGTAACGGCGCCGTATCCTCTCTTGATGGAGCGGGCAATGCCGTCCTCCCCGATCAGCGTCACTTCCTCCGGATTTTCCTGGAACCAGAGGATCGTGCCCTTTGAACCGTAAATCCGCACCCGCAGGCTGTTGTCGCACCCGATGGCAAACTGGGAAGTCCAGTTTACGCCTGTAGCGCCGCCCTCATATTCCACCAGAACCTGGTCATTGTCATCCAGCTTTCTTCCTGGCACCACCACATCCATCTTTGCCAGCACTCTCTTAATTTTCAGCCCAGTCATGGTAGCCACCGCATTCTCCACATGGGTGCCCAAATCTCCCAGACAGTTTACCTTCCCGGATCTGGCCGGATCGCACCGCCATTCACCCTGCTTTCCGCCCCAGTCATTTTCATTGTACAGCCAGCCCTGGGGATACTCTGCCATCACGGTGCGGACCTTTCCGATCTCCCCGTTTTTAATCAGATCCCGGATATACTTGGCCGTCACATGGCCCATATAGGTATAGGTAACCATAAACAGAAGGCCTTTTTCTCTGGCCAGCCTCTGCAGTTCCTCGCCCTGGGCGCTGTCTGTGGCCAGCGGTTTGTCGCAGGCCACATGGATGCCTGCCTCCAGAAAAGCTTTGCAGATTTCATAGTGGGTCGCGTTGGGGGTTACCACCACCACAAAATCGATCCCGTCTTCCCGTTTTCCCTCTGCTTCCGCCATCTGCCGGTAATCCGCATAGCACCGATCCGGCTCTACTCCCAGAGCCTGTCCCTGCTGTTTGGTTTTTTCCGGATCCCGTGAAAAGCACCCTGCCGCCAGCCTGGCCGAACCGTCCAAACTGATGGCCCGTCTGTGGGCGTCGCCGATAAAGGCTCCGGGGCCTCCGCCTACCATGCCATAGGTTAATTTGCTGCTCATACTCTCAGCCTCCTTTTTGCACAAATGATTTCACGCCGTATGGAATACAGCCATATTCCCATACTTTTTCCATATTTTTACTATATCCCAATTCCCATGCTTTTTCATGGATTAATTTATGATAAGACTATGACAAATTAGCTTTATGATGTATACTGTTAGAGAGGTGATACTGGATATGAAACAAGAATTCGAGATGATTTTCCACAGAGCCGGCGACTATAAAATATTTCTGGTGAACCTGCTCTATCGGACGCCCCATGTACATAAAGATTTTGAGATCTGCCTGCTTCTGGAAGGGTCTGTGCGTCTTATGACCAAAGGCAGCGCCTACTCCTGCGAAAAAGGGGATCTCTGGGCCTTAAATCCCCTGGAAAGCCATGAATTGATTGCGGACGAGCCTGCTCTGATTCTGTCCCTGCAGATCTCCCCTGATTTTTTCGCGGACATATTTCCGCAGATTAAAAATATGGAATTTTCCTGTCCTGTCATTTGCCCTGACGATTCCAAAGACGCTCCGGCAGTCCGCCTGTCATCCCTGCTTCTTTCCATCGCCGATGCCTATTTTTCCAGGAAGGAAGAGGCTCCCCTGCGATGCGCGGGGCTGATCTGTCTTCTGTTCGAAGACCTTCTGGCCTGCCTGCCCTGCTGCCGGGTATCTGAAAAAGAGCGTCAGCTTTCCGCCCAGAAAGCCCAGCGCATCCGGAAAATCTGCGATTATATGGACCAGCACTATTCGGAAAAACTGCTTCTGACCGATCTGGCCCGGGAACTGGGTCTGACCATGAGCTACCTGTCCCACTTTTTTAAGGATTCTTTCGGTCTCTCCTTTCAGGCCTGCCTGATGAAAATGAGATGCGAAAAAGCCCGCCAGCTTCTTCTTCTGACGGACTTTTCTCTTCTGGATATCAGCATTGCCTGCGGATTCTCCGATATTAAATATTTCAACCAGGGATTTGCCCGGCAGTTTGGCTGCTCACCCCGGCAGTACCGGAGCGCCTTCGAGAGGGAAGAACTGTCCCGGCAGCAGAAATCCATGCTCTCCACCCAGGATTTTCTCTCCCCTGCCGCCAGCCGGATGACGCTGGGGCGGTATCTGCGCTGATACATCCTGTTTTAAAAGGGACGTATGATTCACATAAAATGTTTTCCGTATCCAAAATTTTCCGGCGGGCGATAAGGCCTATCCTGATAAGGAAGCCGTGACAGAATCACCAGCAGCGGGATCTTGCCTGCCTGGCAGGCGTCTATAAAACTGTTGAGGGAGAAGTGCACTCTTATGTGAGATTGAATGACTTCTTTTGGGGACAGTCGCGGGTATCTCACCTCATAACCATGATAATAATTCCCGTCCGTGTAGACGTGGAAAAACATCTTGGCTGCAGGATCATAATAGGTCGCATCCTCCACATTGACGATCCCGGAGCTGCAAAAGGCAGTTACCGCGTCCTGGATCTCCTTTTCGGAAAAATATTCTTCCGCAGTTTTTATGTAGAGGGAAAGAATGTCGATGGCCTCCACGGCCCCGGCAGGATGATTCTGCTTCTCCTTCCCTTCAGACTCTTCTGTACGGAAGAAGCGCCGGCGGAATCCGCCCAGGGGTCCGCAGGCTTTCTGGGATTCCGTAATATAAAGCTTTCCATCGTTCGCATCCAGAATGTAAAGCGCTTTTCCGTCCGATCCCGCCGCCAGCAGACTCCCCATGCCGCCTGCCGGCGCGCAGAAATTCCGATCCGACGGCGCATGGATATACCGGAGGCCGATTCCGTTGTCGGGAAATGCTAAAACGCCGTCTCCCACGTCAAAAAGATACAGCGCATATTCATCCTTCCGGAGAGGCAGCATTTTTTCTATCCCCCGTTTCCCTATGATCCAGAGTCCCCAGGGACGCCCTGTTTCATCCAGTCCATCGGTATAGGCCGGCTTCAGAATGATTCCCTGCTCTTTTAAATGATCCTCCAGAATCGCCCGATACTTCTGATAGCGTTTCCGAATCTCCTCAAGTCTTTGAATCCAGCACTCCCTGGTTTTTCCCCTGTACAGCCTGTCGCTTTCCATTTTCCGTTTACCTCTCGTTTTTCGTTTCAGTATAATGTAAGATAAAAGGGATAAACGATCCGCACAGGTCCGTTTATCCCTCTGTCAGTCTGTTTATCTGTTCAGTTTGGACTCTCTGTAGATAATGTCCTCTCTCCCCGGTCCATTGGATACCATGGTAATGGGATAGCCGATCTGCTCTTCCACGAAATCCACATACTTTCTGCAGTTCTCGGGAAGCTCCTCAAATTTCCGGATCCCCCGGATATCGCATTTCCATCCGGGCAGCACCTTCAGCACCGGTTTCGCTTTTTCAAGTCTGTAGGTGGTGGGGAAATCTGTGGTCACTTCTCCGTCGATCTCATAGCCCACGCATACCGGAATTTCATCCAGATAACCCAGGGCGTCCAGCACGGTAAAGGCCACATCCGTGGTTCCCTGCAGGCGGCAGCCGTACTTGGTGGCCACACAGTCAAACCAGCCCATTCTTCTGGGACGGCCGGTGGTGGCGCCGTACTCTCCGCCGTCTCCGCCCCTGCGTCTCAGCTCATCCGCTTCCTCGCCAAAAATCTCGCTGACAAAAGCGCCGGCTCCCACCGCACTGGAGTAAGCCTTGCTCACCGTCACGATCTTTTTGATTTCATAAGGCGGAATACCTGCGCCGATGGCCCCATAAGCTGCCAGGGTGGAGGAGGAAGTTACCATGGGATAAATCCCGTGGTCCGGATCCTTCAGGGTTCCCAGCTGTCCCTCCAGCAGGATGGTCTTTCCCTCTTTGATGGCGTTCTGCAGATAGGTGGACACATCGCACACATAGGGCTCCACCATCCGCCGGTAGCCGTGCAGTTCCTCCAGCAGATCCTCCGGTTTCAGGGCCGGTTTATGATACAGATGCTCCAGGGTCACATTTTTGATCTCGCAGATCCGCGCCGTTTTTTCTTTCAGCAGATCCTCATCAAAAAGTTCGCTGACCTGGAAGCCGATCTTGGCATACTTGTCAGAATAGAAAGGAGCGATGCCGGATTTGGTGGAACCGAAGGATTTTCCTCCCAGGCGCTCCTCCTCATACTGGTCAAACAGAATATGGTAGGACATCACCATCTGCGCCCGGTCTGAAACCAGGATTTTCGGCATGGGCACGCCCCGGTCCACAATGCTCTTAATCTCATTGAACAGCACCGGTATATTCAGAGCCACACCGTTTCCGATCACACTGGTGGTATGGCCGTAAAAAATGCCGGAAGGCAGCGTATGCAGCGCGAACTTTCCGTAGTTGTTCACAATGGTATGTCCCGCATTGGCGCCTCCCTGAAAACGCACGATAATGTCGGCTTTCTCCGCCATCATATCCGTGATCTTGCCTTTGCCCTCATCTCCCCAGTTGGCTCCTACTACTGCTTCTACCATAATCTTTTCCTCCTATACATTAATCTCCGCTTTCACGCCCAGAAGATCCTTGTTGCGCTCCAGCACGGGATTTACCACATCATTGACAAAGTGTTCCACCTGAATGGCCGCCCGGCCCGTATATTTTTCAGGCTGCATGGTCTTCTGCAGTTCCTCCAGCGTCAGGTTGAAGGAGGGATCCGCCGCAATCAGTTCCAGCAGGTTGTTTTCTTTTCCCTCTTCCTTCACGTTCCGTCCCGCTTCCATGGACAGGGTACGGATTTTCTCGTGCAGCTCCTGCCGGTCTCCTCCCGCCTTCACCGCGTCCATCATAATATTTTCCGTAGCCATGAAGGGCAGTTCTGAGCGGAGCCGCTTTTCAATTACCTTGGGATATACCTTTAAGCCGTCGGTTACATTCAGGCACAGATCCAGAATGCCGTCGGTAGCCAGGAAGCCCTCAGCGATGGACAGCCGTTTGTTGGCGGAATCGTCCAGAGTTCTCTCAAACCACTGTACCGCGGAAGTAATGGCCGGGTTCAGCGCGTCCACCATCACATACCGGGACAGGGAAGCGATTCTCTCGCTTCTCATGGGATTTCTCTTGTAGGCCATGGCAGAAGACCCGATCTGGGTTTTCTCAAAAGGCTCCTCCACCTCTTTCAGATGCTGCAGGAGGCGGATATCGTTTGACATCTTGTGGGCGCTGGCCGCGATTCCCGCCAGCACATTGCACACCCTGGTATCCACCTTTCTGGAATAGGTCTGGCCGGATACGGGATAGCATTCCTCAAATCCCATCTTCTTCGCGATCATGGGATCAATTTTGTCAATCTTTTCCTGATCCCCGTCAAACAGTTCCAGGAAGCTGGCCTGGGTTCCCGTGGTTCCTTTGGAGCCAAGCAGCTTTAAGGATCCTTTCACATACTCCAGATCCTCCAGGTCCATAAGAAATTCCTGGGCCCAGAGAGTGGCTCTCTTTCCCACTGTGGTGGGCTGAGCCGGCTGAAAATGAGTAAAGGCCAGAGTGGGCAGGTCCTTATATTCTTCCGCGAAACGGGCCAGCTGGGCAATCACATTCACCAGCTTCTTTTTAATCAGCTCCAGGCCTTCCCGCATAATAATAATGTCCGTGTTGTCGCCCACATAACAGGAAGTGGCTCCCAGATGGATAATGGGCTTCGCCTTGGGGCACTGGAGGCCGTAGGCGTACACGTGGGACATCACATCGTGGCGCACCACCTTTTCCCGCTCTCTTGCCACATCATAGTTGATATCATCCTGATGTTCCCGCATCTGCTGAATCTGCTCATCGGTGATGTCAAGACCCAGCTCCTTCTCCGTCTCTGCCAGGGCGATCCAGAGTCTTCTCCAGGTGCGGAACTTCTTGTCCTGCGAAAAAATGTACTGCATCTCCCGGCTGGCATACCGCTCTGACAGGGGACTTGCATATCTGTCTGTACTCATATGTTTTCTCCTTTATCGTTCCGGGACAGGCCCGGTTATGCACAAAAACAGTCCGTGAAAATTATAGCCCATAACCATGCGGAAGGCAAGCCTAACATTTGGCGCTTCTGCAGTAATCCTCCCGTATGCGGCCAATCATCTCCTTTGCTTCTTCCCGGGAAATTTCAGGATTTCCCTCTGTCTGAGAAAGATTCCTGCATATTTTGGAATTGTACTCCTGAATTCTGGCCACCAGCTGGGAATCCGCCCCCACTTCTTTTATCTTTTTCCGATACTCTTCATCAGACAGATAGAGGGGAAGCACGCTCACATAACGGCGCAGCAGTTCTTTCGTCCCCGCCTGCCGGTATCCTTTCAGAAAGCAGTCCGCCGCGTCCTCAAAGAGAAACATCCTGGCATAGGCGCAGCCCAGGTTGTTCCAGATCTCCGCGTAAAACTGAGCCCCCAGATTTCCCGGTCCCCGCCGGTTTAAAATCTGCTCGTATTCGTGCATGGCATTGCTGTACATACCGCATTTTACCAGATAGTCTCCCTTCAGCTTCTGGCGCATATCCTCCGGCTGTACCTCCAGCTTTCCCAGCTTCTCCTGCATCTGCCGCATCTTTTCCGGCGACAGGTAACCGATCTCCCGGAAAATGGGCAGCACAAAATAGGCGATGCCTTCCTGTTTTTCCAGCTGCTCGTACAGCTGCCGGTACAGCTTCTTCAGTCCCAGTTCATCCCGCAGCCAGTCGCACAGCGCTTCATTGATGATGGTCTGGTCAATCAGGTATATATTTTCGTACAGGTAAAAGCACAGCTCCTCAATCGTATAAATATGGATGCCGATACTTTCTATATAGTAGGGCTTCTCCGCCTTTTTAACCTGGCACAGATCAAAACTCATTTCCCGTCACTCTCCTTTGCCCCATCCGCTGCCTCAGAATACAATCTCTCTCTCCCATTTTCTGCCGGAAGGCCGGTAAAACTCTCCAAACCCCAGGTCCTCCACTTCCACTCTGCACCGGGTGCCGGAAACAAAATAGACCGACATCCGAAGCCTGGTGGCCCGGTTGGGCCTGTCGGGAAACTGTGTCAGGCGCAGCAGGTGGGCTACCTCCTGCCCCCCGGTCATAGGCTTGGTAATAATCGAAATGCTTTTTTCTCCATCCGGTATAAATTCGCATATATGATGGGCCTCATACCAGTTTACCCCTGCGGTAATCAGAGGATAATAGGTCTCCTTTCCCCGGATCCGCATATACATGCCCAGATTCTCATGGACCAGGTCCGCCCCCATAAACAGCATATCCGGCGTTCCAAACAGGCCCATCCGTTCCATAGCCCCGTAGCAGGCGCCCTTGGTAAACAGGTTTTTCCCCTGAAAAGCATGACGGTGATGGCACAGATACTGGAAAGACCGTCTGGCCCATGTCTTATCAAAATAGTCCCCCAGCAGATAGGTGGTGGTTACATTCCGGCGCTCGAATACCTTTTTCAGAAGCTCGAAAAACAGGCGGTCCCGCTCCCGGTCCCAGTCCTCCCCTTCCCGGCCATCCCGCACCTTCTCATTTACCGGCTGTCTGGCCGCTTCCTCCACGGTCACAAGGGAGGGCCGGGTGGATTTATTGATATGAAGCACGTAGCCGATCATGGTTTCATCCACACACTCCACCAGAGCCACGTCCGAACTCCACAGTTCCTTTTTCTGATTTATGGTATAGTAGTAAAAACTGGATTTATAATCCTGAAGGAATATATATTTCCGCTCCACTCCGATCTGCTCCAGGGCTTCCGGTATCCGCTGTCCTATGGTCTCATCCATGGAGCGCACGCAGACCATGATCCGCATATCCTCCGGCTTTCCCAGCCCGGATACCAGATCCAGGCAGCGGCTGATAAACGCCGTCAGCTTATCCATAGAACCCTGGGGGCTGTTTGCCTGCTCCCAGGCCGCCTGCTCCATGGGGATCAGATAGGTTTCGCTCTCCCCATCGGCGCTGACTGTCACCGGCTCTTTCATGGAGCTGTTGTAGTAGGTCAGCTGAGCGCAGGCCGCATCCAGCTGCAGCCCCAGGATTAAATCATTTTTTTCCTGAATCATCCGTAACCACGCTTTCTATAGTAAGGTAAACAGTTCTTTTGTCAGGTAATCAAGCTGGCGGTAATTTTCCAGTTCCTGTTTCAGGCCCTCTGTATTTCCCGCCTGCTCGGCCCGGATCATACGGTTCAGCGTCTGGTACCGGCCATATCCCTCCAGGGATGCGTTTCCCGCCTGCAGCACGCGGATTCCCGATTTTTTCACCGTGCCGTCCGCAGCCGTCTCTTCCGTATAGCACTCCAGTTCTTCCCCGTAGAACAGAATAAACTCTTTTACATGAATGCCCTCGAAGCAGTCCTTCATCAGTTCCTGTTCATACTCCGCCTGCCGTCCCCGGATGCGGTGATACAGCGTCACGGTATTTTCGGGGTTCGTCACATATTCCAGGAACACCTTATCCTCCAGCTGGTAAGGCCTTCGCAGCGCTCTGGGGAATTTCTGATAGAAAGCGAACCGCATTCCCTGGCCGCTGTAGCGGGCCAGAAGACTGGCCGCCGTCTTTTCCTGCTCTTTTTTCAGCTCCACCTGTCTGGAGTAATACCGGAGCAGAGCCAGCCAGCACACGTCCTCCAGCTGCGCCTCCTCCTGCCAGGCATGTTCCAGATACTCAAAAAGTACGTCCGCCGCGGGCAGGTCCTTTACAAAATATTCATAGGACTTCAAAATCAGGTAGGCCCGGCATATTTTCCTGCGCCCCAGCTTTCTCTGATAGGAGACAAAAATCTGTTCCGTTCCGGAGGTCCCCATTCTGGTGAAAAGCAGGAGGCTGAGGATTTTCTCCTCCAGCACCATGGTATCCAGTTCAAATTCCCGTCCCACATTCCAGAGCCGCTTCATATCCTCCACAGGCCCGTCATAATACATCAGCAGGTAGGTCAGGATATTGTCGTCGTATTTTCCCCATTCAAAGCACTGATGGCAGTAGGCGAGCAGCACGGCGTTTTCTTCGTATTCCCGGGCCAGTACGGTCTGGCTGCAGATGCGCACCAGGTGCTTCAGCGGCACCCTTTCGCTGCCGTACATTTCCAGCAGAATAAAGGCTTCCTCATACATCCCCTCCTGGGTCAGAAGGGAAAGGAGGGCCGTCTTATCCGCCTCGATAAAATCAGAATAGGGTATCTGCTTCAGATAGGAGAACAGATCCTCCTCTCCCGGGTTTTCCATATAATATTCCAGCACCCGTTTCCGGCAGGCCCGCCGGTACTCATCCTGATAGCTTTCCATTCCGCAGGCCCGCTTGAAAAACGGAAGAAGATCCTTTGTAACTTTCTCCCCATCCTCCAGGGTTTCGCACAGGTAAAGAACCAGGCCCCGATGTTCCGGCACCAGCTCCCGGCAGTATCCCAGAAGACGCTGGTCGTCCAGAAGCCGCTCCGCCATGTAGAGAGAGGTGGAGGCATACCGGTTCCCCTCCTCGTCCGCCAGCAGAATTCTGGCATCTTCCGTATAAATCTGGACCTGGGCCCGGCCCTGGTTCAGGGGCACAATCTGTTCCCCTTTCATCCTCCGGTGAACCACCACCACAGACTTCATCCTGGGATTCCGGCAGGTGATCTCAAAAGTGAACAGCAGTTTTACCAGCCGTTCCGCCAGGGGCCGGTTCAGAATCTGCTTATCCAGGTAGCGTTCATAAAGCACCGCCAGATTTTCGTCTATTTTTCCCATTTCCAGATGTTCCGTCACAAACCGCTCGATGGCTTCCCGGCAGCTTCTGTACACCTGGGGCACATTGTCCCTGTTGTCGGAAATATTCCGGTAAATTCTGGCTCTCTTATGGTAATTCAGCGTGTTGTTGTAAATAAAATACATACGGATGATCTGAGGCATCTTTTCGATCCCGTACTCATCCATGGTTTCCATATAATACTCATACAGGCCGGTAATCCGCAGATCCTGGGCCACCCCCAGGGCATACCAGGAGAAATAGGCCTGTTCTTTTTGGTCTCCCGCAATCAGCATGGCGCAGATGGCTTTCAGAATATCCCGGGAGGGATTCACCGCATAGCATTCCGTCAGAATCTCAAACAGCCCCCTGCTCCAGCTGCGGCGGTGCAGCGCCAGATTTCCCGTCTGTTCCGCCAATTCCGGAGTCAGAAGCTTCTGCCTTGCCGCAAACCGCAGCACCCTGCATTCAAACGTGTCCAGCTTTCTGAGAAGAAACGGATCCTTTTTCAGAATCAGGAAAGCCTCCAGGTACATAACCGGACTGCTGCAGCCATAACGGACCTGCTCTCCTATGGCTTCCAGCTTCTGTCCGTCGTCCTTCATCAGCCGCTCCTGCAGATACAGAAGAATCCACTGTAAAATCCAGCTTCTGCGGTTCTGCAGAAACATCTGCTCAATGCGGGCCTCCACCTGATCCACATAGGCGATATCCCGGTTAAAAAAGGTGGAAATATACAGATAAAAGCCAAATCTCTCCGGCGTGTTCAGCCGCTGGGCCTGGCGTTCCACCTCCTGGAGAAGCTTATAGCCCTTTACCCGCTTTTCATCGGCAAACAAAAGCTGGATCTGAAACAGATCCGCGAACACATCCGTTCCTCCGGCCCGCTTATAGCTGCTGATTACATTCAGGGAACGGTCTATCCAGGACTGCATCTGTATCCGTTTCAGGCGGAAATCCATGTACAGGGATTCCAGCTTTTTCTGCATCATTTTCTGGACCCGCCGTTCTCTCCCGTCTTCCCTGCTCCCGCCTTTTTTTACCGCCAGCACTTCCAGATACAGCGTCTGATAGCAGGTGCTTATGCGGATTCTTCCATAGTTTTTCCCGGCATGGAGGAAATTGGTATCAATGATATATTCCAGGCTGTACTGGTTCCCCACAAATTCATCCGTTGTCACCAGTTTTTTCTCCGGCCGCAAAAACCGGCAGTCAGAACTGATTTCCAGTTTCAGGAAACCCCAGCCGCTCTTTTTGAGGACAACGGATTCCCGCACCGACTGTTCCAGCTGCGAAAACTCTTTTTCCGTCTCCTCCATCGTCAGCTCCACCGGTTCTTTCCCGCCGCATCCGATCAGAAATTCCTCCAGGCTCTGATAGCTGAAGGAAGCCGCCTTCAGGGTTTCATACAGCAGCAGGGAATCGTCCTGTTTTTCCCGCAGGATCTCCTCAAATCCGGGGCTGACAAATACCGGATAGGCTTTCTGAAAATCCTTTTTCGCCAGTTCCGCCAGGGAAGAAACCCCCGTCACTTCCTGCGCCTTTTTCTTCTTTTCCGTTTCCTTCACCCGTATGGTGTAGGGAAGCGGATATTCCCCCAGGTCCGTACAGAGGGTAAAACACCCTTCCGTTTCCTCCCCCGGTTTCAGGCCGCTGGTATCAATCTGAAAATAGATTTTATTTTCGATGCCGTAAAATTCAGGCGGGTCAAAGGCCACCCTTGGATTGGAAGAATACAGAAAGCCCTTTACCTTCTTTTCCCCGGGATGAGACACCTGAAAGCTGCCATGGAGCACTTCGCCCGGTCTGGCCTCCAGCCGGATCTCCTCCTGGGAAAGCTTCAGCTTCGGAACTTCATATTCAAATTTTCCGTTTAATAACTGTTCTATCCGTTTTTTCAATTCCTTCACCTGCTGTCAAATGGAACTTTATCTTTTTCATGATGAAAAAAGCTGCGCAAAAACATCACTCTGTTCCGCCGCAGCTTTCTGCTGTTACTCCAATATTTTTTTCAGTTCATCCATAAATGTATTTACATCTTTAAATTCACGGTAAACCGAAGCGAAACGAACATAGGCCACTGCGTCCAGATCTTTCAGCCCGTCCATCACGATTTCTCCTATCACTTTGCTCTCGATCTCTTTTTCTTCCCGGTTGAAAATCTCTGTCTCCGCCGCATCAATCATCTCTTTGATTTTCTGTATGGGCACCGGCCGCTTATAACAGGCCCGCATCACGCCTGCCTGAATTTTATTCCTGTCATATTCCTCTCGGGTGCGGTCTTTCTTGATCACCACAAGAGGGATCGTCTCTACTTTTTCATAGGTGGTAAAGCGCTTCCCGCAGGCATCGCACAGCCGCCTCCTGCGTATCGCTGTATTGTCATCAGCGGGGCGCGAATCCACTACCCTGGTATTATCCTGACTGCAAAACGGACACTTCATATGCTGCCTCCTCCGGAAACACGCCGAAAACGTACTCTTTTAGTCAAAGTATAGCGAATCATGGGGTGACTGTCAATCGAAATATCCGTCACCGTTTCCCGTTCAGAGGCATAGGATAAACGGAAGGATATCCCTGTGCCGGAGGCTGTCATGCGTTTATGTGATCTGAAACGGAAAGAAGTGATCAATATCTGCACCTGCCGCTCTCTCGGCTGCGTCAGCGACCTGGAGATCGACTGCCGCACCGGAACCGTACTGGCTCTCATTGTTCCGGGACCGGGGAAACTGTGCTGGTTCCTGGGAAGAGATACGGAATATGTGATCCCCTGGGAATGTATCAGCCAGATCGGAGCCGACATTATCCTGATAAAAATTGACGAGGAAACGTGCCGGAAAAGCTGCCTCTGAATGTTTGTCAAGGGTCATTATTTTTTATATTTTCCGCCTGATCGTATATTTCCTTCCTAATCTGAGAATCATTTACTATATCCCACCGGGATAAGATTTTCAGGAAACGTAACGCAGGAGGATTTTGATATGGCAATCAATAAGGTGGAACTGTGCGGTGTCAACACCGCAAGACTTCCGATGCTGACCAGTGAAGAAAAAGATACTTTATTTGAGCGGATCAAATCCGGCGATCAGCAGGCCAGAGAGCTTTATATTAAGGGAAACCTGAGGCTGGTTCTCAGTGTGATCAAGCGTTTTTCAGCCAGCAACGAGAATGCGGATGACCTGTTTCAGATCGGCTGCATCGGCCTGATGAAGGCCATTGACAATTTTGACACGGGGCTGGGCGTCAAGTTCAGCACCTACGCCGTGCCCATGATTTTGGGGGAGATCCGCCGCTATCTGCGGGACAACAATTCGATCCGGGTTTCGCGCTCTCTTCGGGATACGGCGTACAAAGCGATCTATGCCCGGGAAAATTACATGAAAAAAAATCTGCGGGAGCCTACTATCTGCGAAATCGCCCAGGAAATCGGCATTGCCAGGGAGGATATCGTATTTGCCATGGACGCCATCCAGAGTCCCGTAAGCCTCTATGACCCGGTCTACACAGAGGGCGGTGACACCCTGTATGTGATGGATCAGATCAGCGATAAAAAAAACAAAGAGGACAACTGGGTGGAGAGCATCGCTCTGGAGGAATCCATGAAGTGCCTGGATGAGCGGGAAAAACATATCGTGCACCTGCGTTTTTTTGAGGGCCGTACCCAGATGGAGGTGGCGGATGAAATCGGCATCTCCCAGGCTCAGGTAAGCCGTCTGGAAAAAAACGCCCTGAAAGCCATGCGCCAGTATCTGCGGACGGAATAGTCCCCGCTCCGGAGCAAAAGACCGCCTCCTGCGCAGGGGCGGTCTTTGTTCTCAGCCCATTACGTCCCGGATTACCCGCTCCGCGTTTTTATGGTAAATCTTTTCAATCTCCTCCCAGGACAATCCTTCCCTGCGCAAAGCTTCCGTCAGCTTCCCGTAGTCCTGGGGGCCCTTCAGGGCCAGCTTTCCGCTGATACCGTCAAAGTCACTGCCAAGAGCCGCCGCTTCCAGCCCGCCCACGTTCCGGATATGGAGCAGATGACGCACCAGATCCTCTATTCGGTTTTCCCGGCTGTCCGGATAAAGAAATTTGGGACAGTGGTTCAGCCCCACCACGCCTCCGGCCTCTCCCACTGCCCGGATCATCTCATCCGTCAGGTTCCTGGGATGAGGGCAGAGGGCTCTGGCATTGGAATGGCTGGCTACAAAAGGTTTTCTGCTGAGCCTGGCCACATCCCAGAAGCCTCCGTCCGACAGATGGCTTACGTCGATGATCATTCCCAGCCGGTTCAGTTCTCCCACGGCTTCCTTTCCGAAATCCGACAGCCCCTGTTTCATGACGGATGGATCCTGGCTGTTGGGGAACCCGAAGCAGTTGGCATAATTCCAGGTCAGCCCCAGCAGGCGCACCCCCATCCGATGGTACTCCTCCAGCCGTTCCATCCGGCCCTGCACTTCCCTTCCGTCCTCGATGGTGAGAAACGCGCTGATCCGGCCCTCCTGCCAGTTCTTTTCCATCTGGCGGCTGTTTCCCGCAAAGGCGATCTCATCCCGGTGATTTGCCAGCGTTCTGCGGAAAATCCCCACCATCCGGTCAATATAGGCCTCATCTTTTGGCATCAGTGGGCCCAGGCACCGCTTCATCCGCAGGGACTGAAGAAATATGGCAAAAAACTGGGCTTTGGCCCCACCCTGTTTCAGCCGTTTTACATCCGCCATGGCAGGCGGCAGGCTGTAAACCTCTTTTCTTCGCCGGAACCAGGCCTGCATCAGCGTATCACAGTGGAAATCGATAAATGGAACGGTGTTCATAAATGGCCTCCTTACAGTTTCTTCTTTCCAAGGCGCACTTCCTCCATCAGCGCCGCCATGTCGTCTCCCAGATTTTCAAACAGATAATGCTTTGCCCCGGGATTTGTTTGCAGATAGTTTTCCTGTATCTCCTGGCAGGCTTCCCGGATTTCCCTGCGCAGCCCTCTGGCGGAGAGCCGTCTGGCGCCCTGTCCCCAGATAATCATCTGCTCCGCCGCGTCTGAGGTGGCCACAGTCACATCATACCGGCCTCCCATGCGGTGCACCGTCTTTTCGATGTACTGGTCAGCCGTCTCCGCCTCTTTTGTATAAATCACATGGATATTGTGATACTTCATCACTTCTCCCACGTTTCCCTCTACCTTGTAAGCGTCAAAAACCAGGATCAGGGTCATCTTCCGGTATCCCTGGTAATTGCACAGAATATCCATCAGTTTTCCCCGGGCCCCCTCCAGGCTTACCTGGGCCAGCTCCTTTAAGTCTTCCCAGGCAAAAATGATATTATACCCGTCTACCAGCAGATAGGATTCCTCCGGCTTCTTATCTCTGCCGCTTCCATAGTCCCGCACCTGCAGGCCGGATGTGCCCGTTCCTTCGTTTCGGCTGCGGTTCCATCCCCTGCGCTCCTGCCCTGCCTTTCCGTAAGTCCTCTGAAAAATTTCCAGCAGTTCGGCGTCATCCTGCAGGGACGCACCATATCCCTTTCCCCCTGCCCGGGCAGCCTTTTCGGAAAAGTCCTCCGCTCCCCTCTCCGACTTTTGGGCAGGTTTTAAAACAGGTTCCAGGTGCATGTAATCTTCCACCTGATCCCAGGGTACCACAAATCCGGCTCCGTGGACGCAGAATACGGAACCCGTGGGATTCTCCATGTCTCCCTCCGGATCGTAGCCTGCCGCCTCAATCACCTTCTCCGGTTCCCTGCAGGGCTCATACCCTTTCAGGCTGCAGAACAGACGGCCGCATCCCCTGGTATAGGCGGTCACTTCCCGCTGATAGTCCCGCATGGCTGCCACCGGGGCGCTGCCGGTGAGCACCGCCATATCCCCCTCCTGTTCCGGTCCCGCAAAGCTGCCCTGCATTCTCTGAATATCCGAGATGGCCCGTCCCACTGTCTCCGGAGGGATCTCCAGCCTGTATTCATACACCGGCTCCAGCAGGATGCTCTCCGCTTTCATCAGCCCCTGCCGCACAGCCCGGTAGGTGGCCTGTCTGAAATCGCCTCCCTCCGTATGCTTCAGGTGGGCTTTCCCCGCCGCCAGCGTAATCTTCATATCCGTAATCTCGGAACCTGTCAGCACGCCTCTGTGCTGTTTTTCTTCCAGATGGGTCAGAACCAGCCGCTGCCAGTTCAGATCCAGATCGTCGGTGCTGCAGGCTGAGGCAAACTGCATGCCGCTGCCCCGCTCTCCCGGCTCCAGCAGCAGATGCACCTCCGCGTAATGGCGGAGAGGCTCATAATGCCCCACTCCCTCCACCATCCCGGCAATGGTCTCTTTGTATACGATACTGCCGGAATCAAAGGATACTTTTGTTCCGAACCGTTCCAGGATCATGCTCTGGAGAATCTCCATCTGCACCTCTCCCATAACCTGCACATGAATCTCCTGGGAAGCCTCGCTCCATACCAGATGAAGCTCCGGTATCTCCTCCTCCAGCTGTCCCAGCTTTTTATACATCACATGGACGTCGCACTCCGGGGGCAGAATAATCCGATAGGTCAGCACCGGTTCCAGCAGAGGAAGGGCGCCGCTCTCCTCCGCTCCCAACCCCTGACCGCTGCAGGTTTTCTCCAGGCCCGTCACCGCGCATACCGTCCCCGCCGGAGCCTCCTGGGCCAGTTCATATCCCGCTCCGGAATAGATTCTGATCTGATCTGCCTTTTCCTTCCAGATTTCCTGCTGTCCCTCGCTGTTGATCCAGCTTCCTTCCAGAACCTGCTTGACTTTCAGGCTTCCCCCCGTCACCTTCATCCAGGTAAGCCGGGTTCCCTGGCTGTCCCTGGAAATCTTATAAACTCTGGCTCCAAATTCATCGCCGTACTGCCGGGGCCTTAAGTAGGCCTCCAGCCCCCGGATGAACCCATCCACCCCTGTCAGCTTCAGGGCCGAGCCGAAATAGCAGGGAAATACGTTTCTCTCCTGTATCAGTTTCACCCGCTCCTGCTGCTCTATATCCCCCGTCTCCAGATACTCTTCCAGGGCATTCTCACCGCACATGGCCAGTCCTTCCAGAAACTCCTGGCTTTCCTCACCCGGGTTTTCAAAAGCCAGGCAGTGTTCATCCAGCCTGGCCTGGAGTTCTTTCAGCAGCGCTTCCCGGTCTGTCCCCTCCTGATCCATCTTGTTGATAAAGAGAAAAACCGGAATACGGTACTGCTTCAGCAGCCGCCACAGGGTCATCACATGGCCCTGCACCCCGTCCGCGCCGCTGATCACCAAAACGGCGTAGTCCAGCACCTGCAGGGTCCGCTCCATCTCTGCGGAAAAATCCACATGTCCCGGCGTATCCAACAGAGTCACCGGCCTTTTTCCTATCTTCAGCTCCGCCTGCTTGGCAAAAATGGTGATTCCCCTGGAGCGCTCCAGCTCATAAGTGTCCAGGAAAGCGTCCCCGTGATCCACCCGGCCCGCCTTCCGGATGCTTCCCGTCAGGTAAAGCAGGCTCTCCGCCAGGGTGGTTTTCCCCGAATCCACATGGGCCAGTATCCCCAGGACAATCGGGGAGAGTTCTGTTTCATTGGAAGGTTTCTTTTTATTTACAGACGTATTTTCCATGAAAATACCCCTTTCTGCGCTGTAAGTATGATTGTATTATCATAGCACAGAAAGGGGCTAAAGTCGATCATTTGTCTTTTTGCGGGCCGCGCTAATCCCACTCTGCTATTTTTCTGTATCTGCGGCCTTTATTTTTCCCTGTCGCCTCTATTATCCCGAGCCGTATCAATTCTCTTACTAATTCACGGGCTCGTGTTTCTTTAATTCCGAGGAATTCTGCTATCTCGGCTATTCTATATTCTCTGTCCGGCTCCATAGTTTCTGCTATT
>DVOS01000012.1 GCA_018713435.1 Candidatus Merdiplasma excrementigallinarum
GCTGGGAGAATACACCCTGACCGTAGAGGAGCGAAACGGGCAGAAGGATGTGATTACGGCTGAGCAGATCGGGCTGCAGTACCAGGACGATGATACCATAGAAGGCCATCTGAAGAACCAGCGGTGCTATATCTGGCCTGCCATGATGCTGATGGGCGGCGGGGATCTGACAGTCTCCACCACCTATGACCGGGAGGGAATCGATACGGTAATCCGGAACATGAACTGTTTTCTGCCGGGAAATATTGTGGCGCCCCAGGATGCTCACCGGGGCGATACTCCCACCGGCTATGAGGTGGTGCCGGAGGTGATGGGAACCACCCTGGATTATAACCGGACAAAGGAGGTTATTTTAAACGCTCTGGATCAGGGCGCCACTTCCGTCTCCCTGGAGGAGGCGGGCTGCTATATTGATCCGCTGGTTTACCGGGACGACCCGGAGCTGAACGCCCAGGTGGAGGAGCTGAACAGCCTTCTGACCGCCAGCATTACCTATGACTTCGGCGACCGGCAGGAAGTGGTGGACGGATCGGTGATCAAAAACTGGATTGCCCAGGATGAGGAGGGCGCCTATTACATTGACGACAATAAAATCTGGGAATATGTGGCGGAACTGGCTGCCAAGTATGATACCTTTGGGATGGAACGGGAGTTTCATACCAGCCTGGGAACCACAGTTTCCCTTTCCGGAGGGGATTATGGCTGGGCCATGGATCAGGACGCCACCGCCCAGATCCTGTCAGAGGCGGTAAAAGCGGGAAAAACGGAGACGATTACGCCGGAGTATGTTTATACAGCCATGAGCCGGGATGAAAATGATATAGGCGGCACCTACGTGGAGATCTGTATTTCCAGACAGGAGATGTGGTGCTACCAGGACGGCAGCCTGGTGGTGGATACCCCGGTGGTGACGGGCAATCCCAACAAGGGGGACGCCACCCCGGCGGGAGGCGTGTGGGCCATCGACGCCAAGATGGAGGACTATGTGCTGACGGGAGAAGGCTATGAGGCGCCGGTGGATTACTGGATGCCCTTTAACGGTGATATTGGCATCCACGATATGCAGAACAGGTGGGACTTCGGAGGCACCATCTATTTAAGCAACGGATCCCACGGCTGCGTCAACACCCCCTATGAGGCGGCCCAGACGATTTATGGTATTGTATCCATCGGTACGCCGGTGGTGGTGTATGAATAGAATGGGCAAAGGACAAAAGAGGAGAAGATATGTATCATTATTTACTTTTTGACCTGGACGGAACGCTGACAAATCCCAAGGAAGGAATAACCAGATGCGTACAGTACGCGCTGCGGCATTTCGGTATTGAGGAACCGAATCTGGATAAGCTGGAGCCCTTTATCGGCCCGCCTCTGATCGACTCTTTTATGGAGTATTACGGCTTTACCAGGGAGCAGGCACTTAAAGGAGTGGAAAAATACCGGGAACGGTTCCGGGATACGGGGATTTTTGAAAACCAGGTGCTGGAGGGTATTCCGCAGATGCTGAAAACCTTAAAGGAGCAGGGGGCCTGCCTGGCGGTGGCCTCCTCCAAGCCGGAAGAATATGTGACGCGGATACTGGAAAAATTCGATCTGGCCCGGTACTTTCATCAGGTGGTGGGAGCCAGTATGGATGAGAGCCGCAGCGCCAAGGCGGATGTGATCCGGGAGGCGCTGGCCAGACTGGGGTTAAAGGAGCAGGAGAAATCCCGGGTGCTGATGATCGGCGACAGAAAGCACGACGCCCAGGGCGCCAGGGAGTGCGGCATTGACTGCCTGGGCGCATATATCGGCTTTGCCGCCCCGGGAGAGCTGGAGCAGGCAAAGGCTACCTACATCGTCCATTCCGTGGAGGAGATGTCCGCTTTCCTGCAGGCGCATCTGGAGAAATAAGGGGAGGAAAACTGAATGAAAAAGGAACTGACAGAATACGGCGCTCTGTTTCGGGCCCTGGGGGATCCCCACCGGCTGCAGATACTGGAACTTCTGCAGAGCCGGGAGATGAACGGAACCGAGCTGCTGGAAAAGGTGGATGTGGTGCAGTCCACCCTGTCCCACCACATGAAGACGCTGTGTGAGGCGGGGCTGGTGCTGACCAGAAAAGAGGGAAAGAAAACTTACTACGGGGCAGCCGCCGGGGCTTTGCGGGAGGGAGCCCGGATGCTGGAAGCGCTGGCAGGGGGCGCTCCAAAAGACTCTGCGGCCGCAGAAAAAATCCCGGCAGAGGAAGCAGGGGAAGAAATCTTTGCCCGGGAAGAAGAGGCTCCTGTCGGTGATGGCAGAAAGAAAAAGAAGTCCGGCGAAGGGAAAAAGGGAAAGAAAGCCGGGAAAAAAGAAAAGAAAAAGAACAAGGGAAAACGAGATGTCAAAAAATAAAGAAGTAAAAACCAATGCAATGCGGATGCTGGAAAAACATAAGATTTCTTATACCACTCTCACCTATGAGTGCGATGAATTTGTGGACGCCCTGAAGATCGCGGACCAGCTGGGACTGCCCTATGACCTGATGTACAAGACCCTGGTGACGGAAGGGAACAGCGGCAGCTACTTTGTCTTTGTGATTCCCATTCACCGGGAGCTGGATCTGAAAAAGGCGGCCCGGTCCGTGGGAGAAAAATCCGTATCCATGATCCACGTTAAAGACATCAACCGGGTTACGGGCTATATACGGGGCGGCTGTACGGCGGTGGGCATGAAAAAAGAGTACATAACCCGCATCGACCAGTCCGCCAGGGCGCTGGAAACCATGATTGTCAGCGGCGGAAAGATCGGGGTGCAGATCCGGCTGAAGCCGGAGGATCTGAGGACGGCCTGCCGGGGCGAGTTCGCGGATCTGCTGCTGCATGAGGAATGAACTGTTTGACAACCATTTGCAGTTGCGCTATAGTAACAAGAAAACGAGACTGGAAGGAGAGACGGCGATGCTGAATGAAACAGACAGAAAAGACAGGGATGTCCGGCTGGAGGAACTGGTCCGGTACTGTATGAGCGCCACGGCCATGGACCTGAACCTGTACCAGGAATATGACGTGAAACGGGGGCTGCGGGAATCCAACGGTAAAGGCGTGCTTACAGGCCTGACGGAGATTTCGGATGTGGTAGCCACCAGACCGGTGAACGGCAAGCTGGTGCCCATTGACGGTGAACTCTACTTCCAGGGGTATGATGTAAAAGAACTGATTAAAGGCTTTCAGAACCGCCGCTTCAACTTTGAGGAGGCGACTTATCTGCTGCTGTTCGGGGAACTGCCTAACAAACGGCAGCTGCGGGCTTTTATCGACCTGCTGGCTCAGTACCGGGAGCTTCCCAGCAAGTTTGTGCGGGACGTGATTATGAAAGCGCCCAGCGCCAACATTATGAACGGCCTGCAGAAGAGCGTGCTGACGCTGTATTCCTACGATGATAAGCCGGATGATATTTCCATCCCCAACGTGCTGCGCCAGTCCCTGACCCTGATCGGCACCATGCCGCTGATTTCCGTTTACGGCTATCACGCCTACCAGCACTACAACAACGGGAAGAGCCTGGTGATCCGCTATCCCAGCCCGGAGCTTTCCACAGCGGAAAACATTCTGCGGATGATGCGGGACGACGGCCAGTACACAGAGCTGGAAGCCCGGGTGCTGGATATCTGCCTGGTGCTTCACGCGGAGCACGGAGGCGGAAACAACTCCACCTTTACCACCCATGTGGTATCTTCCACCGGAACGGATACATACTCGGCAGTGGCGGCTTCCCTGGGTTCCCTGAAAGGCCCCAGGCACGGCGGCGCCAACCTGAAGGTGGAAAACATGTTCTCCGACATCAAGGCTCATGTGTCCAACTGGAGCGACGAGGGAGCCATAACCGATTATCTGCAGAAGATGATCAACCGGGAAGTGTTTGACCGCAGCGGCCTGATCTACGGTATGGGCCATGCGGTGTATACCATGTCGGATCCCCGGGCGGTGGTGCTCAAGGAGTACGCCAGAAGCCTTTCCGAGGAGAAGGGGCTCCAGGAGGAGTTCCACCTGTACGAGACAGTGGAAAAGAAGGCGTCGGAACTTCTGACGGCTCACAAGAACCTGTCCAAACCCATCTGCTGCAACGTGGACTTCTACAGCGGATTTGTATATTCCATGCTGGGGATTCCCACCCAGCTGTTTACGCCGATCTTCGCCATCTCCAGAATTTCCGGCTGGTGTGCGCACCGGATCGAGGAGCTGGTGAACGAGGGAAAGATCATCCGTCCTGCCTACAAGTATGTGGGGCACCACAAAGAGTACCGCAGGCTGGAGGAGAGGGAGTAACCGGGAAATTTCATAAAAATACGTGTGGGCGCGGCTCTGCGGGGCCCGGACAGTTTCCAGAAAGGACGTCCGGGCAGGCGCAGGGCGCGCTCATTTTGTTTATAAAAAATTCAGTTGTACGGCCCTGTAAACTGTTCTATACTAATGATAGGATGACGAGGCCCTGTGCCGGAAAAAGGTGAGCGGATGCAGGAAGATTTTGTAAAATTAAAGGATGTGACAAAAGTATATCAGATGGGAGAGGTGGCGATCCGGGCGGTGGACGGCATAAGCCTTTCCATTTCAAAAGGCGAATTCGCCGTGATTGTAGGCCCCAGCGGAGCGGGCAAAACCACGGTGCTGAATATCCTGGGAGGCATGGATACCGCCAGCAGCGGGGACGTCTGGGTGGACGGCTACAACATTGCCAGGTTCAACCGGAAAAAGCTGACGGGCTACCGGCGAAACGATATCGGATTCGTGTTTCAGTTTTACAACCTGATTCCCAATCTGACCGCCCTGGAGAACGTGGAGCTGGCCCTGGAAATCTGTAAAAACCCGCTGGACGCCAGACAGGTGCTGGAGGAAGTGGGACTGGGAAACCGGATGAAGAACTTCCCGGCGCAGCTGTCGGGAGGAGAACAGCAGCGGGTCTCCATCGCGAGAGCCCTGGCCAAAAACCCCAAACTGCTTTTGTGCGACGAGCCCACGGGAGCCCTGGACTATCAGACGGGAAAATCTATCCTGAAGCTGCTGCAGGACATGTGCAGGGAAAAAGGCATGACCGTGATTGTGATTACCCATAACTCGGCCATTGCCCCCATGGCGGACCGGATTATCCGGATAAAGAACGGGAGGGTTTCCGATATGAGCCTGAATCCCAATCCCGTCTCAGTGGATTTGATTGAGTGGTGAAGACAGCATGAAGAAAAGAGCGCTTAGAAAAGATTTTCACAGAGAAATAAAGGGAACGCTGAACCGCTTTCTCTCTATCTTTTTTATTGTCACTCTGGGCGTTGCTTTCTATTCAGGCATTCAGTCCTCCGCTCCGGATATGCGGATTTCGGGGGATTCTTATTTTGATGAGACAAACCTGATGGATATCCGGGTGGTGGGCACCCTGGGACTGTCAGAAAACGATATAGAGGCTCTCCGGCAGGTGGAGGGCGTGGAGACGGTGGAGCCGGGCTATATGACGGACGCGCTGTGCGGCGAGGGAGAAAATCAGAGCGTGCTTCATGTGGAAGCCCTGCTGGACACCATCAACCGGCTGGCGGTGGCAGAAGGAAGGCTTCCGGAACAGAGCGGGGAATGCTTCCTGGACAAGGACTATATGGATCAGTTCGGCTACCGGGTGGGAGACCGGATTGAGCTGATCCTGCCGGATGAGGAAGAAGAAACGGAAGAAGAGACAGAAGACGGGACAGAGGAGGAAGAGGAGGGCCAGACTTTAAAGACCACTGTTTTTACCATTGTGGGAAGCGGGTACAGTTCCGCCTACCTGTCCTTTACCAAGGGCAGCTCCACCCTGGGAACCGGTGAGGTGGACGGCCTTCTGTACATACTGCCCGAAGATTTTGACAGCGAGGCTTACTCTGTCGCCTATATAACGGTGGAGGGAGCCAGGGAAGAGCTCACCTACACGAACGGGTACGACGACCTGATCGATACGGTGATGGATCGGATTGAGGCGATTCAGGATGTGCGCTGCCAGGCCCGCTATCAGGAAGTGGTGGATGAGGCCAATGAAACTCTGGAGGAGTACCGGCAGGAGCTCTCCGACGGGGAGCAGAAGCTTGCGGACGCGCAGCAGGAGCTGGCAGACGGGAAGGCGGAGGCAGAATCGGAGCTGGAATCCGCCAAATCCGAACTGGAAGAGGGAGAATCCGAACTGGAATCAGGAAAAGAAGAGCTGGCTTCCTCCAAAACGGAGCTGGAGGACGCCAGAACCCAGCTCTCCGACGGGGAGGCGGAGCTTGCCTATCAGGAATCCCAGCTTAATGACGCCAGGGCCCAGCTGCAGGACGGAGAAGCCCAGCTGGCAGCGGCGGAGAGCGAACTGAGCCAGAGACAGGCGGAATACAACGAGACAGCTGCCGCGGCAGGTCAGCAGCTGAAAGAAGGACAGGCCCAGATCGACGCGGCCAGAACCCAGCTGGAGGAAGGCCAGGAGCAGATCGATGACGCCAGAGCCCAGCTGGAAGCAGGACAGACCCAGATCGACCAGGGCCAGTCGGAGCTTGACGCAGCGGCCCAGGCCAGCAGCGAGGGAGCCGAGGCGCTGGCCCAGGCCCAGGCAGAATATGACCAGGGAGCCCAGGCGCTGGCCCAGGCCCAGGCGGAATACGACGCGGGGGCCGAGACCCTTGCGCAGCTGCAGACCCAGTATGACGGGGGAGCGGCGGCCCTTACTCAGGCCCAGACCGATTATGGCGCCAGGCAGGCGGCCTATGAGGCCTCCCTGCAGGAATATCAAACCGCGGCGGCAGAGCACGAGGCGGGCCGTGCGGCGGCGGAGGAAGCCAGAGGACAGATACCGGGCCTGCAGACCCAGCTGGATACAGCGCGGTCCACAGCTGCCGCAGCCAGAGAAAGCGCGGCGGCCCTGCGCCAGGAAAACGACGGGCTGCAGTCCCAGATTGAGGAGAAAAACGGCCAGATCGGCACGCTCCAGGGGGAAGTGGAAACCCTGGCAGGGGAGATCGGCGCTCTGAATGAGCGGATCAACCAGCTGAATAATGAGCTGGCTAATCCGGACCTGACGGAGGAACAAAAAGGGCAGCTTCAGGGCCAGATAAATGATCTGAACGGCCAGGTCGGCCAGAAAACCCAGCTTCAGGGAGAAAAAAACAACCAGATCGGCACGCTCCAGGGAGAGATCGAGGGATTAAACGGCACCATAGCGGCCAATGAAGCGGCCGCCCAGAGTAAGGACGGGGAAGCCGCGGCGGCAGAGGAACAGGCAGGAATTCTGGAGGGACAGATTGCTTCCCTTCAGAGCCAGGTAGACAGCTTTGATACGCAGGAGAACCAGCTGTCCGCCCAGAAGGGGGAACTGGATTCCACGGCGCAGGCTCTGGCGGAAGAGAAAACGGCTCTTGACGCCCAGGGCCAGGGACTGGCCGCCTTAGCTGCCCAGCTGGAGGCGGGCTATGCCAGCCAGTCGGAGGGAAAGGCGCAGCTGGACGCGGCCTATCAGAAGCAGTCGGAAGGAAAGGCGCAGCTGGAGGCAGGCTATCAGCAGCAGTCGGAAGCCCAGGCCCAGCTTGATGCGGGACGGCAGGAGCTGGCGGAACGGCAGGCTCAGCTTGACGCGGGCCAGGCAGAACTGGAGGAGCAGCAGGCCCAGCTTGACGCGGGCCAGGCAGAACTGGAGGAGAAACAGCAGACCATCGATCAGAGCCAGGCCCAGCTGGAGAGCGGAGCGGCTCAGCTGCAGGCCGGGTGGAACCAGATCAACGACAGCCGGCAGACTCTGGAATCCTCCCGCGCCCAGGTAGAGAGCGGAGCGGCTCAGCTGGCAGAGGGCTGGCAGACGCTGGAAGATTCCAGGCAGCAGCTGGCAGACGGAGAAGAACAGATTGCCCAGGCGGAGTCTGAGATTGCGGAAAATGAGCAGAAGATCGCGGACGGCTGGAAGGACTACGAGGAAGGCCGTCAGGAGGCCCAGGACCAGATCGCGGAGGGGGAACAGGAGATTGAGGACGCCCGGGCAGAACTGAAGGACGCCAGAGAACAGCTGGAGGACGCCCAGGCGGAGATAGATGACATTGAAGTGCCGGAATGGTATGTGAACAATCGGAACGTACTGCCGGAACACGCCGGCTTTGGAGAGAACGCGGAGCGGATGACCAACATCGGCCGGGTATTTCCCGTGCTGTTTTTCCTGGTGGCGGCCCTGATCAGCCTGACCACCATGACCAGAATGGTGGAGGAAGAGAGAACCCGGATTGGCACCATGAAAGCCCTGGGCTACAGCCGGGGAGACATTGCCTCCAAGTATCTGCGGTACGCCTTTTACGCCACCCTGGGAGGAGGCGCCTGCGGCGTGCTGGTGGGGGAAAAGATACTGCCCTTCATCATTGTGTACGCCTATGAGATGATGTACCATCATCTTCCCAGAATTCTGGTGCCCTACCACTGGGAGTACGGGCTGATTGCCATGGGCGCGGCCCTGATCTGCACCCTGGGGGCCACCTTCTCCTCCTGCTGGAAAGAGCTGCTGGTGACGCCGGCGGAGCTGATGAGGCCTCCGGCCCCCAAGGAGGGAAAACGGATCTGGCTGGAGTATCTGCCCTTCCTGTGGAGGAAGATGAGTTTTTCCTGGAAATCCAGCGTGCGCAACCTGTTCCGCTACAAAAAACGGTTTTTCATGACCGTGATCGGCATCGGCGGCTGCATGGGCCTTCTGCTGGTGGGATTTGGACTGAAGGATTCCATTATGGGAATCGCGGATATCCAGTACGGAGAACTGCAGTATTACGACCAGATGATTACCCTGGATACCGGCGCATCTTCTGCTGAGCAGGAGAAGGTCTATGCCGGGCTGGAGGAAGATGACCGTATCCGGTCCTACAGGAAGGTTTACGCCCAGAGCGTCTCGGTGATGGACGGGGACAAAGAATATAATCCCTATCTGTATGTGCCCCAGACAGCCCGGGATCTGGATCAGTTTATGATATTCCGGGACCGGATCACCCACGAAACCTACAGCCTGAACGATGAGGGAGCCATTATAACGGAGAAGCTGGCCACCATGCTGGATCTGGAAGCGGGGGATGAGATTGTCATACATGATACTGACAAAGGGGATCTGTCCGTGCCCATTACCGCTATTGCGGAGAACTATCTGTATCACTATATCTACATGACGCCGGCCTGCTATGAGAAGGTGTACGGCGAGGCGCCGGAGTACAATACTGTGCTGGTAAATGTGACAGAAGAGCAGCAGGAAAACAACCATGATATCGGCGGCGATATTCTGGCCCTGGGCGGGGTGCTGAACGTAACCTATACGGACACCATCTCCGGTCAGATGAACGACATGCTGGGTTCCCTGAACATTGTGGTGGCGGTACTGATTATCTCTGCCGCCATGCTGGCATTCGTGGTGCTCTACAACCTGAACAATATCAACATCAATGAGCGGAAGAGGGAACTGGCCACCATCAAGGTGCTGGGATTTTATGACCTGGAGGTAGACTTCTATGTGTACCGGGAGAACATTGTGCTCACCTTCCTGGGAGCCCTGGCGGGCATCGGCATCGGGGTGCTGCTCCACCGGTATATCATCACCACGGTGGAGGTGGAGCTGTGCATGTTCGGACGGAATATCTATCTGCCCAGCTACATCTACAGCGTGCTGTTTACCTTTGCTTTTTCCTTCATCATTAACGCGGCCATGCACTTTAAACTGAAGAAAATTGACATGGTGGAATCCCTGAAAAGTGTGGAATAAAAACAGTGGACGAACGGCCTAAAAGCGTGTATGATGATAAATAGAGAATGGAACCCCAAAGCCCGGGAAGGCTGCCGGCGGCAGAAAATTCCGGGACGGTCCGGGTTACGGAAAGGAGAACAGGGATGTTAGAGGAACTGAAAAAACAGGTCTATGAAGCCAACATGGAGCTTCCGAAAAGAGGACTGATCACCTACACCTGGGGCAA
This sequence comes from Candidatus Merdiplasma excrementigallinarum, assembly GCA_018713435.1. Taxonomy (GTDB): domain Bacteria; phylum Bacillota; class Clostridia; order Lachnospirales; family Lachnospiraceae; genus Merdiplasma; species Merdiplasma excrementigallinarum. The sequence continues at coordinate 9,935 of DVOS01000012.1, forward strand.
TGTCAGCGGCATTGACAGAGCCAGCGGGTATTTTGTGATCAAGCCCAGCGGCGTGGATTACGACAGCCTGACGCCGGAGGACATGGTGGTGATGGATCTGGAAGGAAACAAGATTGAGGGAAGATACAACCCCTCCGTGGATACCCCGACCCACATCGAGCTGTACAAAGCCTTTGAGGAGATCGGAGGCGTGGTGCACACCCATTCCCCCATGGCGGCGGCATGGGCCCAGGCAGAGCGGGGGATCCCCTGCTACGGAACCACCCAGGCGGATTATTTCTACGGTGAGGTTCCCTGCTGCAGAACCCTGACCCCGGAAGAGGTGGCGGACGAGTACGAGAAAAACCAGGGTCTGGCGATTGTGGAGACGTTCCGGAACCGGAACTTAAATCCCATGCACTATCCCGGCGTGGTATGTTCCCACCACGGCCCCTTCACCTGGGGAAAGGACGCCGACCAGGCGGTACATAACGCGGTGGTGCTGGAGGAAGTGGCAAAGATGTCCGCGTGGACAGAGCTGATCAATCCCAAGGTGGGACCGGCTCCCCAGTACATGCTGGACAAGCATTTCCTGAGAAAGCACGGAAAGAACGCCTACTACGGCCAGGGAAGCGCAGATAAATAACACAGTAAATCAAAGAAAGGGAAAAGAGTATGAACACACTGGAATTACAGAAAATGGCGAACGAAGTTCGCAAGAGCATTGTGACGGCAGTTCACAGTGCCAAGTCCGGCCATCCCGGCGGATCTCTGTCAGCGGCAGATGTATTTACCTATCTTTACTTCGAGGAGATGAACATTGATCCCAAGAATCCGAACAAGCCGGATCGGGACCGCTTCGTGCTGTCCAAGGGACATACCGCTCCCGGCTATTATTCTGCTCTGGCCCACAGAGGCTATTTCCCGGTGGAGGAGCTGGTAACCCTGCGTCACGTAGGCTCCCATCTGCAGGGACATCCCTGCATGCAGCACACCCCGGGCGTAGATATGTCCTCCGGTTCTCTGGGACAGGGCATCTCCGTGGCTGTGGGCATGGCGCTGTCCGCCAAGATGAGCGGTGAGGATTACCGGGTATACACCCTGCTGGGCGACGGTGAGATCCAGGAGGGCCAGGTATGGGAGGCTTCCATGTTTGCCGGCCACAGAAAACTGGACAACCTGTGTGTGATCGTGGACAACAACGGACTGCAGATCGACGGAAATGTGGCGGACGTCTGCTCCCCCTATCCCATTGACAAGAAATTTGAGGCCTTTAACTTCCATGTTATCAACGTGGCGGACGGCAATGATATGGACCAGCTGCGGGCAGCCTTCCAGGAGGCCAGACAGACCAAGGGGATGCCCACCGCCATTATCATGAAGACCGTAAAGGGCAAAGGCGTTTCCTTCATGGAGAACCAGGCGTCCTGGCACGGAAGCGCGCCGAACGATGAACAGTATGCCGTTGCGATGGCAGATTTAGAGAAAGTGGGGGAAGCATTATGTCAGAAGTAAAGAAGATTGCCACAAGAGAGAGTTACGGAAACGCCCTGGCGGAACTGGGGGCGAAGCATGAGAACCTGGTGGTTCTGGACGCGGACCTGGCCGGCGCCACCAAGACGGGCGTATTTAAGAAAGCGTTCCCGGACCGTCACATTGACTGCGGTATTGCGGAATCCGATATGATGGGCATCGCGGCCGGACTGGCGACTACGGGCAAGGTTCCCTTTGCCAGCACCTTCGCCATGTTTGCAGCGGGAAGAGCCTTTGAGCAGGTGCGCAACTCCATCGGCTATCCCCATCTGAATGTGAAGATCGGCGCTACCCACGCAGGCATCTCTGTAGGTGAGGACGGCGCTACCCATCAGTGCAACGAGGACCTGGCTCTCATGAGAACCATCCCCGGCATGGTGGTGATCTGCCCCTCCGATGACGTGGAGGCCAGAGCGGCAGTGCAGGCAGCCTACGAGTATGTGGGACCGGTTTATCTGCGGTTCGGCCGTCTGGCTGTTCCGGTGATCAATGACAGACCGGACTATAAATTTGAGATCGGAAAAGGCGTTCTGCTGAGAGAGGGTACGGACCTGACCATCGTGGCGACAGGACTGTGCGTGGCAGGAGCGCTGGAAGCCGCTGACAAGCTGGCGGCGGAGGGCGTATCCGCGGAAGTGATCAACATTCACACCATCAAGCCGCTGGATAAGGAGCTGATCCTCAACTCCGCCAGAAAGACCGGCAAGGTGGTAACCGCCGAGGAGCATTCCATCATCGGCGGCCTGGGCGGAGCCGTGTGCGAAGCGCTCAGCGAGGAAGCCCCCACCAAGGTTCTGCGCATCGGCGTGAAGGATACCTTCGGCGAGTCCGGCCCGGCGGCAGCTCTGCTGGCCAAGTATCAGCTGGACGGCGCAGGCATCTACGCGCAGATCAAAGAGTGGCTGTAAGCTTCAGGACTTTTCCAGAGTAAAGATAAATTCCGAGCCCACGCCTTCGGTGCTGATCACGTTGATATTCTGTCCGTGGGCCTGTATGATTTCCCGGACAATGGACAGTCCCAGACCGGTTCCCCGCTTATTTTTGCCCCGGGAACTGTCGGACTTGTAGAAACGGCTCCAGATCCGGGGGATCTGCTCGGCGGGGATGCCGATGCCGTTGTCCCGGACCGATACGAACACACACCGTTTTTTCCGGTAGGTGCTCACCGTGACGGCGGAATGGCTGTGGCTGAATTTTATGGCATTATCCAGCAGGTTGTAAATGACCTGCTGGATTTTTTCTTTGTCCGCCCGCACATGCTGGGAACCGGGGCGCAGGGCCAGCACCAGATGGATGTCCTTTTCCCGGCACTGGATTTCCATGGCGGCGGCGATGGAATGAATGACCTGGTGCAGATCAAAAACCGTCAGATCCAGGTGCATGCCCCGATCCCCCAGGCGGTTGCTGGTAAGGATATTTTTGGTCAGGTGGTACAGCCGGTCCGTCTCCGAGAGAATGATTTCCAGATACCGATCCTGTTCCTCCTTCTGGATAGTGCCGTCCAGAATAGCCTCCGCATAGCCTTTGATGGAGGTGAGGGGGGAACGGAAATCGTGGGAAACATTGGAGAGGAAATTGCGCTGGTATTCCTCAGACTGATTGATATTATCAGCCATATACTTCAGGCTGGCATTCAGGGGAGCAAACTCATCCCCGTGATCCGCCGGAAGGGGATACTGAAGATTTCCCGATGCGTAGGCTGCCGCGGCGCTGGCGGTATGCTCCATGGGACGGTAAAAGAGAAGATAGAAACCCGCTATGGGCAGCAGGGCAAAAAGGTCGATGAGAATCAGAAACAGGAAGCACAGGCCGGACAGATCCTTTATGCTGTCCTGAAGCAGGGACAAAGGGCAGTGGATGATGATGCAGCCGATGGTCCGGGGGGAGGTCTTTACAGGCACAACGGCGCTCAGCGTCTCCGGGGGCAGCAGGCCGAAAAAGTCTCCCGTCACCCAGAAAGAAGCGCCTTCTGACAGGATTTGGTAATCGGGGATCTGCAGTCTGCTGGCCATGGGATCGGCGGATTCGGTGGATAAAACCACTCGCCCCTCCTGATCAATCAGCCAGATGCCGGCAACCTCCGAATCCGAGAAGGAGTGGAGCAGCTCTCGAAGCTGCTTTATGTCCTCATCCGCAAAAGAACAGCTGCTGACAGAAGGCAGCAGGCTCAGCCGCTCCCCCATCACTGTCAGCTCATGACCTTTTTGTTCCGTCAGGTAGCGCTCCACCTGTGCCGGGACCACCGTATAAAAAAGGAGAAATCCCAGGGCAAAAAAGAGGAAGCAGCAGAGAAACAGTTTTTTCAGCAGTCCGTGTTTCATGGTTCCTCCTCTTAATGCACTTCAAATTTATAGCCAATGCCCCAGACGGTGGAGATGGACCAGAAACGGTTGCCCCGCAGCTTTTCCCGCAGCCGCTTGATATGTACGTCCACGGTGCGGGTGTCCCCCATGTATTCGTATCCCCAGATATGATCCAGAAGCTGTTCCCTGGTAAACACCTGGTTGGGGGAGGAAGCCAGAAAATACAGCAGTTCCAGCTCCTTGGGGGGCATGTCCACCGGGGTTCCCCGGAAAGTAACCGAGTAATTGCTCAGATTGATGACCAGATCCGGATATTCAATGTACTTGCTCCGGGAGGTATCCTCCGCAGGCTGGGCGCCGGTCTGATAGCGGCGCAGCACGGCCCGCACCCTGGCCACCAGCTCTTTGGTGTCAAAGGGTTTGGTGATATAGTCGTCCGCCCCCAGCTCCAGCCCCAGCACCTTGTCAAACACCTCCGCCTTGGCGGAGAGAATGATGATGGGGACCTTGGACTTCTGCCGGATTTCCCGGCACAGCTGGTAGCCGTCCACACCCGGCAGCATCAGATCCAGCAGAACCAGGTCGGGCCCCAGAAGGTTAAATTCCTTCATGGCCCGGGCGCCGTCGCTGACAATCCGAACCTGGAAAAATTCCTTGGTCAGATAAAGAGAAATCAGTTCCGCAATGTGTTCGTCGTCGTCAATAATCAGTATCTTCTGTCGTGTATTCATATGTTCTCCCTATCCCTTAAATGTCACGATCGTTACGCCCGCGTCTCCCTCTCCAAATTCTCCCAGACGGTAGCTCGCCACATGCTTCTGCCGCCTTAAATAATTGTGAACCGCCTTGCGCAGGGCGCCGGTTCCTTTTCCGTGGACAACGCGCACGCTGGGCAGGTGGGCCAGGTAGGCGTCGTCCAGATATTTGTCCAGCTCGGAGAGGGCCTCATCCACGGTTTTTCCCAGCAGATTGATCTCCGTGCTGACAGTGGCGGACTTGGACATCTTGATTTTTCCGCTTCCCGTCTTTTTAAAGGCGGGGCCGGAGATCACTTCCTCATCCAGCCGCTCCAGATCCTTCAGGTTCACCTGGGAGCGGAGAATGCCCATCTGCACAAACAGATTGCCCTTTGCGTCCGGCAGAGTGCTGACGGTTCCCTTCAGGTTCAGGCTCAGCACCCGGACGCTGTCTCCGATTTTCAGCTCTTTGGCCTTCACCTCTTTTTTGGGGGAAACCTGCTTTTTCTGGTTCATGTTCTTTTCCAGGTCGCTGATTTTGCCCCGGAGTTTGTTCCGCTCCTGCTCCATCTCCCGGGAAGCGCCGGCGGCTCCTCCCAGCTTGTTGTAGCGGCGGATGGTCTCGTCCGCGTACTCCTTGGCCTCCCGGAGAATGGCGTGGGCCTCCTCCCTGGCCTGGGCCAGAATCTTTTCCCGGCTGTTTTCCAGCCGGCTCTCCTTCTGTTCCAGCCGGGCCTTCAGGTTTTCCGCCTCTTTCCTGTACCGGCTGGCTTCCTCCTGCTCCTGCTGGAGGGTCACCCGGGTATGTTCCAGGTCGGCGATCACGTCCTCAAAGTTTTCCTCCTCCTGGCTGATATGGCCCTTTGCCTCCTCGATAATGTAGTCCGGCAGGCCCAGCTTGGAGGAGATGGCAAAGGCGTTGCTCTTTCCCGGCACGCCGATGAGCAGCCGGTAGGTGGGCCGCAGGGTTTCCACGTCAAATTCGCAGCAGGCGTTTTCCACCCCCGGGGTGGAGAGGGCAAATACCTTCAGCTCGCTGTAGTGGGTGGTGGCAATGGTGCGGATCCCTCTTCTGTGAAGACTGGAGAGGATGGCCATGGCCAGGGCGGCTCCCTCAGTGGGATCCGTGCCGGCCCCCAGCTCGTCAAAGAGCACCAGGGAACGGCCGTCCGCCTGCTCCCAGAAGGACACAATGTTGGTCATATGGGAGGAGAAGGTACTGAGGCTCTGCTCAATGCTCTGCTCATCCCCGATATCCGCGAACACCTCATGGAACAGGGCCAGCCGGGAGTGCTCCCTGGCGGGAATGTGAAGCCCTGCCTGCCCCATAAGGGTAAACAGGCCCACGGTCTTTAGGGACACGGTTTTGCCGCCCGTGTTGGGGCCGGAAATGACCAGCAGGTCAAATTCTTCTCCCAGCCGGATATCCACCGGCACCACCTTTTTGGGATCCAGCAGAGGGTGGCGCCCCTGGCGGATATCGATTATGCCGTTCTGGTTGAAATCCGGCTCAAACCCGTTGTAGCTTTTGGAGAGCATGGCCCTGGCAAAGATAAAGTCCAGCTGGGTCAGCAGAAGAATATCGTTGGAAATGGTCTCCCCGCTTTCCGCCACCCGGCTGCTGAGTTCTGCCAGAACCGCCTCGATCTCTTTTTCTTCCCGCAGTTCCAGCTCCCGCATATCGTTGTTCAGCTTCACCACCGCCATGGGCTCCACAAAGAGGGTGGAACCGGTGGAGGACTGGTCGTGGATCATGCCCGGCACCTGGCTGCGGTATTCCGCCTTCACGGGCAGACAGTAGCGGCCGTTGCGCTGGGTGATCACCGCCTCCTGGAGATAGGTGCGGGCGCTGCCGTTTACCATGGAATTAAGCTGGGACCGGATTTTGTCATTGGTCTGGGCCATGGCCCGGCGAACCTGGCGCAGGCCGGGGCTGGCGTCGTCCGCAATCTCATCCTCGGAGAGAATGCAGCGGCGTATGGCGCCGGACACGGAGGGCAGGGGCTCCAGCTCCCGAAACATCTGATCCAGGGAATCGTCCGGGATCTCCTCATTGGTTTTCCGGGAGTAGGATTTTACCCGGCCGCAGGCCTCCAGCAGCTTGCACACGTCCAGCAGCTCCGGGATGTTTAAGCTGCTGCCGATCTCCAGCCGCCGCAGGGAATCTCTCAGATCTTTTACGCCGGAGAAAGAGACGCTGCCCTTCTGGTAAACGCGGCCCAGGGCGTCGGTGGTTTCCCGCTGCATCCGGGCGATCTCCCCCGGATCATCCGAGGGGGTCAGCTCCCGGCAGAGGCGCTTTCCCGGCAGGGAACCGGCGTACTGGACGAGCCGTTCTATGATTTTCGGGTATTCCAGAACCCGGAGTGTTCGTTCATTCATGAAGTATAATTCCTTTCCGCGGGGCCCCAGGCCCCGGTAATTTCATGCGGAAGCTTCCGCCTGTATGAAAAGACGGGCCTGCAGAAGCAAACGACGGCAGACCCGATCTCTGAAAATATCTGTTTACTCTGTTTTCATTTTACTCTATAATACAATAAAAAGAAACTGATTTTTTTGCGGCGGGGTTTCTTTTTGCGGGCAGAAGCGCAGCCATTTGCAATCCGCCGCAAAAACAGGCGGAATGAGGAGCAGAAAATGAAATTTATTGAGACATTTCGAGAGGGCGACAGAATCGGAGATATTTATCTTTGCAAATACAAGCAGTCGGCGGTGGCAAAAAACGGAAAGACCTATGAAAATGTGATCCTGCAGGATAAGACCGGCACCATCGACGCGAAAATATGGGATCCCAATTCCTCCGGGATCAATGAGTTTGAAACCATGGACTATGTGGACATCACCGGGGAGGTGACCAGCTTTCAGGGCACCCTGCAGCTGAATATCAAGCGGGCCCGGAAGGCGGAGGAAGGGGAGTACCAGCCGTCGGATTACCTGCCGGTGAGCGAAAAAAACGTGGATGAGATGTACCGGGAGCTGATGGCCCTTCTGGGAAAGGTGGAGAATCCCTTCCTGAAGCAGCTGATCCAGAAATACTTCGGGGACGAGAAGTTTGAGCGGGCCTTTAAAAACCATTCCGCTGCCAAGACAGTGCACCACAGCTTTGTGGGAGGACTGCTGGAGCATACGCTGAGCGTGGTGAACCTGTGCGCCTATTATACAGAGCGCTACCCCTACCTGAACCGGGATCTTCTTTTTACCGCGGCGGCCTTCCATGACGTGGGAAAACTGAAGGAGCTGTCCAATTTCCCGGAAAACGACTACACGGACGACGGCCAGCTTCTGGGCCACATCGTGATGGGAAGCGAGCTGGTGGGGTACGGGTGCCGCAGCATCAAGGGCTTCCCCAAGCGGCTGGCCAGCGAACTGCAGCACTGCATCCTGTCCCACCACGGGGAACTGGAGTACGGCTCCCCCAAGAAGCCGGCCCTGCCGGAGGCTCTGGCCCTGAACCTGGCGGACAACACGGACGCCAAGCTGGAGACCATGAAGGAACTGTTAAAGGGAGCGGAAGAGAATACTCAGTGGCTGGGATACAACCGGCTGTTTGAGTCAAATATCAGAAAGAGCAGTGAGTACTGATGGTAAAGAAAAACGACCTGGTAAGAATGAAAATTGAAGATATGACCAGCGAAGGGCTGGGCATCGGCCATGCGGAGGGCATGGCCGTTTTTGTGAAGGACACGGTGATCGGGGACGAGATCACGGCCAAAATCGTGAAGGAGAAAAAGACCTACGCTTACGGGCGGCTGGAGCGGCTTCTGGTTCCAAGCCCGGACCGGGTGGAGCCGGTATGCCCGGCGGCCCGCCGGTGCGGGGGCTGCCAGATTCAGGCCATGGATTATCAGGCCCAGCTTCGCTTCAAGGAGCGGAAGGTGACGGGAAACCTGGCCCGCATCGGAGGCTTTGATCCGGAGTTCTTAGAAAAGATCCGGGAGCCCATCATGGGGATGGAGCATCCCTTCTATTACCGGAACAAGGCCCAGTTCCCGGTGGGAACAGACCGGGAGGGCAATCTGGTGGCCGGGTTTTACGCAGGCCGCACCCACACCATCATCGACCACCACGACTGCGCCCTGGGGGTGCCGGAGAACCGGGACATCCTGGAGACGGTGCTGGACCATATGCGAAAACACCGGATCCCGGCCTATGAGGAGACCACCGGGAAGGGGCTGGTGCGGCACGTGATGATCCGCGCCGGCTTTCACACCGGCCAGATCATGGTCTGCCTGGTTTTAAACGGCAGGAAGCTGCCGGCAGGAGAGGAACTGGCAGAGCGGCTTTCCGCCGTTCCCGGCATGACCAGCATCATGATCAACGTGAACCGGGAGAATACCAACGTGATTATGGGAAAGGAGACTTTCCGGCTGTGGGGCCGGGCCTTTATCGAGGATCGGATCGGGGATGTGACCTATCAGATCTCCGCCCGCTCTTTCTATCAGGTGAATCCCGCCCAGACGGAGCGGCTTTACGCCGCGGCCCTGGAGTACGCGGCCCTGCAGGGAAAAGAGACGGTGTGGGACCTTTACTGCGGCATCGGCACCATCTCCCTGTTTCTGGCCAGAAAGGCGGGGAAGGTGTACGGAGTGGAGATCGTGCCGGAGGCCATAGAGGACGCCAGGAAAAACGCCGCCCTGAACGGCATCTCCAATGCGGAATTTTTCGTGGGAAAGGCGGAGGAAGTGCTGCCCGAGAAGTATGAGCGGGAAGGGATCCGGGCGGATGTGATGGTGATCGACCCGCCCCGCAAGGGCTGCCAGCCCCAGGTGCTGGACACCATGGTGAAGATGGCCCCGGAGAGGATCGTGTACGTAAGCTGCGATTCCGCCACCCTGGCCAGGGACCTGAAGTACCTGTGCCAGCGGGGGTATGAGCTGAAGCGGTTCCGGGCGGCGGATATGTTTCCGATGAGCGTGCATGTGGAGACGGTAGTACTTTTGTCCAAACTCAATGCCAAACAGCATATCGAGGTGGAGCTGAATCTGGATGAGATGGATTTGACAGCAGCGGAGAGCAAGGCCACCTATGATGAGATCAAAGCGTATGTGCTGGAAAAGCACGGTTTGAAGGTATCCAGCCTGTATATCTCCCAGGTTAAACGGAAGTGCGGGCTAGATGTAGGGCAGAATTATAATCTGTCAAAGAAAGAAGATGCTAAAGTGCCGCAGTGCCCGCTGAAGAAGGAAGCGGCAATTATGGAGGCATTGAAGCATTTTCAGATGATCTGATATTGAAACCATGGATGATTTGCCAACTGGCGATCAACTTCGCATCAAATTTCGATATATTTCAAATGCAAGCTAAAAAGACGCCACACCGTCCACTGAACGTCAGCGAATGATGTGGTGTCTTTCAATCAAAAGTTAATTGAACGGGAGTTTGGGCTTGAAGTTCGTGTCACAAAGACTTATCCTAAATGCTATTCCTTATGCATCAAATGCTTTTTTCACAGCATTGTAATCCCAATAATATCTTCCGTCTATGCCTTTATATACCATAGCAATATGAGTTCCCACATATTTTACGGCATCAGGACATTTTGACTTATCAATTATTGTTGAATTATACAAGACAATAATTTTAATACCAGCATCTATTGCTTTATCACATTCATATTTTATAAAGCTACGCATGTCAACACTGTGCCATCTTGCGCACCGCCCAGTATAAGCGTTATAACTTCTGCACCATCTACAACTTCCAGCCGTAACCGTATTCGTTTGGTTTCCCACGATAAGGACGAATGCTTTTGATACGTCCATACGAGATTTTAGTGAAGATTTTATTGTGCAATTTAGGCTACTGTCGCGTGATGATGTTAATTCATGTACATCAGTGAAGGAAAGGCTCCAAAAATTGCTATTATTCCATTTATGTAATTGTTCTACAGCATCTTTGTCATGGTCCCAGTCTGCTGCAATATAGGTACGCGTTCTATAAGTTGCCATTTTATTCCTCCAAACTAAATATTTGAAATTGCAATCTCTTCTTTTATATCTTCCCACACAACAATATGAATGTCACAGCTTATCTCGGCTCTATTTAGCCTAAAAGCATTTACCAGATATTTAAGGACATCTTGTTGGTCTGTTTTAGTCCTAGAAAGTCCTGTACCTACTAGAGGCATAACAACTGGAAAGCCTGCTGATTTTTCATAGCACGCTTCAATCAATTTTTGAACTGCAATCGTAAATTCTTGCATTGTTGTGGATGCAGTCATATTAGCATCAAACGTACTTAGCGCCCAAAAGAAATAATAGACATTTTCATTTTCAGGTAAAACAGCAACTGTTCCGGGTGGATAGCGCCTACATCTTCCTTCTGGCTTATCTTTCTTGGATACATTTTCATACCCAACTCTTGAAAGTAATTGTTGAATTCTTGTAATTAAACTTTCTTCAGAATACTTTCCCGATGCGTAGAGTCTTTGCAAAGCTATTCCGTGTAATGTCTGCGCTGAAACAATATGATTGTCAACATGAACATCAAAACACCGGTTTACAGGGATAACAATATTACGGCGCTTGCCCGAATCTAACACTTCGTTCGGAGAAAAGATATTACCGTATTGCAAGTAAACTGCATGGCCATTATTTACAGTGAGGACCTTAAATCGTTTCTTTCCAATAATAGCTAAAGATACAACCAAAAAACAAAGGCACCACACCGCCATTAAGATAGATACACTAATTAGGCATTTTAACCAAAGCGACATTTTTTGGGGCAGCACTTCGTCCATTGGAAGCAACGTCCCAATAAGGCCCCAAAAAGCATATATTCCTCCAGTAAGCGAAGATGCTATCTTCGTAGAATACCTCTTGTTAATCCAAATAGTCTTTATTCTTCTTGTGACTTTGATATACATCACCATTCCCTTGTCGAACACCAAAGATGGAAGCCGGCAAGAAATACGCCAGCCTCCATGTGATGTCAATTATCCTCAAATCCAAAATTCTGAATCTTCAAAGTACGGCAGTTCTCGGATACCGTTCTTACAGTCGTAGAAGGAATCCCTTCCGGTGCATTTACGCTAACCTCCAATGTCAGCTCAACGTCCGCACCGTCCACTGCCATCAGATGCTGGATAACCTCGGTAAGATAGTCGTTCACATTCTTGTTCACACGGGTATTATCCAGCTTGGCAGACATAAAGAACCGTGTATTTTTCGGAGCGGCCGTGTCTGAGCCGCCTGTTTGAGCCGATGTGCTGCCCGATTGAGGCTGTCCCTGGCTGTTCCCAAAACCACCAGCTTCATTTGAACCGCCGCTGCTGTCAGGCATACTGCTGCCGCCCAGCGCATTCGGCTTCCGTTCTTCCATAATCTGCTTCATGGCAACCGATGGCTTGACTAGCAAATCTGACTGGTTAATGGAGAACACCGTCTCATTCAGTTTTAGGTCAAGATAGCGTTCGCCAGTATAACCGGCAGCAATGCCAAAGAATTCCGTCGAATGAACGCCCTTCGCAATCGCATCCTCCAAGACAGAATAGCTTGCAAGCCTTGGCAAATAGCAATAAGTGCAAAGATATTCCCACAGTTTCTTGATGGCGATGTCATCAGAATCCTTCCAGAGCAGCTCGTCCAAGCTCATTTTTAGCAACGCCGGTGCCCATGTAGTGATGATTTGTTCGCCCTGAATCATCTTCTTCGTAGCTTTGGAAACAATCTCATCGTCGCCGCCGCCCAGATTGCTGATTTCCCACTGTATGGTTTTAATATCTTCGTACTGGTCGATAAACGGCACCAACAACCAGCAGTAGGTTTCTTTTATCCGGGTCTCCACAGATGAATTGCTTCGATTCAGGCTACTTTCCGTTTCCCGGAGCTGGCCTCCATCCAGATTCAAATCTTCTTTGTCGGAAAGAATGGATTTCCACGCGATAAACCGCTTCACTTCTGTCTGAAGGTCATGGAGTTTATCTTGGTCGGGCGCGACAAAGGCAAGCATATTTCGATATACACGCGGAGAAGTGCCGCGCGTATTCAGGAAGTCCACTACCGTAGACAGAGCTTTGCCGCTGTCTTTCCCATTGGCACGCCGGAAGTTGTCATCCGGCCTGAGTACGACCAGTCTTGCCGCCTGTTCGTCCGGGATGTCATTGGAGGATGTCGGGCAAATATGCAAGCCGGAGAACGGATTTTCTCTGCGCAGCTTTCTAAGCCTCGTTTCAATCTCCACCACAACGTCCGCCTCGGAAACCTGTGAAGCGCGGTCTTCCGAAGTTTTTCTGAGGGTAGGCTTCGTGTCATACCAGT
>DVOS01000013.1 GCA_018713435.1 Candidatus Merdiplasma excrementigallinarum
AGACAGACATGGATGGACTGAGCAGAAAAATATACCTTGAACTTCCGGCGCCTTCAGAGGAAGACTCTGTCTCCGCCCAGCAGAGGATCCTGCGGGCGCTGCCGGCAGAATTTTCCGGCACAAAGCTGGATCTTGGCCTGCTGCGGAAGCTGGATCCCCTCTGCTCCAGGGCCGGCTGGAAGATCACCCTGTCCCTGGCCTGGGATGGGGAGTGTTTTCACGGCGTAAATGCGGAGGCGGGCAATACCGCTCACTGCCATTACGGCATCGCCCTGGATCTGGGAAGCACCACTGTAGCCGGCGAACTGATCAACTGTGATACCGGGGACGTCATAGCCCGGGAAAGCGCCTACAGCCGCCAGATTGCCTACGGAGACGATATCCTCACCCGGATCTTCTACTGCAAGGACCAGCCGGAGCACCTGGAAGAGCTGCGCCTGGCCACGGTGCGCACAGTCAATGACGTCATCTTAAGCCTTACAGAGGCCGCCGGAATAAGTCCCGGCTCGGTTCCCTCCGCTGTGCTGGCCGGCAATACTACCATGATCCATTTCCTTCTGGGGCTGGATCCCTTCTGCGTATTCTCCTCCCCCTACGCTGTAGTAGCAGATAACCCCGGCTTTTTTCGGGCGGAAGAGCTTGGCATTAAGCTGGGCGGTTATCTTTACCTGTACCCCTGCAAGGCCAATTATCTGGGAGGGGATATTATCAGCGGCGTAGCCGCTTCAGGCATGATAAACAGCCAGGAAATCTGTGTGTTTCTGGACATCGGCACCAACGGAGAGCTGGTAGTGGGAAACCAGGACTTTCTTCTGTGCGGCGCAGGCGCGGCCGGTCCCGCTCTGGAAGGCGGCGTAGTCAAAACCGGCATGCGGGCCGTAAAAGGGGCTGTGTCCGGCGTGCGTCTGGAAAAAGGGGAATTTGTGCTGGAAACCATCGGCGAAACGGCCCCGAAAGGGATCTGCGGCTCCGGCATTGTAGATATGCTGTCTGAACTGTTTTTAAACGGATGGATGGATTTTCGGGGGAAGCTGGACAAAAACGCCTCGCCCAAAATCACGGAGCGGGAGGGGGAACTGTGCGTGTCCTACGCTCCCGGTCTGTACTTCTATCAGTCTGATATTGATGAATTTATCAAGACCAAGGCCGCGGCCAACACCATGGTTTCCTATATGCTGCATGCCGCCGGCATTCCCATGGAAGAGGTGGGGCGCTTCTATGTGGCAGGCGCCTTCGGCACCCATATGAACAAAGAAGCCGCCGTCAATATCGGGCTGTATCCGGATATGGAACGGGACCGGATTGTCTCTCTCGGGAACGCTTCCCTGACGGGCGCCCGGCTTCTGCTGCTGAACCGGGATGTGCTCCGGCAAACCGGGCAGATTCTGGAACTGATGCAGTATGTCCAGTTCGGCGCTGTGGAAAATTTTCTGGAGCTGATGCGGGCCGCTTCCGTCTTTCCTCACATGGACCTGAAGCTCTATCCCTCCGTAGTCAGAAAATTAGAAGAAAAGAAAAAGGAAGCCGTATAAATAATAGACCCTCCGAAACCTGCATACAATAGAAGCAGCATTCTGTTTCGGAGGGTATTTTATGGATCCGCTGAAAAAAATTCTTTCTGCCGGTTTTCTGGCCGTTTTGGTCATGGGAACACTGTTCCATTTTGTCTATTCGTGGACAGGGAACTGGATCCCGGCAGGCTTTTTTGTGCCTGTAAATGAATCTACCTGGGAACATATGAAACTGGTTTTTTTCCCCATGCTTATCTGTTCTTTTCCCATCAGGCGCATCCTGTCTCCCCGGTACCCCTGTATTTCCTTCGCTCTTCAGCTGGGAAATCTGGCAGGAACCTTCCTGATACCGGTTCTTTTTTACACTTACACCGGCATTCTGGGAAAAAACGTTATGTTTCTGGATCTTTTCACCTTTTTTGTCAGTGTACTGACAGGGTTTCGCCTGACCTTTCGTTTTACCCGCTCCTGCCGGGGACAGCGCTGGGAAACCGTGATGAATCTCCTGATCCTGATTTTGTTTTTCTGTTTTCTTCTGTTTACTTATATGCCGCCCAAAATCGGACTGTTTCAGCCGCCGGTTTAATCCTGCTTATCGTAAACCGCCTCCAGGCCGGCCACGCACTCCCGGAAGGCATCCTGATTTAAGCTGTCCCGCAGCCCGAAAATCAGCTTGCTCACCACTTTTCCCGCTGCCGAATCCAGGGCGTTTAACAATTTGCTCCGATCCTCCTCATCCATAGGCGTATTGCGCAGGATTTTTCCGATCCTAAGATTAAAATCATGTACCGCATCCTCCCGGATCTCCTGGATCCGGGGGATCATATCCCGCCCGTCCAGCCACCGGAAAAACTCGTCCATCTGCTCATGGACAATCTTCCCCGCTGCCTCCAGCTGCTCTCTGGGCGTCTCCTCCCCGTGAAAGCTGTCCATATCATACAGGGTAATGCCGGGGATTTCCCCGATCTTGGGCTCAATGTCTCTTGGCACCGCCAGATCAATCAAAATACGCTCCCCCTGCAGGTCCAGCCCCTCAAACTGATCCAGCCGCAGGGTAAAATTAGGGCTGGCAGTGGCGCTCACCACCAGGTCGCACTGGGGAAGATACTCCATCCTCTCCCCGTAATTGATCCGGCTGCAGCCTAAGGGGATCTCCACCACGCCGCTGCGGTACTGGCGCACGGTCACACAGACATCCGCTCCCGCTTCCCGCAGGGTCAGAGCCGCCACTTTTCCCATCTCTCCGTTTCCGATTACCATACACTTTTTTCCCCGCACCGAATACCCCTGCTCTTTGAGAAGGTTCAGGGCCTGGTGGATCACAGAAGGATTTCCATGGGCAAAGGGAACTTCCGTCTTGATTTTCTTTCCCGCTGTAACCGCCATGCGGAACAGCACCTCCAGCACATTGTCTGTGGCAAAATGCTCTCTGGCCAGATTCAGGGCGTCCTTCACCTGGGTCAGTATCTGATCCTCCCCCAGGATCTGGGACTTAAGGCCGCTGGTGAGATAAAACAGATGCTCCACCGCCTCCCGGCCTTCCCGTTTGATAAAATACGGTTCATAGTCCCTTCCTTCCACCCCCCGCATCCTGCAGAGGCTCTGATACAGAGAGTCTTCCACGCCTTCCTCTCCGCTGACCCACAGTTCCATCCGGTTGCAGGTGGAAAGAATCACGCAGCCGGCAATTCCTTCTTTTTCCTTCAGCTGTTCCATAGCCTCCCCGGCATTTTTTTTCGTAAACGCAAACAGCGCCCGGATATCCACCGGGGCCATATTATGGTCAATTCCAATCATGGAAATATTCATGATTCCTTCTTCTCCTTTGCGATGATCAGTGAGTAGTAACCGGCATTCTCCGGGATCTGCTCCAGTCCCCGGTAAACATGCTCCTGTTCCATACCGCAGTTTTCCACCATCATCACGTCTCTGCCGCTGCGGGCCAGAAGTTCCTTTACCTGTCCCATCTTCTTTCCGGATTTCATCAGCACATAGGTCCCCGGCTGGTCCAGATCGCTCTCCAGCCGGTGCACGGCCGGCAGCACATGGAGGGGCTCATTCCACTCCACCAGAGGGGTATTCAGTCTGGCTCCCGCCGCGCAGAAGGAAGTAATGCCGCTTACAATCCCGGTTTTGTATCCTCTCTTTTCCACTCTCTTCTGGACGTAGGAAAAGGTGGAGTAAATCACCGGATCCCCCAGGGTGAGAAAGATCACATGTTTCCCCTGCTCCAGGACGGAAATCACCGTCTCTGCCGCTTTTTCATGGTTGCGCTCCAGTTCCTCTCTGTCATGGGTCATGGGCATATGCAGGGAAAGCAGCTCCTTCTCTGCCAGTTCCGGCACCGCCTGTACCGCAATTTTATAAGCCACCGTATCCTCTGCCTTCTCCCCGGGCACCGCAATCACTTCATTTTCTTTTATCAGGCGAACCGCCTTCAGGGTCATAAGTTCCGGATCTCCCGGTCCTACGCCCACACCGTATAAAATTCCCTTCATTGATTTTCTCCTGCTGTAAATTTTCTATTGTCTATTTTATTATACATTTTCACCCGGAATAAAACAATTCGTTTCTACTTTAAAATAAAATGATTTTTCTCAAACGCCAGGATACCTTCGTCCCGCATTTTCCCCAGCTCCTTTGACATGGCGCTGCGGTCCACAGAAAGATAATCCGCCAGCTGCTGCCGGTTAAAGGGAATGTAAAAAGACGGGGAGCCGGCTTTTAATGACTGCTCTGACAGATAAGACAGCAATTTTTCCCGCATGGTACGACGGGCCATATGCTCCAGCTTTCCTGCCAGCATCCTGTTTTTCCAGGCCATGACTGACAGCAGGTTCCGAATTAACCTCCCATGGAAGCGGCAGGCGGAAGGGCACATGGTGATCACCCGTTTCATATCCAGAAACAGCACCCGGCTGGTCTGTACGGCCACGGCGCTGTTCAGCATTTCTTCATTCCCCAGGCAGGCGTATACCTCTCCGAAAATTTCTCCCGGTGCGATTTCACTGAGAATACTTAAATTTCCCCAGTAATCTTCTTTCTGAATGTGAATACTTCCCTCCAGCAGCATGGCCACGCTGGAAACTGTCTCGCCTCTGCGAAGCACACAGTCCCCCTTGTCATAGATCCTGACAGCAGCGGACAGACATTGCAGCATGGCTGTAATCTCCGATTCTGTTATACCGGCAAACAGTCTTGACCGCTTTAAAACAGACAGATATTTTTCCATAAAGTCCTCTCTGTTGCAAAAACAACTGATTTGTTCTCTTTATCGTAGTATATTCCATTCAGAAAGTCAAGGAAACAACATGGCAAACCATCAGAGGAGGTTAAAAATGATACGAAAAATCATTCAGATTGATGAAAGCAAATGCAACGGCTGCGGCGCCTGTGCCTTGGCCTGCCATGAGGGAGCTATCGGTATGGTAAACGGAAAGGCCCGACTGCTGCGGGATGACTACTGCGACGGGCTGGGGGACTGTCTGCCCGCCTGCCCCGCCGGCGCCATTACCTTTACGGAGCGGGAGGCTGCCCCCTATAATAAGAACGCTGCGGCAAAGGCCAAAGGCTGTCTCTCCCAGTGGCCTGTGCAGATCAAGCTGGTGCCTGTCAACGCTCCTTTTTTTGAGGGAGCAAACCTGCTGCTGGCTGCCGACTGTACCGCCTACGCCTGCAGGGATTTTCATGAACGCTTTATGCGAAACCGGGTTACCCTGATCGGCTGTCCCAAACTGGACGAAGGCGATTACAGAGAAAAGCTTACCGCCATCATCCGGGAAAACAATATCCAAAGCCTTACCGTCGCCCGCATGGAGGTGCCCTGCTGCGGCGGCCTGGAATTTGCCGCAAAGGAAGCTCTGAAAGCCAGCGGCAAATGGATTCCCTGCCAGGTGGCGGTGATTTCTACGGATGGAAAAATCATACATTCTCGTTGAAGGAAGGAGCTTTTAAATATGTTATACGGATGTCAGGGCGCTGAAAAACTGCGTACCCCTACCTGGGAAGAAAAAAAATGCCCGCAGTGCGGGCATATGATTGAAATATTTTCCTGTGATGCTCAGATGGCCTGTGAAAACTGCGGGTTTGTCATCTATAATGACAAGCTCTCCTGCGTCAAATGGTGTGCTAAGGCAAAAGAATGCGTGGGTGAAGAAATGTACAACCGGCTGATGCAGATTTAATCTATTACATTTTACTACGCCCGTATCCGGAACGTCCGGGGGGCGAACCGGTAAACCAGAACACAGGCCGCTATACAGTAGAGTACACAGAACAGGATCGTCATCCCGCCAAACAGCAGAGTCGGCATCTGAAGCCTCATAAACAGGAAGCAGACTGCATAGGTCACCGTCAGCACCAGCTGATAGGTGCCGCTTTTGATCTCTGTCCCGGCATTGTAGGGCTGCAGCAGATAATAGATCGTCAGATAATGCACAGAGAAAAAGACGCTCATGCACAGGATGGACACCAGCAGCACCCCGTAGTTCAGAGGATTATCCGTACCCCCGGACGCATACAGAAGCACCGCCAGCCCTGCGCCGATTACGGCCGCCGGCAGAAGGTTGATTTTGATAATCTCCCGCAGCCGGATCTGAAACAGCCGCAGAATCGCCCCGGGCTGCTTATAGAAAGAATAGGTAAGCAGGCTGTGATCGCAGTTTACAAACAGGGCTCTGGTAAATCCGGTTCCACGGTTAATGGCGTACATGATAAACACAAAATAAGGCAGGTAGGTCATGATCAGTTCATTGATCTTTTCCTTCAGGTCAGGCATTCTCCAGAAAGCGGCCAGCAGCACCGCCGCAATCCCGGCACACACTGCCGCCTGCCGTCTGACAGACTTCCACAGAATTTTCTGATGCCGTCTGATAAACAGCTCATTCAGATACTCAAATCCCTTTTGGGAACTCTCGATGCCCGCGACGTCTTTTGTGATCAGCCGGTTTCCCTGCTCCCGCTGTATCTTTGCCGCCTGATCCAGCTGATTCTCATTATGTTTTAAAATCTCCTGATACATTTCCCGGTAGCTGGGAAAACGCAGGATCGTCCGGACAGAAACCAGCCCGGATACGATAGAAGCCGCCATGAAAAGCACCGACGCCGTCCCAGGTATCAGAATGCCCAGGGCCGGAAGGCCGTAGGCGGCAGCCAGCAGCAGAACAATCAGAAGCCAGCCCACTTTCTGAAGCCGGTTTTCATTGTAAGCGGTTCCTTTTCTCTGATACTCTTCCAGCCGCCAGGCCGCTACTGTCAGCTTCAGTCCCGCCACAAAAAAGGGAATCATAAGGCACTGCCACAGGGGAATCCGGGCGGCCATGCCAAACAAAACAGCGAAGGGAAGAAAGCCCGCGATCACCTTCAAAATCGCGTAGCCATAGTTTACCAGCGTGTATTCCCTGGCATTCATCCGCAGGGAAATCAGGGCGTAGTATTTATCCTTTCCCCCATTAAACATGTACGTATTGGAAAAAGAGCCCAGTATGGAGAGCAGCACCAGAATGTGAAGAAATACGGTCCTCCGGTCCAGTCCGTAGGTGGCAGGCGCCACCATGATGAGAAGATACAGTCCTTTTCCCAAGAAAACTGCCAGCACCTCCCAGAGCAGGGAGAGTATGTTGGCGAATATTTTCAGCCCCCGCACCTGATAGAGGGCCGCCGGCAGCAGCCTCTTTACCAGGGGAATCTGCTTCAGGGAATAGAGAATGCTGTTTACCCGGTAGGTATTGCGCAGGGAAAAGGAAATCTTCAGTGTCTTAATCATGATTTTCCTCCCGCAGCGCTCCGATAATCTTTTCCTTAAAGGTCTCGTCATCCAGGTTGCTTTTTTCCACCCGCTCCAGTTCCCCGTGGGAGAGCAGCACGATCTCATCGCACAGATCCAGAGCCAGATCCAGGATATGGGTGGAGAATATGGTGATTCTTCCCGCTTTCAAAGACCGGAGCAGTTCTTTCATCTCCTCCGCCACCACCACGTCCAGGGAAGTAAGAGGCTCATCCAGCAGCAGCACTCTGGGATTGGCAATGATGTTCACCAGCATCTGCATTTTATTTTTCATTCCGTGGGAATAATCCTTCATCAGTTTGTCCCGGTCCTCCCGGTCAATACTCATGTAGTCGAAATATTCATCTAGGGACTTTTTCTCCCGGATACTGCCTTCATTGATGTCCGTAAAAAATTTCAGGAACTCTCTCCCGGTAAGAAACTCCGGCACTGTGGGCGTGGACAGAACGTAGCCGATGTCCTCCGGCTTCATTTCTCTCTCTCCCGTTTCATCTTCCAGGAAAAAACGCCCGCCGTCCGCTTTCAGGTCCCGGTTCAGACAGTTAAAAAACGTGGTCTTGCCGGCTCCGTTCCGGCCCAGAAGTCCGTAGATCCTGCCGCTCTCAAAGGTGAAGGAGAGATCCCGCAGAACCTCTTTTTTCTCAAAGTGCTTCTCCAGATGGTCGATTACCAGCTTCATCTCTCTTCCTCCCGGTTCCTTTACTCTACCGCCACCTTCTGGTTAAAATAATCCAGAATCAGGGCTGCCGCAATGCCAAATACCAGCCAGAACGTATTGATGCCAAACTGACCGGCGGACGCCATAAAGCTGTCAAAGGGAATAATCATCACGGTGGCGGCAATCACAATGCCCACGATGGCATGGAAAGCCAGGTTATAATAATGGTCAAACAGGGCGTTTACTCCCTTGGCCAGACAGATAACCGTAACCAGGGCCCCAATGCCTCCCGGAAGCAGCACGGAAACATCAATATGGCCGATTCCATCCACAAAAGGCGTATAAAGTCCCAGGGGCATCAGCAGGGTGGAAAAACTCATGCCGGGGGCGATCACGCTGAGGGCCAGGCAGAATCCGCAGAACAGATACCAGCCGAAATTGGGGGTGATGGTAACGGACGCCACGTTCAGGGTACCCAGAAGGGCGAAGATAACCACCATGGCAATCCCCATGGAAATAAAGGAGCCCTTTGTCCTTCCCTGCTCTCCCGCCTCCCGGAACAGGGAGGGCAGCATTCCCGCAATCAGTCCTACAAACAGGCAGACGGAAGTGTCCGGGTATTTTTCCAGAAAGAAGGCCAGCAGATTGGCAATTCCCAGAAAGCCTATGGCGCCTCCTACAATTACAGGCAAAAGTTTTGGCACATGGGTTTTAAAATTCTTGAAGGGATTGGACAGCAGCTCCATCACGGTTTTGTAAATGCCAAATACCACGCAGAGCACGCCGCCGGAAATTCCCGGAAGAACCGCTCCCAGCCCGATCAGGGCTCCCTGAAATACCTGCAGGATCATACGGACAGCAGAAGGGCTGCCGGTTTTTTTATTGTTCATATCGTTCTCCTATCTGCCCCGAAGGGCGCTGACTGCTTTTCTTGGAAAGCTTTTTTTATTATTATTTCTTATGCCTGTGAAAAATGCACAGGTATACAATATATCATATCTGGCCCAGTTTTTCCAGCTTTTTCCGGTCTGTGATCTCCACTGCGCCTCTGGAGAGGCGGACCATCCCCTCGCTCTGAAAATACCGCAGCATTCTGGTCACCACTTCCCTGGCCGTTCCCAGATGATTGCTGATCATTTCATGGGTGATTTTCAGGCTGCCGCTCCCTTCCAGGTCCGCTTCCTCCAGAAGAAAGGAAGCCAGCCGCCGGTCCAGGCTCTTCCACATCACCTGTTCCATCAGCCACATTACGTCCGTCAGCCGGCTTGCCATAATCTCATTGGTATAATTGGCTATAAGAGCCGACTCATCCATCAGCTTCCGGTACACGCCCGGAGAGATCACCCACATCCGGCTGTCCCGCTCCGCCTCGATCACAATGTCAGACTGGAGGCTGCGGATCATGCAGGAAGCGGAAAAGAGACAGATATCTCCCTCCAGGAGACGGTAAACTGTGATTTCCCGGCCCTCCTCCGACAGCATATAGGCCCGCAGCTGGCCTTCCTCCAGCAGCAGAAGCCCCGCGCAGTCCTCGGTATCCCGGTGTATCACCGTTCCCTTTTTTAAGACCTGCCTTCTGGCTCCGGAAACAAGCGCCTCCTGCTGTCCGGCCGTCATCTTATCCCAAATCGGGAAAAACTCTTTAATCTCCATCCTGTTTTCCCTCTTCTGCCTCTTCCTCTCTTGCAATCCGCAGGTAATCCGCCTCCTGCCCCTTCCGATGAGGCACAAAACGGTCAGCCACGCTCTTTTTCCCCTGATTCTTTACATAAAAGAACCCAATCACGGAAAACACAAAAGCGCCGATAAAGTTTACCAGCAGATCCTGCATGGTATCAATCAGGCCGATGTCCAGATAGCCGCCAATCCCCATATCCACTCCGTTCACCGCCGTCTGCGTGATCCCCTGAATGGCGTAAGGGATATTTTTTCCCGCAGGATCCAGGGTTACGGAGTGAATCGCGTGAATAATGGTGTCCTTCTGCATATCCAGGCCAAACGCCATATCCATGCCGAACTCAAAGAACTCCCACACCACCCCGATGGTCATGGAAAAGCAGAACGCCACAATGGCCGTAAACAGGGGGGACAGATGGAAAATTATTTTTTCGCTCCGGTTCAGCAGATCCACCAGAGACAGGCCGATGGCCGCCGCCAGAAAGCCGTTCAGGGTGTGCAGAACCGTATCCCAGAAGGGAAATACCAGATAGAACTCGCTGATCTCTCCCAGGATCTCCGCCGCAAAGATAAACAGCAGAATAATAATTTCCAGCGTGGTGGGCAGTTCCACCCGAAACGTAACCTGTACAAAGCTGGGTATAATGAGCAGAAGCAGCGTCAGGCCGCACAGAAAAACATTCTCATAATTTCTGTTCAGCAGCTGCAGGATCATCATGACAACCACCAGGGCCCGGAGTATCACATACACCAGAAAAGAACTTCTGTGCTCCCGCAGTTCCAGCCTCATAGCCTCCGAAAGAGGACTCCGTTTTTTCTTTTGTCTTTTGCCGTTTGCCATTTTAGCCTCCTTTTTCCTGATGCCGGCAGTAAACGGAAACAGTTTCATCCTATCATGAAGCAGGCCGGTTTTCAAGTCTGTCCGCTTTTTTCCGCAAAGCCGTCAAAAAAAGCTGATCCGGATATTTCCGTCTCAGCTTTTTGGCTTACTCTCGTTATTCTTCTGTGGTCCGCCGGCCTTTCACGGCCTGCCTCTCAAAAGGGCACGGCTCTAGGCGCAGACGCAGTCCGGCCGGTTTGCGGCAGGTATATCCGTCTGCGTAACCTGTCCTCTGGCCTGGGGAATATCCCGGATAATTTCCCCGGCCCGGGGAACCGTGATATGACCGGACAGCGGATTTTTGATGCTGATCACCGGGGTGACAATTTCCGCTTCCACCTGGGAGCGCTCAAATGCCAGGTCCGTCTCCTCCATCTGACAGTTGATCAGCTTCAGGTTCTTACAGTAGCACAAGGGCTGGGTTCCTATAATCTTACAGTTCTCAAAGGTTACATTCTCACAGTACCAGGCCAGATATTCCCCTTTGACGGTACAGCTGCGGATCATCACATTTTTCGCGTGCCAGAAGGCATCCTTTGTATCAAAGGTACAGTTCTCAAACACGGAATTCTCAATGTACTGGAAGGAATATTTTCCCTTCAGTTCCACATTCCGGAAGTACAGATGCTTTGAGCGCATCATAAAATATTCGCTCTGGGCTGTGGTATCCTCCATCTCCACGTTTTCTGTAAACCAGCCAAACTCCGGGGAAATGATATCGCAGTTTTTCATCTTTATATCGCTGCACTCCCGCAGCGCCTTAATCCCATGCAGCTTCGTATCCGTAATTTCCACATGATCGGAATACCACAGCGCCGCCCGGCACAGAGGCGTCATCTCCGAGCCGGAAATTTTCAGGCCGTGATCATGCCAGAAAGGATAACGCAGGTTAAAGAAACAATGTTCCGCCTCCACGCCGCTGCACTCCTTAAACGCGCTCTCACCGTCCGCGGGACCGTCAAAAGAACAGTTCTTTACCTGCAGATCCCTGCTTCCGTAAAGAGCCCGCTCTTCATCAAATGTCTGATTCTGAATCGTCTTCATATTATTCTGCCTCTTTTCTTTATCTGAATTATACTATTCCTGCATTTTCTCATTTTTCGCTGTCAGTATAATCCTTCTGACGCAGAATGGCAAATACTTATTCTCAATCGCGATCCATAGCTTAAAGTTATGAATGATCCCAGAAGGTCACGGTCTCGGAGAGAGCTTTCCTTTTTCCGTGATTCTCCAGCGGGCCTGCCCCTTTTGCCGGATAGCCCAGATCCATCAGCATCAGGACTTCCTCGTTTTCCGGCAGTCCCAGTTCCCGCTTTGCCTCCTCCGGGTCAAAGAAATTGAGCCAGCAGCTCTCCACCCCGGCGTTCTTTGCCGCCAGGATCATGTGAGCAGCAACAATGGCCGCGTCCTCCACGCCGGAATCCCGCTTCCCGCCCGGGTAGGTAAATACGTTCTCCCTGTCATAGGCCACCGCCAGCACCGTGGGCGCTCCGTAGCGGCAGGGCGTCAGCTTGTCAATTTTAGCCAGCCCTTCTTCTGTCTGTATCACGTAGATACGCTGCTCCTGCAGATTTTTGGCTGTGGGAGCCAGCCTCCCCGCCTCCAGGATCTGATCCAGCTGCTCCTTCTCGATCTGCCGGCCGTCGTATTTTTTGCAGGAATAACGGTTTCTGATTACTTCTGAAAATTCCATATGGCTGCTCCTCCTTTTTGTCTTTTGAAAAAATATTGCTCGACCATAGACACTACTTCTTTTGCGGCATTAATCCTATGCCAGGCCAATTCCCTGGCGCCTCCAATATCATCCAAATCATGCTGCATACAATTCTACTCCTTCCTTCTTAACATTGTTATAGAATGGATATGCCCTGAGCCATTTATTAAAATGATCCAGATTCTTCACGATAGGCATAATCTTCAGATCATTATCGAAATTATAATCAAAAGTCAGGTCGGAAAGCATATGTCCCCTACTTCTTATCTCATCATCTGATAAATCCACCAGAATCATAATGTCAATATCTGAATCCGGTCTGAAATCGCCTCTCGCATAAGAGCCATATAAGATTATCGTCTTCAGCTTGTCTCCATAAATTTCGTGTACATCATTCACGTATTTTTTTAAAACTTCAGTTAAAATCTGAGACATATTCTCCCTCCTTCCCGTTGTTATTTCTAAATATAGTATATCCATTCCGCAGAGCAAAATCAACCAGCTTTGTGCTCCAGCATCAATTCCCTTTATACTATAAAAACCCTTACAAGCGGTGTAAAATCACCGCTTATAAGGGTCTGATTTTCAGAATATCAATGCAAAATTCTCTTAGTTTCCAGCTATCTGTTTTGCACAGTATCTCTCTGGAATGCCCGTATTTACTGGGTCCTTGGGGGGCTCATCCAAACCTGTACGCAATTTTTGCGCAGTTTCTTATTTGCCCTCTTCTGAAAATCCTTTTATGGTTTTGACAACTGCTCCAGAAAAGTAATTGCTTCGTTCACTGTTGAAAACGTCTTACAGTTCGTATACAGCCAGCGATTTCTTTCATCGGTATCCTCTAAGCCTGGCAAACCATCTGGAAGGAGATTATGAAGTGTCCTTTGAGCATTTTTTACTGCTGTCGGATATTTCTCGGCGATGCGGGCGGTTGCTTCATAATTTCCCTTCTCATATGCGGGTTCTCTGGCTACAACCTCTGCAAGCATCCTTTCTTTATCCGCTACTGTCAGCACGGGCGGAGCAAACATTTTAAAATGCAGCATCAGCCAATACTCAATACATCCGGTTGTCATAAGCAGACGCACGCGAATATTCGGATTTTTCCGCAATCTTCGCAGGTACTTTATGATTTTTATCCTTTGTTCCCATTTTCCGCTGTCCTTTGTTTCCACATCAAAAAAGAACCAGATTTCATCTGTCACTTCTGCACTGTTTTGAAATTTCGGATCTTTCTTAAACCGGGCGTCTGCCTCTTCAAACACTCCCGTTGAAGAAGGTCTTTTTATTACAGCCACATCCGCAAATTTT
>DVOS01000014.1 GCA_018713435.1 Candidatus Merdiplasma excrementigallinarum
GTGCTGGAACTCGATAATCTGGTAAACGCTTCCTTCCATCTCCAGCGTAATGCCGTTTCTAAAATCACCTGCTGATATCATTTAATCTTCCTCCTTAAATATTCCGATTGCTCGTCCCGGCACAAATACCGGGCAGGGATTCCGTATCAAACCCCATATCTTTCTCTATTCTATAATATTCTCACCCAATTTTCAACACATTTTTTTCCACCAGTTCAGCCAGCAGGCGGAAAGTAAAAACAGGACCGCAGATTTATCTGCCAGGGACTGATTTTTACTTGACGCTGTGGGCGGAACGCCCACAAAGCCGCAGGCATAAGCTGCGAAGCAGCGACGGACGCTCTAGCGGACGGCCTGCGGCCTGCTGGCTGAATTGAACTGTACCGCAGCAAAACACAGCGTCAGACCAGGCAAGTTTACTTGCCCTGGGATGCTGATGTGGTTTGGTGTGGGCCAAACGCCCACAAAGCCGCAGGCGTAAGCTGCGAAGCAGCGACGGACGCTCTAGCGGACGGCCTGCGGCCTGCTGGCTGAACTGAACTGTACCGCAGCGGCGGACGCTTTAGCGGACGGCCAAAATTCTGCCCCTTATTTCCTCCGCCACCTCATCCACGCTTCTGTGGTCTGTCCGCACGCTCAGATGCGCCACCTGCCGGTAAGTTTCCTCCCGTTCCCGCATCAAGGTCAAAATCCGCTCCCGCAGTTCTCCGCCCTGGAGCTTGGGCCTGGATGTGTCTCCCCGAAGACGCGCTTCCAGGGTATCCGTATCCGCCTCCAGAAAAACCACGGTTCCCATCCGGTTCAGGATCGGCCCATTTTCCGGCTGCATGGGAAGGCCGCCTCCCACCGCGATCACCCGGGGGATCCCCTCCTTCTCCAGTTTCTGCAGGGTTTCTGTCTCCAGACGCCGAAAATAGGGCTCCCCCTCTTTCTCAAATATATCCGGGATTTTCCGCCCCGTATCCGCCTCGATCCGTTCATCCGTGTCCGCGAATTCCCGGTTCAGACTTTTGGCCAGCGCCTTTCCGATGGTGGTCTTGCCCGCTCCCATAAAACCGATGAGAATGATCTGATTCATGTCTTTTTTCTCCTTTTATAAAAAAACAGGACAATCTTTTCCAGATAGCGCTTCAGCACAATCTGGATTTCTTCTTTGGGATGGATGGGCTTTACCAGAATGGTCCGGATCCCGGCCCGGTTGGCTCCGTAGATATCCGTAAAGATCTGGTCTCCCACAAAAATCGTAGTGGTTTCGTCTGTACCCATCAGTTCCATGGCCCTTCGGTAGTTTTTCACAGAAGGCTTGTGGGCATTCTCAATAAAATGCACCTGCACATCCCGGTTGAACATCTCCACCCTGGCAAGCTGATTGTTGGAGAGCAGACAGCACTGGTATCCCAGGCTCTTCAGCCGGCCAAAAAGCCGGACGGCCCTCTCATCCGCCGGGGCCCCGTGGGGCACCAGCGTATTGTCTATGTCAAAAATCACGCCCCGGTATCCTTCTCCGGCCAGCTTCTCATAATCTATCTCATAGGCTGAATCCAGATATTCTCCCGGATAAAACTGTTCAAGCATCCTTCTCTCCTCATCTGGCCAGATATTCCAGCAGCCCGTCATACTGTTCCCGCATCACGTCCCGGCCGTGCTCATAAAAATCCTGCAGCTTGTCCACATTTTTCTCCAGCCTGCTTACCGGCTGCATCCTGGGACGGATCACAAAAAGTTTCCCCGCCGCCTCCCATTTTTCAATGGAATCCAGACATTTATTGTACCGGTAGGGCCGCAGGCAGCAGGTCTTTACCAGCTCCGGGTAACGACGGTACCGGGCCCGTATCAGGGCGATGGTTTTTTTGGAAATAGTCTTTCGATACCCTTTTTTCTGGGTCAGCACCACCACCAGCTTCCGGTACCCCAGCTTTCTGGCGTGAAGCACCGGAATGGAGTCCGCCAGGCCTCCGTCAAAATAGGGGGTGCCGTCCACATCCACCATGGTGGACAGAATGGGAATACTGCTGGAAGCCCTGCAGATTTTCATCAGTCTCTGCCGGTCAGACGTCTCACTGAGATATTCCGGCCTTCCCGTCAGGCAGTTGGTTACCGCCAGTTCACATCGGATCGGGGAATCAAAAAATGTATCGTAGTCAAAGGGATATTTCTCGTTGGGGAAAACGTCGAACAGAAGCCGCATATCCATGACGCAGTGTTCCTTCCGGAACGCGGCCATCTGATCCCGCATCTTTTCCTGGTTCCAGGCAATAATACAGTCTCTGGAACGCAGAGGCTGCTCTGAAATATAATCCACCGCATTACAGGCTCCGGCTGATACGCCCACCACGTAGTCTGCCTGAAACTTACGCTCCATCAGGACGTCCAGCACCCCTGCGGTAAAAATGCCCCGGTTGGCCCCGCCTTCCAGAACTAACGCGCTGTTTTTCATATGGTTCCTCCTTTTTTACTCTGCCGCCTCATTATAAAAGAAAAGCCGCCGTTTTGTAAAGCCCGGTCTTTTGGGAGACCGGTCCTGCCTCAGGCGAAGTCAAACAAAGAAAGCTGGTTGGACTCCGGAAGATTTTCCAGGATGCCAAGGTCTGCCAGCATATCGATCACCGTCTTGCTCACCTTGGTTCTCTCTCTGAAATCATCCCGGGACAGGAAGGGGCCGTCTTTTACCGCGTCCACCACCGCGTCCGCCGCCTTGCCTCCCAGACCGTCAATGGTATCCAGGGCGGGCATCAGTTTCCCGTCCACGATCTGGAAACGGCTGGCCTGGGCTTTGTAGATGTCAATGGGGGTAAAGTCAAAGCCTCTGGCGTACATTTCCCGTACCACCTTCATATCCTTGTACTCGTCCTGTTCCTTTTTGCTTAACGAATCCATCCGTTTTTCATAATCCTTCATGTGCATCAGCAGCCGCTCCTCCCCCAGGCACATCAGCTCATAGTCAAAGCCGGAGGCCCGGATACTGAAGTATGATGCGTAGTAGGCCAGGGGCCGGTTGATCTTAAACCAGGCGATCCGATAGGCCATCATCACATAGGCCGCCGCGTGGGCCTTGGGAAACATATACTTGATCTTCTTGCAGGACCAGATATACCAGTCCGGCACCTGATGCTTCGTCATCTCCTCCTCCCACTCCGGCTTCAGTCCCTTACCCTTCCGCACGCTCTCCATAATGGTAAAGGAGAGCTCGCTGTCCAGTCCTTTTTCAATCAGGTAGGTCATAATATCGTCCCGGGTACAGATGGCGGTGGAAATAGTGGCCTTTCCCTCCTGTATCAGGGTCTGGGCATTTCCCAGCCACACGTCCGTGCCGTGGGCCAGTCCCGCGATCCTTACCAGATCCGAAAAATACTGAGGCTTTGTATCCACCAGCATCTGGATGGCAAATTCTGTTCCAAACTCCGGGATTCCCAGGGAGCCCAAAGGACAGCCCCCGATCTGATCCGGGGTAATCTTCAGCGCTTCCGTATTCTGGAACAGGGACATCACCTCCCGGTCGTCCAGCGGGATCTTCTTCGCATCCACCCCGGTAAGATCCTCCAGCATCCGGATCATGGTGGGATCATCGTGTCCCAGTATATCCAGCTTCAGCAGGTTGTGATCGATGGAGTGGTAGTCAAAATGGGTGGTAATAATATCGGTTGTGGTGTCATTGGCAGGATGCTGCACCGGAGTGAAGGAATAGATTTCCTCCCCGTAGGGCAGCACGATGATGCCTCCCGGGTGCTGGCCAGTGGTACGGCGTACCCCCACGCAGCCCGCCACAATCCGGTTGATCTCGCAGTGGCGCTTGTGGACGCCCCGCTCCTCAAAGTAGTTTTTCACATAGCCGTAGGCCGTTTTGTCCGCCAGGGTACCGATGGTGCCGGCCCGGAAGGTCTGTCCCGCCCCGAAAATAACTTCCGTATATTTGTGGGCCTTACTCTGGTACTCTCCGGAGAAGTTCAGGTCAATATCCGGCTCCTTGTTTCCCTTAAATCCCAGGAAGGTTTCAAAGGGAATATCAAATCCGTCTTTTTTCAGCTTTGCCCCGCACACCGGGCAGTCCCGGTCCGGCATATCGCAGCCGGCCATACCGGCAAACTTCTTTACCTCCGGGGAGTCAAAATCGCTGAAATGACAGTGTTCGCAGTAGTAATGGGGGTGAAGGGGATTCACCTCCGTAATCCCGGCCATGGTGGCCACAAAGGAAGATCCCACGGAACCTCTGGAGCCTACCAGGTAGCCGTCCGCATTGGATTTCCACACCAGCTTCTGGGCGATAATGTACATCACCGCAAAGCCGTTGGATATGATGGAGTTTAATTCCCGCTCCAGCCGCTCCTCCACGATCCGGGGCAGCTGCTCCCCGTAAATCTCATGGGCCCGGTTGTAGCAGATATCCCGCAGCAGCTGATCGGAATTTTCAATCACCGGCGGGCATTTATCCGGCCGGACAGGGGAAATCTTCTCACACATGCCGGCGATTTTTACCGTATTGGTAATCACCACCTCCCTGGCCTTCTCCTCCCCCAGATACTGAAATTCCTGCAGCATCTCCTCCGTGGTGCGCAGATACAGGGGCGCCTGCTCGTCCGCGTCCTTAAATCCCTTTCCGGCCATAATAATCCGGCGGTAAATCTCATCCTCCGGATTCAGGAAATGGACGTCGCAGGTAGCCACCACCGGCTTGTCGTACTGTTCTCCCAGCCGGACGATGGTGCGGTTGTATTCCTTCAGCTCCTCCACCGTCTTGGGATCCTCATAGTCGTCCCGGGTCATAAACATGTTGTTGCCCAGAGGCTGAATCTCCAGATAATCATAGAACTGCACGATGCCTGCCAGTTCCTGGGCGGAAGCCCCCCTGACAATGGCCCGGAACAGTTCGCCCGCCTCGCAGGCCGATCCCAGAATCAGACCCTCCCGGTATTTCTGCAGCACGCTCTTGGGCACTCTGGGCCTTCTGTTGTAATACTGCAGATGGGACCAGGAAACCAGCCGGTACAGATTGACCCTGCCCACGTCGTTTGCAGCCAGCAGAATGGCGTGATAGGTAGGCAGCTTTTTAATCTGCTCCTGGGAGGACTGTCCCAGCTCATTTAACTGATCCAGGTTATTAATCTCCCGCTCTTTGAGCATCTGCAGCATTTTTTCAAAAATCAGGGCGGTGCATCCCGCGTCGTCCACCGCCCGGTGGTGGTTTTCCAGGGGCACTCCCAGGGCCTTTGCCACTGTATCCAGTTTGAAACGGTTCAGCTGGGGCAGCAACACCCGGGCCATGGCTACCGTGTCCACGGAAGTAAAGGTCTCCTCCAGCCCCAGTCTGCGGCAGTTCTCTTCAATAAAGCTCATATCAAAGGAGGCGTTGTGAGCCACCATCACCGCTCCCCGGCAGAATTCCAGGAACCGGGGCAGCACCTCCTCAATTTTGGGCCCGTCCAGCACCATGGAATCGTTAATCCCCGTCAGCTGCTGGATCCGGAAGGGAATGGGGACGTCCGGGTTCACAAAGGTGCTGAACCGGTCCATAATCTTTCCCTGCTCTACCCGCACCGCGCCGATCTCTATGATCCGGTTTTTCACCGGAGAAAAGCCGGTGGTTTCCAGATCAAACACCACAAAGGTACCCTCCAGGCTCTGTCCTCTGGAGCCTGCCGCAATCTGTTTCAGGTCGTCCACCAGATAGGCTTCCATGCCGTAAATCACCTTAAAATCCGAATCAGAGGGCACCGCGTGATTGGCGTCCGGGAAAGCCTGCACCGCCCCGTGGTCCGTAACAGCAATGGCTTTATGCCCCCATTTCATGGCGCATTTGATAATATCCTTCACATCGGAGACGCCGTCCATGTCGCTCATCTTGGTATGGCAGTGCAACTCCACCCGCTTTTCCGGATAGGTGTCCATTCTGGCCACCCGGAAATCCGCAATCTTTTTGATCCCTGTCACGGAACCGATGGTGAGCTGGCTGTCAAATCTGTCGATGGTGGTCACGCCCCGGATTTTCACAAAAATTCCTTTCTGAATCCCGGCTTTCAGCTCCTCCATCTGATCGTTTCTGGCAAACATTTTTACCACGATGGTATCGGTAAAGTCTGTCACTTCCAGCATGACGATGGTTTTTTCTCCCCGGATCTCCCGGGTTTCCATATTCTGGATCTGTCCCCGGATGGTGACTTCTCCCATCTCTCCCACAATCTGCTCAATGGGAATGGCGTCCTCCTCAAAGTCCCGTCCCACCAGCACATCCGGATTGTCGGACCGCCGCAGCGCGCCGCCGAAACGGCCGCCCTCCTGTCTTCCCGGCGCTCCCTTTCCCTTTGAAAAGGTCCTTCCCTGGGGGCTTCCCCCTGTCTTGGCACGGGGAGCCGGGGGCGCAGTCTTTTCTGCCGCCGGTTCCGCTTTTGTCCGGGA
Source organism: Candidatus Merdiplasma excrementigallinarum (assembly GCA_018713435.1). Classification (GTDB taxonomy): domain Bacteria; phylum Bacillota; class Clostridia; order Lachnospirales; family Lachnospiraceae; genus Merdiplasma; species Merdiplasma excrementigallinarum. The sequence continues at coordinate 6,391 of DVOS01000014.1, forward strand.
ATCCCCCGGTTTCCGGAACGGCGCCTGTTCCTGTCCGGCAGGGGCCTCCAGAAATTCCTCTCCGTTCTCTTCCTCTTTCTGCCGGTTCACCCTTTCGCAGATCTGCGCCACCTCCTGCTCCAGCTTCAGTTGGGCCAGTTTCCGGTTCTGGCTCTCCTTGGGCTTTATCAGCTCCGGCTCTATTTTCAGCGTCTGTCCGCATCTTTCGCAGAAAATTTTCTCCAGAATCTGAAGCAGCTCTTCCTCCTTGCCTCTGGCTACCACCGTATCCTCCATGGACAGGCGCATGGTATCCGGGTCCGTAAATTCGCACCGGGCGCTGCGGAACAGATTGTAGAGAAACATATTGTAATTTTTCAGTTCCAGAAGGATGCTGTCTCTGTAAACCGGCAGCAGCTTCTGGGCCGTATACTGCCCGGACAGGCGGAATTTTTCAATGATCTTCACCTGAAGGGGCACATCGAAACAGAGCTGGTCACCTATGGCCCGCTCTGTCTCAAAAATGTATTTCTTATGGATTAAAACATCGCTTTCCAGATAAATCCTCATCTGATCTCTTCCGGCGTTCAGCGTAACGCGCACCACCGACGCCTGTTCCATCAGTTCCCGGGCGTCCTGGCTCAGATGCAGATCCGGAAAGGCTTCCGCAAAGGATTTTATCATACCGTTTCACTCCAGTTTTCCAACTCCTGACGCAGCACTGCCAGCAGCTGATCCTCCGGCACTTTTTTCACTGCCTTTCCCTTTTTGATCAGCAGCCCCTCTCCTTTTCCTCCGGCAATGCCGATATCCGCTTCCCGGGCTTCTCCGGGCCCGTTCACCACGCAGCCCATCACAGCCACTTTCAGGTCCAGCGGAATATCCGCCACCATATCCTCTACCTGGTTGGCAAGTTTAATCAGGTCAATCTGGGTTCTCCCGCAGGTAGGACAGGATACCACTTCGATCCCCCCTCTGCGCAGCCCCAGGGTTTTTAAAATCAGCTTAGCGGACTTCACCTCTTCCAGCGGGTCGCCGGTAAGAGACACCCGGATGGTATCGCCGATGCCTTTTGACAGGATCAGTCCCAGTCCCACGGCGGATTTGATATTGCCCGCCAGCAGAGTGCCCGCCTCGGTGATGCCCACATGGAGCGGGTATTTTGTCCGGGCCGCTATCAGCTCATGGGCCCTGGCGCACATCAGCACATCGGAAGATTTAATGCTGATCACCAGATTGTCATATCCCATATCTTCGATCATGCCGGTTTTTTCCAGGGCGCTCTCCACCAGTCCCTCCGCCGTAACGCCATGGTACTTTTCCACCAGGTCTTTTTCCAGGGAACCGCTGTTGACTCCCACCCGAATGGGAACGTTTCTCTCTCTGGCTGCCGCCACCACAGTCCTCACCCGGTCCTCGCCGCCGATATTGCCGGGATTGATCCGAATCTTATCCGCTCCGTTTTCAATGGCTTCCACAGCCAGACGGTAGTCAAAATGGATGTCCGCCACCAGCGGGATCCTGATCTCTTTTTTTATCTCCCGGATCGCCCTGGCCGCCTCGGCATCCGGCACGGCGCACCGGATAATATCGCAGCCTGCCGCGGCAAGCCGGTTGATCTGCTCCACCGTGGCTTTCACATCCTCTGTCCTGGTATTGGTCATAGACTGTATCAGAATCGGATTCCCGCCTCCGATCACCCTGTCGCCAATCTGAATTTTTTTTGTACAATCGCGATACATCTGCTTCCTCCCATCCGGCATGGCCGGCTGCGTCAAATTTACTCTTCCTCCGCCGGTTCCGCCGGGATAAATACCCGGGTAGCCGCCGGATCGGCCGGTTTTCTGGCTCTCTGCCTTGCCTCCTCACAGAAATATTCCTGGGCGCACAGCAGAGCCTTGCCTCTCTTGTCGATTTTCTCATATCCATTGTCGGCTTTCAGCTCATGGGCTTTCAGGGTATCCGCCAGCTGAATCTCCAGAATATGGCGCACCTCTTTCTTCAGGTCCTCGTCCTCTACCGGAAAGAGTATCTCTACCCGCTTATCCAGATTTCTGGGCATCCAGTCGGCGCTTCCCATGTAGTATTCCTCCTGGCCGCCGTTCTGGAAATAGAACATCCTGGCGTGCTCCAGGAAAGTGCCCACGATAGACCGCACCGTAATATTTTCGCTGACTTTGGGGATACCCACCTTCAGGCAGCAGATTCCCCGGATAATCAGATCAATCTTTACGCCGGCGGCGCTGGCCTCATAGAGAGCGGCGATCACTTCCTGGTCGCACAGGGAATTCATTTTGGCAATGATCCTGGCCGGCTGCCCCTCTCTGGCATGATCGGCCTCCCGGCGGATCAGGGAGAGGAATTTGTCCCGCAGCCAGATGGGGGCCAGGGACAGACGGTTCCACCGCCTGGGCTCCGAGTAGCCGGACAGCATGTTGAACACAGCGGTGGCGTCTTCCCCGATGGCTTCCTGGCAGGTCATAATCCCGCAGTCGGTATACAGCTTGGCCGTGCTGTCATTATAATTGCCGGTGCCCAGATGCACATACCGGCGGATGCCGTCTTCCTCCCGGCGCACCACCAGGGTGATCTTGCTGTGGGTCTTTAAGCCAACCAGGCCGTAAATCACATGGCATCCCGCTTTCTCCAGCATCTTGGCCCAGATAATATTGTTTTCCTCGTCAAACCGGGCCTTCAGTTCCACCAGCACGGAGACCTGCTTGCCGTTCTCCGCCGCCTGGGCCAGAGCCGCCACAATGGGAGAATGGCCGCTGACCCGGTACAGGGTCTGCTTGATGGCCAGCACCTGGGGATCTCTTGCCGCCTGGCGCACGAAATTCACCACCGGATCGAACGTCTCATAGGGATGGTGCAGGAAAATATCCTTTTTCCGGACAGCCGCAAAGATGTCCGTCTCATTTTCCAGAGCCGGCACAGGCTGGGGCGTATAGGGCGGGGTCTTTAAATGCTCAAATCCCTCCACGCCGTACACCTTCATCAGGAAGGTGAGATCCAGAGGGCCGCTGATGGAATAAATATCTTCCGGTTTGATGTCAAATTCTTTTTTCAGAATCTTCAGCAGCTTCTGGTCGATTTTGTCCTCCACTTCCAGCCGGATCACCTCGCCCCACTGCCGTTTCTTCAGCTGCTTCTGTATCTCCATCAGCAGGTCCGCCGCGTCGTCCTCATCAATGGTCAGGTCCGCGTTGCGGATAATCCGGTAGGGATGGGCGCACACCACGTCATAGTTCAGGAACAGCTGGTCGATATTTCTCTCAATCAGTTCCTCCAGCAGAATACCCGCCCGGGTTCCCTCTTTTCCCGCCGGCAGCTCAATCACCCTGGGCAGAACGCCGGGTACCTGCACGGTGGCAAACTCCGCTTTCCCCTTCTCGCCCTTCTTGGAAATCAGGGCGCCGATATTCAGGGATTTGTTCCGGATCAGGGGGAAGGGCCTGGAAGAATCCATAGCCATAGGAGTCAGCACCGGATATACATTCTCCTCAAAATACTGGTCGGCGAAAGCCTTCTGCTCCTCGCTCATGTCTTCATGGGCCGTCACCAGCTCCAGGCCTGCCTGCTTTAAGGCCGGCAGCAGGGACCGGTTGTAGGTGGAATACTGAAGTCCCACCAGATGATGGGCCTTCTCCTGGATCAGATTCAGCTGCTCTTCCGGTTTCAGTCCCGCAATATCCGGTTTGGTATATCTGGCATGCACCATATCCTTGAGGGACGCCACCCGAATCATAAAAAATTCATCCAGATTGGAGGCGGTAATGCTTAAAAATTTCAGCCTCTCAAAAAGCGGGTTGGCCTTGTCTCTGGCTTCCCCCAGAATTCTCATGTTAAAATCCAGCCAGCTCAGTTCCCGGTTTGTATAGTATTCCGGTTTTGTATAATCAATCGCCGCCATAATGTTCCTCCTACATTTTCTTTCTCTGCTTTACTACGGGATAAATATTAAATACTTCCTCAAAGAAATCCGCCTTCTCCGCCAGGGTTCCCTTCTCCAGCGTCAGATCCTCCTGGCTGTCCACTGTAATCTGCAGCCGGTCTCCTTTAAGGGCAACCGTATAGTTTTTAAATTTCTGTTTATGGCTGCGGTCCAGGGCGTTGGCCACCCGGAGAATGGCCGTCAGCTTGGCGATCACCAGATACTCCTCTCTGGTAATGCTGGTGCCCCCCGCCCGGTCGTCGTCATACTCAAAGTCCAGGGTGTTGTATTTCACCACGTTGGCGATGATCCGCCGTTCCGCGTGGGAGAGACCGATTATCTCCGTCGTCATGATAATGTTGTAGGCGCATTCCGCCACGTTGGTCAGGCTGATATATTTTCCGCAGTTATGCAGGATCACGGAAATCTGCAGCAGAAGTCTTTCTCTCTGTCCCAGGCCGTGTATCTTCTTCATCCTGTCAAAAATCTGCAGCGTCATCTCCTCCATATTTTTGATGTGAGGCATGTTGCTCTTGTAGCGCTTGGCGATATTCCGGGAAGCCGCAAGAATATCCTCGTCAAAATTGTGTTTGGATTTAATCAGCCTATTGCTCACTCCGTAATCGTAGCACAGGCCGTCATTGGTGCTCATCTCCGGAAGCCAGATGGTCTCCGCCCCCAGTTTTTCCATCAGGCAGCGGCAGAAAATCACGGAGGACACCACAAAGGGAGCGGAATCCGAAGAAATATGGAACTGCTCCGTCACCTCATCCGGGTTCAGACAGACAATTCTGCGGTAAGTTTCCTCAAATTCTTCTTTTGATACCACCGAGATGCTGGAAGACTGCTCCTGCTTGCGCATCAGTTCCACCAGATCTCCGTCGATGACGATCAGATTGCTGATCTGCCGGTCCTTCTGGTACAGTTTTCCGAAACCGTTCAGCTCATGCTCCATCAGCTCCAGCACCAGCTTTTCATAATGGGCGTTGTTTTTTGCCAGCGGCATAAACTTTTCCCGGGTGCTTACTTTTCCCATCCGGATATTCTGGGTGGTGATCAGCTTGTCCTTGTCAAACACGGAAATCTGGATGCTGCTGCCCCCAATATCCACGATGGCGGTTCCGCTGCTGATAATGGTCTCAAAGGAGCCGCTCTCGGAGGCAATGGATTTGTAATCCAGAAAGCGCTGCTCGGAGTTGCTTAAAATCTCAATCTTAAGTCCCGTCTGCTTTTCAATATAGTCCCGGGTGATTAAAGACGACCGTATCTCCCGGAGCGCGCTGGTGGCGCAGACTTTAAAGCCGTCCACCCGGTATCCCTCCATGATCTGCTTAAACTCCTTGAGAACCGTACACAGTTCCTCCACCTTTTCCACGTCCAGACGCCCCTTGCTGTAGGCGTCCACTCCCAGATGGATCCTGGCGCTGACGCAGTCGATCTCCTTCATCCCTTTCCTGGCTGACAGTTCAAAAATTTTCATCTCTGTTTCCATCGAGCCGATCACAATCGCTCCAAATAACTTCACTGCCATAGCTTTCTCCTTTTCATTCCTGCTGAGGTTTGCCCAAAAGGTAATCAATAAACTGCTGCGCCGTCCGTCCTGACAGGCCGCCATGGTTCATCTCCCACCGGCCGGCCTCCAGGAGCAGTTCTTCCTGGGGCATGTCAATCCCCTGTCTTTCGGCCAGCACCTTTACGATATTCTGGAACTCCTTCTTGCTGGGTGAGCCGAAATAAATGCTGACGCCGAACCGGTATACAAGGGAAAGCTTCTCCTGTACCGTATCCGAGGTGTGCATATCCTCCCTTGTCTCCTCTTTATCGGAAAAATTCTCCCGGATCAGATGGCGGCGGTTGGAGGTGGCGTAAATCAGAATATTATCCGGTTTTTTCTCCAGCCCGCCCTCGATCACAGCCTTCAGATATTTATATTCTATCTCAAATTCCTCGAAAGATAAATCGTCCATGTAGATAATGAACCGGTAATTCCTGTTTTTGATCTGGGCGATGATATCGTTCAGGTCCTGGAACTGGTGCTTGTACACCTCTATAATCCGCAGGCCCCGGTCATAATAACGGTTGAGGATCCCCTTTATGCTGGAAGATTTTCCCGTTCCCGCGTCTCCGAACAGCAGGCAGTTATTGGCCCGGCGTCCCGCCACAAAGGCTTCCGTATTGTCAATCAGCTTTTTCTTGGCGCTCTCATAACCCACCAGATCCTCCAGATAGACATGGGCTATATTGGTGATGGGGACAATCTCCACCCCCTTCTTTCCGTGGGTCACCCGGAACGCTTTGTGAAGTCCGAATTTTCCCACGCCGAATTCCCGGTAAAATTCTTCCATATACGCTTTAAATTCTTCCGCGGAGACGGCAGAGGCAAGCTTCCGGCTCAGGCCGCGGATCCGGTCTCTGATTCTCCGGTTAAATATCTTTCTGTCGTTTTCTGCATTGGCGTAATCCCGGATCATGGGCCAGATTTTAACCCCCAGCTTCTCTTCCAGGCTCTGAAAGTCAAAGGAAAACCACTCCCTGAATATTTCAAAGTCCTGAAGGGCCATGCCGTTGATGCCCCCTGATACAGCTCCCCGGATCTCGCAGGCCCTGCTGTAGGCGTTCTCATGGTAAACCAGCAGATAGGTCAGATAGCAGTGCCAGAGATTTCCGGAAAAGCCGTGGCTCTCCGCCGTTTCCACCAGCTCCTGCATACAGCCGGAATAAATGTCCACATCCCGGCTTTCCGCTTCCCGCTCGTTCAGTTCCCCTGCCAGCAGGGAAAGCCTTTCCGGCAGGGAATGGTTCTCCAGCCGGTATAAAATCAGTTCCTCTATTCGCTTCATACGCGTATCCTCATTTTCTTTTTCTCATCTTCCGGGGCTCCCTTTGCGGCCGTGATCAGTAATTCCCCAGTATTTTCATATTGACGGCTTCTTCCCGTATCCCTCTTAAAGCGTTCTTGACGCTGCCCTGATTCAGATTTCCGTCAAAGTCAATAAAAAACCGGTACTCCCAGTTTCTCCCCGTAATCGGCCGGGATTCAATCCGGTTCATATTCAGATTGTTGTAAATAAAGTGGGACAGAATATTGTAAAGAGACCCGCTTCTGTGGGGAACTTCAAAGCAGATGCTGATCTTTCCCGCGTCCCTTTTGAAAATCCGCTGGTTGGTCACAATGATAAACCGGGTGGAGTTGGCCTCATTGTCATAAATCTGATCCGCCAGAATCTCCAGCCCGAACCGTTTGGCCGCGAAGGCGCTGCCGATGGCCGCCTGGGTTCTGTCCCCCTCATCCGCCACCTTCCTGGCTGCCATGGCCGTATTGTCATAGGGAATTCTCCGCCAGTTTCTGTGCCGGTCCAGGAAGCCCTCGCACTGGGAGAGGGCCTGGGGATGGGAGATGACAGCCCGGATATCGGAAAGCTCCGTGCCCGGCAGTCCCATCAGCACATGTTCGCACTTAATCACCTGCTCCCCCACAATATAGTTTTCAAAATCCACCAGCAGATCAAAATTATCCGCCACGATCCCCGCCGTGGAATTTTCAATGGGCAGCACCGCGTAATCCGCCGCGCCCTCCGCGATGGCTTCCATGGCGTCTCTCCATTTGCTTACGTGGAAGCTGTTTACCTGTTCGCCGAAATACCGGCACATGGCAGCATGGCTATAGGCCCCCTCCACGCCCTGAAACACCACCCGCACATGGTCTTTCTCAATCTCATCCACCGCAATAAAGGGCAGGCGGCCTGCCACTCCGTGCCGGGCCAGCAGCTGGTACTGCTTTTTTCTGCTCATGGACATGATCTGGGAAAAAAGCTCCTCAATGCCGTGCCGGTTAAAATCGTTGTGAGCCATAGCTGTCAGCGTTTCAATTTTGGACCTCTCTCTCTCTTTGTCAAACACCTTTTTTCCGGTGCTGATCTTATACTCCGCCACCTCTTCGCTGACCGCCATTCTGCGCTCAAACAGTTCCACAATCTGCCGGTCTATCACATCAATCTCGTCCCGCAATTCCAATAAATCTCTCATAGGGCGCTCCTGTCTGTTCTGTTTTTCATTTTTATCTGTCCGTCTCCGGATTTTCCGGAAAAATACTGCTTTGCCTCCCACAAAAAAGAGAGGGATCCGAATACCAGGATCACATCCTCCCCCGAGGCTCTTTCCAGAGCCGCGTCCAGGGCCCGGGGCACATCTGCCACAGCCGTCACCCGGGGATTTACCTTTGATACCGCAAGCGCCAGTTCTTCTGCCGGCAGGGCTCTCGGATTATCCTTTGTCTCCACCGTATAGATCCATTCCGCCCTGGGAGCGGTCATCTCAATAATTTTATCATATTCTTTGTCAGAAAACACGCCAAAAATATAATAAATTTTCTGATGGGGGAAGTATTTCCCCACAGCTTCCATCAAAACCCGGGCGGCGTCCGGATTATGGGCGCCGTCTATGACTACCGCAGGGTTTTCCCTCAGAATCTGGAAACGCCCTTCCCACCGGGTATTCTCAAAACCGCTCCGGATCTGCTCATCGCTGACCGGATAGCCCTGCTCCCGCAGAGTCAGAAGGGCCAGGGCGGCCAGGGCGGCGTTTTCCATCTGGCAGGTTCCCGCCAGATGGATGGTCAGTTCCAGACCCCGGTAAGAAAATTTCTGTTCCCTCAGGCCGTAAACTCTGTCCGTGATTTCTTCCTCCCGGAGAACAGAAAGGGAAGCCTCCTGTTTTTCGCACACCTGCCGGATCACCTCCAGGGCCTCCGGCTGCTGGGGCCAGGAAACCACCGGGGTATGCTTCTTTATAATCCCCGCCTTGTTCCAGGCAATCTCTGCCAGTGTGCTTCCCAGAAACTCCATATGGTCCATGCTGATGGAAACCAGCACCTCCATGACAGTGGCGGTCACGATATTGGTGGCGTCCTCTCTGCCTCCCATGCCCACTTCCAGCAGCACCAGGTCGCAGCCCTGCTCCAGAAAATACAGAAAAGACATGGCTGTCTCCACTTCAAAAATGGTTGACTCCGGTTCTCCCCGCCTGGCGATGGCGCTACGGGCTTTCGCGATTTCTGTTGCCAGCCTGGCTACCGCCTCCCGGGTAATATAGGCTCCGTTTACCTGTATCCGCTCTTCATAGGAAAACAGAGCCGGAGAGATATATCTTCCCACCTTATATCCGGCCTGCCGCAGCGCCCCCTCCATGTAGGCGGCCACAGAACCTTTCCCGTTGGTTCCGCCCACATGGATGAATTTCAGCCTGTCCTGGGGATTTCCCAGTTCCCGCAGCAAAACGCGGATGCTCTCCAGCCCCAGCAGATTTCCCTTTGCGGAAATCAGGTTCAGGTATTCCCTTGCTTCTTCGTATCGCATTGTTTCTGTCCTTTCTGCACGCAAAGAGGGCTGCGATGGCAGCCCCCCGTGAATTTATTTTGTCTTATCTTAAAGATCCGGCTCGCTTTTTATCAGCCTAATGGTTCCCTCATCCAGGCATTTTACAAACACCTGCACCATATGCGGATCAAACTGCCGGCCGGCCTCCTCCAGCAGGATCTCTCTGGCCCTTTCTACAGAGGAAGATTTCTTATAACACCGCTTGGACGTAATGGCGTCAAAAGAATCCGCAATGCAGAGAATTCTGGCCGTGGCAGGAATATCCTCTCCCGCGATCTTTCTTGGGTAGCCTCTTCCGTCATACCGCTCATGGTGCCCGATTACAGCGGGAATTACATAATCCAGGGAAGGCAGGTGACGGATAATGCCGATGGAGGCTTCCACATGGCCCTTTACCACTTCGTACTCCTCCTCTGTCAGTCTTCCCTTCTTGTTCAGAATATTCTCCGGGATTCCGATCTTGCCCACATCGTGAAGCAGGGCGGACTGACGAATAATCTCCACCACATCCTGGTTCATGCCCAGGGCTTTCGCCAGTTCCATGGCGTAGTAAGCCACATTGTTGGAATGGCTGAAGGTATAGTGATCCTTGGCGTCAATGGCAGCCGTCAGAGCGTAAATCGTGGATTCATATTCCTGATAGATATGAGCATGGTCCTTCTCTTTCTCCGCCTCCACACTGTTCTGAAACAGGGTATCGAATACCTTGATCCCGTTTTTGCCGCTGTGCTTTACATGGTAAACCGCCAGATCCACGTTTTCCATCAGTTCCTTCACTGACTTGGCGGCATAAGGCGAGGCGCTGACGCCCACGCTGACAGTGACAGCCTTCAGCTTATAATCCTGCTCCCGGTTATTCATGACATAAATCTGCCGGCTGATAGTTTCCGCCATATTTCTGGCAGAGAAAATATCATATTTGGGAAGCAGTATGGCAAATTCTTTTCCGCTGTAGCGGGCCGCATAACCGTTCTCGCCCACACTGCCCCGGATAATATCCGCAATCCGTTTCAGGCAGGCGTCTCCCTCTTTCACGCCGTAAAGCTGATTGTACAGTTTAAAATCATCCACGTTAAACAAAACCAGGGCCAGAGAGCCGTCTTTATTTTTCTCAAACTCCTGGTTCAGCACTTCATAAAAATATTTCCGGTTCAGCAGCCCGGTCATCTCATCAGTCCTGGCCTCATTCCAGGCCTGTTCATAAAGGCTGGCATTCTTAATGGCAATGGAGGCCACTGAGATGATGGAGGAGAGCAGCTGCAGATCTCCATATCCGATATGGGCCTTTCTGCTGCGGTCCGCCAGCAGAATCACGCCTGTCAGCTGGCTGTCATCCTTAAGGGCAGCACAGCATTTGATCCCCATCTTTTCCAGGCTGCTCTTTTCACTCTCCCACATGGATTTATATTCCACCGTGTAGCGGAATTCCTTGTAGATCATGGGTTCATCATTATTCTTCAGCCACCGGATGAGAGGATTTTCCTCCTCCAGCGCAAAAGACAGATCGCTGAGAGGCTTGTCGCTGTACAGCCCCCGGTAAGGTCCCCCCGGCATCTCCTGCATACAGATATAGATGGTCTCCACATCCATGGTATCTTTAATCACCTGTATGGTCTCATTCATAATTGCCTGCAGATGCAGTGTTTTGGACACGGCGGAACTGAACTGTTTCAATTTCTCCGCCTGCTGCAGTTCTTCTTTCACAAACAGATTATTTACAAGTATTTTCCACAGAAACGTAAAGCCCAGATAAGCCAGCAGAAACAGAACCGCAAACAGCAGCGGATAATACTGGGCTGTCACCGGAACGTACTGCTTCAGTACATACTGGAGATAAGGCGAAAGGTAGAAAAACAGCACCAGGGAAAGGAGGAGTCCTACCCCATAGCACAGGCCGGCAGATGCCAGCATCTGCAGACGGAACAGCCGTCTGCGGATCAGGGCGTACAGCAGCAGCAGCGCGTTAAGCAGGCCGCAGAGAATGTCGATGGGAAATCCTTCAAAAAACGGAACGCTAATCAGCATATTCCCCATAAAAAGTATGACAATACTCAGCACCACCGGTTCAAACTGCTTGCGCATAGTTCTGTTTTCCCGGCAGATCTGGAAAATGTTGAACAGCATTTTCAGCATCATCAGACCGGCCATTGCGAAGAAAACAGCCACTTTCCAGTCCATTTCATACACAAAGGACCGGTTCTCGCCCGCTACCACCAGCTGGGGAGATTTCAGGAAAATCCCGGTAAAAACATTCACCAGGAAACAGGGCAGCATAACAATCAGATACAGCGGCCCCACCATATGCTCCTTTTTCCCCGCGAAGGCAACAACGAACTGGTTGTAAGAGTAAGGGAGCAGAAGTACGCCGCAAAGTGATACCTGGTACCATACGGTATAGGAAGGCCACAGTTCCATGCGCATGAAAACAGAACCGCCTGTCCAGAGTATCAGACTCAGCAGTACGGTCAGAAAACTGTTCACCAGCTTATTCTTTTTTGCTGCCAGAAAAGTCAAAATCATAAACGCATAGAAAAATACTGCGATGATCGAAATATATCTGTAGGTTCCCATCTTTTTCTCTCTTACCTTTTAAGTAATCTGTTCTCCTGCGCGCGAAGAAGTTCTGTCAGTTCATAATACGGAGGATTCATCTGCCTGATTTTCTTTCCCCGTTTTTCTTCGTATGCGTCAAAAGTTCCACAGCGCAGAATCGTCACTTCCAGAGGATCCATTCCCAGGATTTTTTTCAGATCCCGGTAATCCTGGTCAATGTATTTGAAATATGTGCTCAAAAGTTCTTTTAAAATTCCGGCGCTCATGGCGTGATTGATCAGCACTCCCGCTTCAAGTTCCACATACATATGAAGATATGGTCTGTGCTGTTCATTATATTCTTTTAAGGCCACCCAGTCTTTAATCCCCAGGCCGGACAGATGAATGGCGCTTCGTATCCCGTTCTCCGAAATCCTGGTAAAACCGGCAATGTCGATGATCCAGGGCACCCGGTCCACGTATTCAAAGCGGGGAATCCTGGTGTCATCTTCCTTGTTTTCCAGCCCCACACAGCGGTACATATCCCCGCATCGGTACCTGGCGAAGGCACCGCCCTTTAATACGGTCAGCACCAGCTCATACTTCTGTCCGGGACGCACCTCGTCCATCAGATAGGTAGGCGGCACAAAGGAGGGATCCTCATAATTATGGAGCATATCTTCCTCTGTGATAAACTCATAAAAACAGGTGTCCGGAAAAAAGTACATGCCTTTTCTGGTCCAGGTCTCCGTGCCGATAATAGAGGGTTCTGTCCCCGCGAACAGTTCCATGGGACGGATCCCCCAGAGTTTTTCCAGGTCATCCTTATAGCATCCATTGTCCGTACCTGCCACCATAAAGCCTTTCAGCCGGAACAGATCTTTGGGCATCAGCGCTCTCTCTTCCCGCCGGCACCGTTTTTTTGACCGGAGAAGCCGGGAAATCATATGGGGTTTGCACCGGAACAGTTCGGATATTTTCATGGATTTGCCGGATCCTCCCATGGAAGAGAGACTCTGGCTCACCGCGTAGGCTACGCTGCCAAGGCCGAAGAAAAATTCCAGGTCGCGCTTCATCGCCATCTTAAATCCGGCCTTGTTCCGCTGGCTGAAACTCATATTGACTGCATCCCTTACCGCAGGAAGGAATTCCAGATCCGCCTCTTCGTTCAGCGCCAGGGGGAAAAGCCCGGTGGCAAAGGGAAGGGGCGCCAGCCCGTACAAAATTTTGTCCGTATTGGATACATTGAATTTCCCTTTCGCGGTACTTGTGGAAAGTATCAGACAGGCAATCACGTTGTTTCGGTATGTATCCAGCATGCTTCTGGTATAGGGCGCCACTTTGATGGGATGCTTTCCGCCCTCCCAGGTGGTCTGTATCCAGATGACCGGATTGCCCGGAAGAAGCTGAGGCTGTTTGGACAGAAGGATATCCGCGTAGTCGTCATAGGTGGTAAGCGGCACCATCTGACGGAATTCTTCCAGATTCTTCGGCTGACGTCCTTTTAAAATAGACTGGCCCAGTCCGCATCCGCACCAGAGCCTGATCTGTTCTTCCATCAGCCTCCTCTGAATTTTCATATAGCCGTCCATGGACAGATCCAGAAATCCGCAGTACTGCTGCCAGATTTCCTGATATTTCTGTTTTTTCAGCTGGTCTCTCAGCGCCACTTCTGTCCGCCTCCCTATCCTTTACGTTTCTTTTCTTTTCCTTCCTCTAAAGAAGCAGGCCCGGATGCTTTTTATGCCGGGCAGAATAAAAGGAGTTTCCCTTTTATATTCCCTGTAATTGATAAATGTCCGGGGAAAGGTCCAGATATCCTGGAACACTACATACAGAAGATTCCAGAAAATCATGGTCAGAAAATATATTCCCCCGGCCGGCTCCCCTGTAAGCCCCCACAGACAGAGGAAAAGTCCGGCAAACCACAGAACGCCGGGATGACGGCAGAGCGCGTAGACTCCCTCTGTGCATGCCTCTCTGCTGTGGTTCTCCTCCACATAAGTTTCATCGAAAGGAATGGCAAAAAAAAGAGTGTAAAGCAGCAGAACCAAAAACAGAACGCCTGCTGCCCCGTATAAGAGTATCTCCGGCAGAAGCCTTCCGGAAAAATCCGAAAAAACTGCCGCCGCCCACACAGCGGATACCAGAACACAGGCCGTCCCCAGCCAGAAAAACCGGCTAAGAATTTTGTTCTGCCATTTCAAACTGTTAATGTCATAGAAAAAATACAGAACAAAGCCTGCTGTTCCCAAAATCCATGCTCCCATGCTATTATTTCGCATTCCTTTCTTTGCATCTTTAAGCCGCAAAAAGCCTTCTAAAGACAACTAAAGTAATTATACTCTATTTTTTTTGTATATTCAACCGAAATATTACAATATTGTTTCCTATTTGTTTCCATATTATTGCTGAATAAAAGGACAGAACCCCTGGCACAATGAATAAAAAAAAAACTGCTTTGAGAGGTTGCCCCATGCTCACATTTATCCGATGCGGCCTGATCGGCTGGTGTATGGAAATATGCTGGACCGGCATACGGTCTATGCTGCAGGGAGACGCCCGCCTCACCGGCCAGTCTTCTCTGTGGATGTTCCCTATTTACGGGATGGCTTCCGCCATCGTCCCCTTTTATCCCATGATAAAGCCTCTGAACATCCTGCTCAGAGGCTATCTCTACATGATCTGTTTTTTTGCCGTGGAATATGTGACCGGCTCCCTCCTGCGCTTTTTCGGGGCGTGCCCCTGGGACTACAGCGAATGCCGCTTTCAGGTAAACGGCCTCATCCGTCTGGACTATGGGCCGGCATGGTTTGGCGCCGGTCTGTTTTTTGAGTGGCTGCTGTGCCGTCTGTAAAAACAGGACCGTCCTCAGAACATGCAGGGGTCATGGTCCGCCATCTCTTCCAGTCCCGGGCCTCCGCCGATATTCTGGGTATTCAGAGTCTTTCGCTTCAGTCTCTGATCCTCTGAATAATGGAGAATGAAATCCTTGATCTCCCTGGCATGGCGGATATGCCGGATCAGCAGATCCGGATCCGTCACGTCCCCGCCGAAGCAGTGAACGGTGCCAAGTCCGAACAGGCGCTCCAGGAGGCTGGTTTCCAGCCGCACATCCACAATCTTATACATATAACAGTCGTTTTCTATTCTCCGTAAGATTCCGCTCCGTGTCGTAATCAGCTCCTCCGTCACCTGGTATGTGGTAAAGGTCCAGGGAAGCCCGAAAAACAGGATTCTTTTTCTTTCCTTGTACGCCATTTTCTCCTCCTGTCTGCGTTCATTTTATCTTTTCTATTATAGAGCATTTTGTCTGTTTTGTATAGAAAAAAAGCAAAAATGCGGGGAGATTTTTTTTATTTCCGCCTTGCATTTCCAATGGCTTTAGTATATGATAGAAAAAATGCTGATGACCCAACACAAAGGAGGATATTATGAGACATCTGATGAGCCCTCTTGATTTCAATGTGGATGAGCTGGATAAGATTCTTGATCTGGCTGCCGACATTGAAGCCAACCCCCAAAAATACGCCCACGCCTGTGAAGGTAAGAAAATAGCCACCCTTTTTTATGAGCCAAGTACAAGAACCCGCCTCAGCTTCGAAGCCGCAATGCTGAATCTGGGAGGCAGCGTACTTGGTTTTTCTTCGGCCGATTCCAGCTCTGCAGCCAAGGGAGAAAGCGTATCCGACACGATTCGGGTAATCTCCTGCTATGCTGATATCGCCGCTATCCGCCACCCCAAGGAGGGCGCTCCCCTGGTGGCATCCCTGAAGTCCGGAATCCCGGTTATCAACGCGGGGGACGGCGGACACGAGCATCCCACTCAGACCCTTACCGATCTGATGACGATCCGCTCTCTGAAAGGACGTCTGGGCCATCTGACCATCGGCCTGTGCGGCGATCTGAAGTTCGGCCGCACCGTTCACTCCCTGATCAATGCCCTTGTCCGGTATCCGGATGTGACTTTTGTCCTGATCTCTCCGGAAGAGCTGCGGATCCCCGATTATGTAAGGGAGGATGTGCTGCGCAAAAACAACCAGAAGTTTAAAGAAGTGACCCGTCTGGAGGATGCCATCCCGGAGCTGGATCTTCTGTACATGACCAGAGTGCAGAAGGAACGCTTCTTCAACGAAGAAGATTATGTGCGCATGAAGGATTTCTACATTCTGGACAAGCAGAAAATGTCCCTGGCAAAGCCGGATATGATGGTGCTTCATCCCCTTCCCCGGGTAAATGAAATTTCCACCGAAGTGGACGACGATCCCAGAGCCGCTTACTTTAAGCAGGCTCAGTACGGCGTATATGTGCGCATGGCCCTGATTCTCACACTGCTGGAGGTGAAAGTATGTTAAGTGTCGGACAGTTAAACGAAGGTGTGGTGCTGGATCATATCCAGGCCGGAAAATCCATGGATATCTATAAATATCTGAAGCTGGACAAGATGGACTGCTGCGTTGCCATCATCAAAAACGCCCGCAGCAATAAGATGGGAAGAAAGGACATCATCAAGGTAGAATGCCCTATAGAGGAGCTGGATCTGGATGTTCTGGGCTTTATCGATCACAATATCACAGTCAATATCATCCGGGACGGAGAGATCGTGGAAAAGAAAGACCTGACTCTCCCCAAGAAGCTGGTGAATATCATCCACTGCAAGAATCCCAGATGTATCTCCTCCATTGAGCAGGAGCTGGATCAGGTATTCTTCCTGGCGGATGAGGAAAAAGAAATTTACCGCTGCCAGTACTGCGAGGAAAAATACCGCAGTTCCAAAAAGAAAAATAACCAATAAGAAATGCTGCAAAAGTATTTCATTTCTTCCGGAACATCCAGGTGTACACATGTCCGAGACAAATGTTCCGCAGCAGGCGGAATATTCCGCTTGCTGCGGACAGATGTCGATAGGACAAGGTGAACACCGGATGTACCGGAAGCAAATGTACTCTCTTTTGCAGCATTTCCACTTCTTTAAATTTTCTCATATTTCAGGAAGCGGTACTCCAGATCAAAATAGGTCTGCTCATCGCTGTCCGCCGTGATCTTCCATTCCGGCATCTCATCCAGATTGGGGAACCAGGTGTCCGCCTCATACGCGTGATCAATTTTGGTCACATGCACCAGGCTGCAGTAGGGAAGGAACTGGTGATAAATGCTGTCCCCGCCGATCACATACACATCCTGGGAGTCATACTGTTCCAGCAGTTTCAGCGTTTCCTCCACACTGTGGCAGACAATGGCGTCTTTTACTTTATACGCCGAGTCCCGGGTGAGGACAATATTGGTCCTGTTTTTCAGCGGGAGCCCTCCCGGAAAGCTCTCCAGAGTTTTCCGTCCCATCACCACCACCTTGCCGGTGGTAACGGTGCGGAAAAATTTTTTATCGGAAGGGATGCTCACCAGAAGATCATTATTCTTCCCGATGGCCCAGTTTCGATCTACCGCTACAATCATATTCATTTCAGCCACTCTCCTCTCTCACACTGCCACGGGAATATTTTTAATCTGCGGTCCCGTCTCATAATTTTCCACATGCAGGTCGTCCACTGTAAAATCATAGAAATCCTTCACCTGGGGATTCAGCCATACCCGGGGAGCCGGATAGGTCCGGCGCCCGATCAGTTCCTTCACCAGCGGAATATGCCGGTCATAGATATGGGCGTCCGCAATCACATGGAGCAGCTCTCCCGCCTCCATCCCGCAGCTCTGGGCCATCATCATGAGAAGCAGGCTGTACTGGGCCACGTTCCAGTTGTTGGCGGTAAGCACATCCTGGGATCTCTGGTTCAGCACCGCGTTCAGAACCAGCTTTTCCCTCCCCGGCTCTTTGGTCACATTAAAAGTCATGCTGTAAGCGCAGGGATACAGGTTCATCTCATGCAGGTCCTGATGCACATACAGGTTCGTCATAATTCTCCGGCTGTAGGGGTTATTCTTCAGGTCATACAGAACCCGGTCCACCTGATCCATCATTCCCTCTCTGTACGGATGCTTAACCTGCAACTGATAGCCGTAAGCTTTTCCGATGCTTCCGGTTTCATCCGCCCAGCTGTCCCAGATATGGCTGTGGAGATCGTGAATGTTGTTGGACTTTTTCTGCCAGATCCACAGGATCTCGTCCATGGCGCTTTTTAATGCGGTTTTCCGCAGTGTCAGAGCGGGAAATTCTTTTCGCAGGTCATACCGGTTTACCACACCGAACTTTTTTATGGTGTAGGCTGCCGTCCCGTCCTCCCAATGAGGCCGCACCTTCTCCCCCTCCGTGCTGGTGCCGTTCTCCATAATATCCCGGCACATGTCAATAAACAGCTGGTCCGCATAGCTCATTTCTGTCATCTCCTTTGCTTAAAATCTGTTTTCCGGTTCTTATCAGGTGTTCAGCCTGGCCAGGCTGGTATCCTCCGCAAATCCCGAGGCGTTGTACAGAAACAGAATATCCGTGTAATCTTTCTGTTCCATGAATTCGCTGAGACTCTGGCTGAAATACCGCAGGTCCAGCATATCCACCTGGTCAAAAAGCTGATAGGTAAAGGGCGTAAAGCAGTGGGCGTAGGAATCTTTAATAATCAGAAGCCGTCTTCCTGTTCCCGCCTCTGTGGAAGCCTCCACCAGTCCGTAGTTTCCTCCGTAGTAAATGGAATACTGGTCTTTTGAATCCAGCACCTGCCTCTGGTACACGGTACTTCTCACATCATCCGACTGGTTATAGGTCAGCAGGTAGGACACCGGGTTTACCGGTTCAAAAATCTCCAGCGTATCCGGCTTTGTCTCAATTCCCACCTTGGACGCCACCGTGCCCCGGAAGCTGTCGCTTACCGCAGTGATCTGATAATCCGCCAGGGACGCCGTTCCCAATCCTTTTTCCTGTATCCAGTCCGCGAACACATAAAAGGCGGCCAGGGTTTTCCAGTGATGGTCCGTGCGGTAATAAATCTCTTCTTCCTTATGCTGCTCCAGCACGCCGGAGGTGTCAAACCACACTCCCTGGGGCAGCGCCGCCTTTATCTGATCCAGGTACGTCTCCTCATCATAAGGCGAGGCAAAAGGCGGCAGCTTATCCCGGAGGATATCCACCGCATTGGGAACCACCATGGCAGTGAGATGGGCGCTGTCGTAGGTTTCGCTCATTTTTTCCATAAACGCCGCCAGATATGTAATATTAGTCTGCGCCTGCTCCGTCTCAAAGGCTCCCGTATGCTTCTCAATCAGATAATCGTCCGCGGCAAAATAAATGTCATTTGCCTCCTGCCGGAAAGTCAGCCGCTCCGCCGTTGTCTTCATGCCGATCCAGCCGTCCCGGAAAATAAACTGATCCGTCAGGTAGGTTTCATAGTCTGTGGCAAATTCCCCGGAAAGGAGAGAATCCAGGCTGAGCTTCGGCATGGAAGCCAGCGCCCTGTTCTCATTTTCCGAAAAGCTTTTGTCCGGCTTCAGCACAGCGGCCGCTGTCAGGCCGAAAATCAGAAGAAGGAATAAGGTCACAATATTCCAGGATTGTCTTTTGTTCATCTTTGCACCTCTTAGAATCGGAAATAAAGGAAGGGGTTATAGGACGCATCCACCAGATACGCCACGGAGAGGAGAAATACTCCCACATAAAATACGCTCCGCAGCAGAATACAGCACCAGTCCCGCTCTTTCAGCTTCTCCAGAAGTCCGTTGGCCAGTCTGGCCGGCAGGGTGGTGGAGCCCACAATCAGAAGCAGGAGCAAAACCCCATTATTATATAGAAGGTACACGGTCTCCCTGTTCAGGAAACCGGCGCCTCCGAACATGGCTGCCAGGTACCCCAGACCGCCTCCGATCTGGTCATACACGAAGATATACCAGCCCAGCATAACCACAAACATACAGTACACATGCTGCGCCCAGCCGGGCAGCTTCTCCAGATACCGGCTCAGGAACAGCTTTTCAACCAGAAGAAGGATGCCGTAATAAACGCCCCAGATCAGGAAATTCCAGTCCGCGCCGTGCCAGATACCGGTCAGGAGCCATACGATCATGGTATTCCGAATCAGCATGGCCGTCCCTTTCCTGTTTCCACCCAGAGGGATGTACACATATTCCCTGAACCAGGTTCCCAGCGAAATATGCCATCTTCTCCAGAACTCCGTCACATTTCTGGACAGATAGGGATACTGGAAATTTTCCAGGAAATGAAAACCGAACATTTTTCCCAGTCCGATGGCCATATCCGAATAGGCGGAAAAATCAAAATAGATCTGAAAGGTATAGGCCGCAATTCCCAGCCAGGCTGTCAGGGCGGGAAGGGCGGATACGTTCATGGCGTTTACCGTGTCCCAGAGAACTCCCGCGTTATTTGCCAGAAGCACCTTTTTCCCCAGTCCCACCATAAAACGGTTGACTCCTTCCGCAAACTGCTCGGCGGTCTCCTGCCGATGGCGCAGCTGTTTGTCAATCGTTTTATACTGCACGATGGGTCCCGCGATAAGCTGGGGGAACATGGTGACATAGGCGCCGTAGGAGATAATATTTTTCTGCACCCGGGCCGCTCCCCTGTACACGTCGATCACATAGGAGATCGTCTGGAAGGTATAAAAGGATATTCCGATGGGCAGGGCCAGATTCAGCAGGGTAATGTTCAGTCCGGTGACCTGGTTTACCGTGCGGAGCAGGAAATCCGTATACTTGAAAAATCCCAGCAGGAACAGGCCAAATCCCACGGTCACAATCAGGGAAATTTTAGCGGCCCCCGCTCTGTCCTGCTCTTTGAAATAATGGACGGCCCTCCCGCCCAGGTAGGTACTGATAATGGACACTATCATCAGGACTACATAAACCGGCTCCCCCCAGGCGTAAAAAACAAGGCTCACCGCCAGAAGGATAAAGTTTCTGGCGGGTCTGGGGGATAGAAAATAGAGCAGCAAAACTATCGGCAGAAATCGGAACAAGAATAATAAACTGCTGAAAACCATATTGTACTTCTCTCTTTCGTGTCTGTTTTTCCTGAAAGACGCTTCGGCTATTAAGAAAAGATATTACAATTTCCTAACATTTTCTGAAACAAAAAAAAAGCGCTTTACTTTCAATCAGTTTATTATATAATATTATATTGCGATAATCAATTCCATTTTCTCGGCATTCCGGCGATCTTTGCGAATGCCGGATACCATATAGATCAAAACAGAGGAAACTACCCATGGCTGCAAAAAAGAAAAGAAAAAGAAGAAAACCGCAGAACAACCTGCTGGTCTTGCGGCTGCTGATTCTGGTTGTGCTTGTGCTGGCTGTTTTTGAAGGCCGGCTGATCGTGACCATGTTCACCCACTCCAGAGGCGGCGCGCCGGAGGTTGCGGCAGAGGCGGACGGCCAAAACCTGGAAGAGACGGAAAAAGAACCGGAAACCCAGACGCAGGGCTCCGATCAGCCCGCTTCCTCCAGTTCTGTGGCGGACGCTCCTCTGGCCGGTCTTTCCGCCTGGTTTGAGGGCGGCCAAAAAAATCCGGAGGCCGCGCCTGAAACAGAGGATTTGGACGACGGCAGGATTTCCGAGGTAATTGACAGTCCCTCCGTAGTAAAAGAAACGGAACCTCCCATTGACGATTCCTACTTTACGGACGCAGTCTTTATCGGCGACTCCCGCATGGAGGGCTTCCGGAACTCCTCAGGCATCACCCAGGGAACCTTCCTGACCAGCGTGGGACTGAGCATTGACCGCATGAGCGAACAGACCATCGCCACGGCGGAGGGAACCATATCCGTCTACCAGGGGCTCAGCGGCAGACAGTACGATAAAATTTATCTGATGCTGGGGACAAATGACCTGGGCTATTATCCCTGGGAAGAGTTTCCGGTAAACTTCAAAAACATCGTGGAGCAGTTCCACAAGCTGCAGCCCAATGCTATCATCTATGTATGCAGCGTAATTTATGTGGAAGAAGCGAAGATTACCACCAGCTATGACAACAATGACAACGTGCGGAAAATCAACAACTATCTGCTGGAGGTCTGCGAGCAGCTGGATTACTGCTACTATCTCAATCTGAATGAAATCTTTTCAAACGGATACGGCTCGCTCATCGAGGGCGCTTCCTCTGACGGCGTACATCTGTATGAAACCTACTGCCAGCAGATGCTGGATTACCTGAAAGACCATTACGTGGATGTTCCCGCCTCATCCTCCGGCGAGACGGAGGCTGTTTCAGAAGCTGAGTCAGAAACTGAAACAGAGGCCGGTTCAGATAACGCATAAATGCGAAAGGAGAAAAGAAATGAAACACTTTTTGAAACTGACACTGGTTGCGGCGCTGTCCCTTCTGTGCCTTACCGCCTGCGGAAAAGGCGGCAAAAATGTGGAGGTAGATGTGGAGGCCCTGGCTTCTGCCCTTCAGTCTGAGACTGTAACCAGCGATACTCTTACCCAGGCTGCTCCCGAGATGTTCTCTTCCATTTATTTCGTGGAAAGCGATCAGATGGAAGCCGGAGCCGCTTACTTAAGTTCCGGTGCTACCGCCTGCGAGGTAGCGGTCATCCAGTCCAAGGATGCTTCCCAGACCAAAGAGGTGGAAAAGCTGTTTGAAAACCGGGTAACCAATCAGTCCAATCTGTACGCCAGCTATGCGCCGGAAGAGGTGACCAGGCTGGATGCCGCCATCATTAAAAGCGCCGGTTCTTACACCGTTCTGTGCGTCTGCGATAATACGGACAAGGCAGAAGAAATTCTGAAAGAATACGGATTTTAAGGATTTCTCCATATAAAAAAGTGTCTTCGACACTTCAACCCCCTGGCCCCCAATCATGGGGGAATCAGGGGTTTCTTTTTGTATCATTTTCCTGCATAATAGTCTTATGAGCATACTACAGATTATTTTCAGAGACCATTATGAAGAGATTATATATACCCTCCATCCCAGGGATACTGAGATAGAAAATATCGATAAGATGTTAGGCTGTGGTGATCCTTCCTTTGGCGGAGCCATGTTCGGCTGCCCCCACTGCGGCAGGCTCAAGTTTATTCCTTTTCGCTGCCACAGCCGCTTCTGTCCCACCTGCGGTAACAAATATGCCATGGAACGCACTACCTCTATGTCCTTTAAGCTCATTGATGTCTCCCACCGTCATTGTGTCTTTACCATTGATGAACAACTTCGTGACTTTTTCCTCAATGACCGCTCTCTCCTCGATTGTCTTTTCCATGCCGTAAACAGTGTTGTCTCCCGTATGTTTTTTAAGCAGAATAAATCCATGAACTTCTCTCCCGGTTTCATCATGGTCCTTCATACCTTCGGCAGGGATCTCAAATGGAACCCTCATATCCATTGCCTTATTTCTGAGGGCGGTTACAGCGATAATGGCTTCTGGCGCAAGACTCATCATTTCAACTATCATTATCTGCGCAACGCTTTCCGTACTGCACTCCTTAATGAATTGGAAGCTAAGATCGGCCCTTCTTTTAAAAAGGTGAAGGCACGCTGCTACCGGGAACACAAAGACGGCTTCTATGTCTATGCCAAACCCAATACCTGTGACCCCAAAACTGCTATCAAGTATATCGGCCGCTATCTCGGCCGTCCGGTGATCGCAACTTCCCGCATTGACAAATATGATGGTGACTTCGTTACCTTCCATTACAACCGCCATGAGGATGATACATATGTGGAAGAGACCATCCCGGTCATGGAGTTTATACAGCGTCTGATCCGCCATATCCCGGAAAAACATTTTAAGATGATCCGCTATGGCGGCATTTATGCCAGGCACAGGGAGATCGACAAAAAACTCCGCAGGGCCATTTCCCGGGAAAAGCACCATATTTACAGGAGTTTTAACCAGTGGCGTACCGCCATCCTTTCTTCCTTTGGTTATGACCCGTTAAAATGCGAATGCGGTACCACCATGCTGTTTTTAGAGCTTTATTTCAATCACAAACGTGTTTCTCTGGAAGAAATGTACGAGAAAGTCATGTCCTGTTCTCGTGGAAAGAGATCCTCTGCATGACTTCCTCAACTCTTACTCCTGTGGTATACTCCTTTCAAAGGAGGGCTGCATATATGAATCCAAGTACAGAGAAACTGCGG
>DVOS01000015.1 GCA_018713435.1 Candidatus Merdiplasma excrementigallinarum
GTCATCTCTCTTAACTCTTTTACCATTCCTGCTGTAATAGCCATCGTTTTTCCTCCTGATCTGTCTCAAATTAGATGATGTTGGGTTAAAAATTACTCAGCGTCCGCAACAGCCTCTACGGGAGCTTCCTCCTCAAATTCGCCGGTAAACTCGCCCTCTTCCACAGCTGCCTCTTCCTCAGCGCCCTGCTTTGCCTCGATCACAGCGTCCGCCATCTTGGAAACGATCAGCTTTACGGCGCGGATCGCGTCGTCGTTGCCCGGGATCACATAATCCAGCTCCTCCGGATCACAGTTGGTATCCGCGATACCGATCAGGGTAATACCCAGTGTATGTGCTTCCTGTACGCAGATTCTCTCTTTCTTCGGGTCAACCACAAAGATGGCATCCGGCAGTTTCTTCATCTCTTTGATGCCGCCCAGGTTTCTCTGAAGTTTGTCCATCTCTTTCTTCAGAGCGATTACTTCCTTCTTGGGCAGTACATCGAAGGTTCCGTCCTCCTGCATAGCCTCGATCTCTTTCAGACGTTTCACACGGCTCTGGATGGTCTTGAAGTTGGTCAGCATACCGCCCAGCCATCTCTCATTCACATAGAACATACCGCATCTCTCAGCCTCAGCCTGAACAGCGTCCTGAGCCTGCTTCTTGGTTCCCACAAACAGAATGGTGCCGCCCTGAGCCGCGATGTCGGCCACTGCCTTGTAGGCGGTGTCTACCATTCCCACAGATTTCTGCAGGTCAATGATGTAGATGCCGTTTCTCTCGGTATAGATGTAGGGAGCCATTTTGGGGTTCCATCTTCTGGTCTGATGTCCGAAATGAACACCTGCTTCAAGTAACTGTTTCATTGAAATAACACTCATGTCTCTTCTCCTTTTGGTTAGACTTCCGTGTGCATCTGACTTCCGCCATCACCCGTCAGGCACCAATGCCGGAATCCACACACGTGATTAATTTTGCAACTTGTTTAGTATAGCATAAAGGGCCTGCGTGGCGCAAGCCCTTTATCCCCTTTTTTACGTTTTTTTGAAACTTTTTTATTATTCTCTGCGCAGCGCTTCGATGGGATCCAGGTTGGCCGCCTGCACGGAGGGCAGAAACCCGAATATGATCCCGATCACCATGGAGAATACCACGGCGATGATAGCTGCCGGAATGCTGATCCCCACGGCCACCCCGGAAATCCGGTGTATCACCTGGGAAGCGCCCACGCCGGCCGCCACCCCCAGAATGCCTCCCAGACTGGTAAGCACGGCGGCTTCTGTCAGAAACTGCCCCAGGATGGTGGTTTTTCTGGCGCCGATGGCCTTCTTCAGGCCGATCTCACTGGTTCGCTCTGTCACAGACACCAGCATAATATTCATCACGCCGATGCCGCCTACCAGCAGGGAAATGCCGGCAATCCATATAAGCTGCATATTGGTGGCATTGCTCAAGTTCTGCAGATCCCTGGCCTGTCCCAGCAGATCCTCCGCCTGATAGGTGATGGTGGAGTCCGTGCTGGTAATGGTGGCGTTCAGAATATTGGCCGTCTGCTGGCCCGCCCGGGTCATGTCGTCGGTGCTGACGGCCCGGATCACCACGTTCTCCGGCTCGTCATAGTTGTACACGATGGGCCAGGAAGCCTTGGGGATATACAGCTGGCTGGTATTTTCCGCGCTGTAGGTATAATAGTCGTCAATGGACGTAATGTTCTGGGCGTAATCCGAGTTTTCCTCCACCAGCCCCACCACCGTAAAGGGAACGCCGGCAATCTCCACTGTTTTTCCCAGAGGATTCTCCGAGCCGAACAGTGTATCCGCCGCTGTCTGGTTCACAATCAGCACGGTACGGAACTGCTCATAATCCTCCGGCAGGAAATTCCGGCCGGTCTTCACCACATAGTCGCAGGTGGAAAAGTAAGCGGTATCAATTCCCATCACATTTCCGTCCGTAAGGGGGGTGTTCTGGTAGTACACGCCCTCCGAGATGTAGCGGCTGCAGTAGGCGGTTACCGCCTCCACCTCATCCAGATCCAGGATGGATTCCAGCGTCTTGTCGGACACCGGAGGAATCCCCTGGGGGATGCTGGAAGAATCATAAATCATGTAATCGGATCCTCCCTGCCGCAGCTTGACATTCACTGTATTGCTGCCGGCTCCCACCAGCTGATTTTTGATCTGTTCGTTGGTTCCGGTGATTGTGGACACAATGGCGATGATGGCCGCAATGCCGATAATAATACCCAGCATCGTCAGGAAAGACCGCATCTTGTGAGACCAGATTCCCTGAAACGCCAGTCTGATATTTTCAAACAAAGTTCCACCTCCCCTTAACCCACATAGTAGCTGTCATAAAACAGGCTGTCCACCTCCCGGGTGGCCGCCCCCTCTTTCACATCCTCCCCGTAGGGGAAGGCAACCTTATCCTCCATGGTAAGGCCCGTCTTAATCTCTGTGGCCGAGCTGTAAATCACCTGGCCGGTCTGCACATACTGCTTTTTCAGCAGCCCGTCTTCGCCCTGGATATACACATAGCTTCTGCCGTCATTCTCTGTCCGGATAAAATAGTTCTCCAGATAAATGCCGGTTGTGGGCGAATTGTCCACCAGCTGCAGGTCCACATACCCTTCCGTCAGTCCCTCCGCATCCTCGATATAGGCCAGGAATGGATAGTAGGAAGCGTTTGTATTATCGCCCCCGTAGCTGTAATAGTAATCATTGCTCTCTGTAGGATACATGGAAATCTCCGTGATGGTGGCGGTAAAGCTGAGACCCGAGTCATAGGACGTACCTGTCACCTGGTCTCCCACGCCCACGCTGTCCAGCCGCATCTCATTCAGGCTGCCCTGGACATACATGCCGGCTTCCCCTGTAATCACGATAAAGTCCTCGTCCACTACGGAATCTTCCACTGTGCCGGCGGACTTCACAATGCCGTCCATGGTGCTGCGCACAATCTGGCTGTCCAGCGTGCGGTCGTACTGCTTCAGCCTCAAATCGGATTCCCGAATCTGCAGCTGCGTCTCCTCAATATCCCGCTTCTGCTCCTCAATGGCAAGCTTCAGTTCCTCCGCCGTATAGGTTTCTCCGGTATCGCCGAAATCCCCAAAATCTCCGAAATCCCCGTAGTCGCCGAAGTCATCGTACATCTCGCTCTCCGCCTCCGTGGCGGGCTCTGTCTCCTCCAGCACATACAGGCGGTTCAGCCGGGCCACAAAGGCGGCCAGCTCATCCCGGTAGGGCACCAGGATCTCCGCGTATTCCGGGTTTGTCCACACAGTCTGGGGCAGATCGTAGAAGGCATCCACCGCGTTCCGGATCAGCTCCTCCATGGCCCGGATCGTATCATCATCCAGATCATTCGCCGACAGATTCTGGGGATCGGAAGTCTCCTCCTGAATGGTATCCTGCGCTTCCTCCGTTTCTCCCTCAGCCGGTTCCTCCGGCGTCTCTTCCGGCTGTTCCACCGTCACGTTTCCCGGCTTCAGCTGTTCCATACAGTAGACAAACTGATAGAAGCAGGCTCTCTCATAGGCCTGGGTCAGCACCTGGGCCGTGCTCTCCCCCACGATGGAAGCCACGGAAGGGTTCAGGGAATAGCTTCGCACTACTCTGCGCTCTCCCAGCACATCCAGCCCTTCCAGTTCCTGTTCCCGGACAACGGAAAGCTGCTCCCGGTAAATCCGAAGGGCCTCGCTGATATCGGAGGCAATCAGAGAATCCAGTTCCTGGGAGGAGAGCTGGGAAACTCTGGTGAGAAACGCGTTGACCGCTTTAATCACCGTCTCCTGATCCAGCTCCGTCATCTCATCTCCCTCCGGAGTCTCACTGTCATCCGTAAGCAGGGAATCCTCCGTCTGGGTTTCCGGCTCTGTCTCCGGATCTTCCAAAACGCTGTCTGATTCACTCTCTGTCTGCTCCGTACCGGAAGTTTCGCTCTCCGTCTGTTCCGGTATTTCCGGCTCTGTCTCCGCCGTGTCCCCCGGCGCTGTCTCGCTTTCGCCTGCAGTCCCGGCCTGGCTGCCGCTCTGGCTGTTATCCTCTATGATAATTTCTCCCGCCGGAGCCCCCGGGCTCACAGAAGGCGCCTCGTCCAGGATCAAATCCCCGGAAGTATCGCCGCCTCCGTCGCTGATGAGAGCCGGTCCGTTTCCGCCGCCCTGGTTGCCGCCGTTTCCGGTTCCTGCCGGGGCTCCGCCGGAGCCCTGGCCTCCCGCGGCCGGATCTTCCTCCAGCAGCAGTTCGTCCGAAGCAGTCATCACCCCATCGTTCACTTCCAGAGAAGCGGTGGGAGTGGTATTCTGCAGCTTCTCCAGGGCTTTCTGCTGGGATGCCAGGTCGATCTCCAGACTCTGCTTTGTCAGGTTCTCCATCTCCCGCTGCAGTTCTGTCAGGGTCATGTCATATTCCAGAAGGGGGTCTCCCCGTTTCACCGTGTCTCCCGTTTCCACATAAACCTTTACCAGCTTATAGTCGGAGTTCAGCTGCACCGTCTGGGTATCCCGGGATATAATATTTCCGGACATGGTATTGGTGTCTCCCCAGAAACCGTAATTCACGGTGGCCACCGGCACCACATCCACCGGCTTTTTCCCGGCCTGCATAGCATAGCGGACTCCATAGGCAATTCCTCCTGCCAGTCCCGCTGTCACCACCATGGAAATCACCACTGTCCTAATCTTCATTCTTATTCCCCCCTCGCTCGGAGAGTTCGCCGTCAAAAATATCCACCACCCGTTTCGCGTACCCGGCAATTTCCGGCGCATGGGTGATCATAATGATGGTAACGCCCTCCTGATTCAATTCCCCGAATAACTCCATCAGCTGTATGCTGGACTTGGAATCCAGGGCGCCGGTAGGCTCATCCGCCAGCAGAATCTTGGGACGGTTCACCATGGCTCTGGCGATGGCTACCCTCTGTTTCTGACCTCCGGAAAGCTGTGTGGGTTTAAAGTACATCCGGTCTTCCAGTCCCACCCGCTTCAGCGCTTCCATCCCCCGCTGAATCCGTTCTTTTTTTTTCACCCCCGCGTATACCAGAGGAAGGCATACGTTCTCCAGGGCGCTCTGTCTGGGCAGGAGCTGGAAGTTCTGAAAAACAAACCCCAGATTGTGGAGCCGGATGTGGGCCATATCCTTGTCATCCCGGCCCAGCACATTCTCCCCCGCCAGTTCATAGCTGCCGGAGGTGGGACGGTCCAGACAGCCCACTATATTCATCAGGGTTGACTTCCCGGACCCGGAGGGTCCCATGATCGCCACGTACTCCCCCTCATCCACATGCAGGCATACGTCCTTCAGAACCGGAACCACCATCTTCCCCTGGATATAGTCTTTATAGATGTGATCTAATTTCAGGATCAAAGGTATTCCTCCTATTCCACTGTCACTTCTTCTTCATAAACCGCGTCGCCGTCCGCGTCATAGACTTCCATGCTGTCATCAAAAGATTCAACGCTGTCGTCATAGACTTCCATGCTGTCGTCGTATTCGATACTGTCGTCGTAGACTTCCACGCTGTCATCCAGGCCCAGACCCTCCATACTGTCGTCATAGCCCAGATCTTCAATACCGCCGTCAAATTCCATATCGTACATGCCGTCCTCGTAGCCCATATCGTCCATGCTCTCGTCATACAGCATCTCTCCGTCCTGGCCCTCGTCGTAAATACCGCCGTCCAGGCCATCCAGGCTGTCTCCCGCGGAGGCGTCATTGTAAATCACCGGAAGCCCTTCTTCCATAGTTTCATCCGGCACAGCGATATAATCATCCTCGGTCAGCCCCTCCAGCACCTGATAGGTGTACAGTTCCTCATCATAGTCACCCAGCGTCACAGGCCGGCGCTCCAGGGTGTTGGAAGCGGACGCGGCCCACACATAGGCGCTGCCGTCATCCTCTATGACAAAATAGTAGTCGTCCAGCCAGATGCCTTCCTTTTCTTCTCCCTGTCCCACATCCGGCTCCATGTACACATGCTGTCCCAGAATCAGATTGTCGGAGGAATCCAGTTCCACATAGAAGGGATAATTGGTGGATGTGGTTCCGTCTGAAGAGGAGGAACTGATATAATAGGAATCCGAATTTCCGCTCTCCCCCGCATCCAGGTTAATCTCAGAGATGATGCCTCTCCAGGTTACGTCGGAATCCACCCGGGAGTACACGATCATGTCCATACCGGTGGTGATCTGGCTGATATTCTGCTCGTTAATAGTTCCTTTTACCCGGTATCCTCCCACTTCCAGGATAGTAATATAGGCGTCACTGGAATTGTCACTGAAGTCTGAGGCACTGCTGTTGGGATCGTTGATGGCTTTCACCACCCCATCGATCTCACTGGTAACAGTGGCGTCCGCGATCCGGTTCTTCAGCTGCTCGATTTCCAGTTCTTTTGATTCATATTCATATTCTGACATCTTGATCTGATTCTCCGCCTGGAGAATAGAGTTGGTAATCTGCAGCCGGTCCTCCTGGGAGGCGTTCTGGCTCTCCTTCTCATACTGGGCCTTGGAGCTTTTTGCCGACTCAATATCGTTCTGAATCCGCTCCAGGTCAATCTCCGCCTGAGCCAGCTTGTCGGAATCCTCGGTGGTGTCATACACAAAAAGTTCCTGGCCGGTCTTTACCTCATCGCCCACTTTTACCTTGCATTCCTTCACCGTGCGCTCGTTCTCCAGCCTGATCTCCCAGGTATTCTGCGGTTCCACCACGCCGCTGTAGCGCTGAATCTGTCCTGTCCCAGTGCCAAGCCCGGCCAGCATGGAGACAGAATCCACATATACGGCATCCTCACTGTCCGAGGAAACCCGGTCTCCTCCCTCGGCGCCCTGGGCGCTGCGGGTCCAGTAATAGTACGCTCCGCCTCCGGCGCCCCCCGCCAGAACCAGAACCAGCAAAACCACAATCCCTTTTTTCATTCGATAACTCTCCTTTTATCAGCGCGAACGCTGCACGTTTCATCCTAAATCCTATGTTATCTTACCATTCTGCCTCTGAAAAGTACAGACGCAATTTCTTAAGACTTTTTGAAACTGCTGTGAAATACGGGAAAATTTGACAATCCTGCCCTTTTCATATAAACTATGGGGCAAGGGGAAAGAAAGGATTTGTATGAAACTTTTTTTAATCAGCTACATGGTACTTATCAATCTTCTGGCACTGGCGCTGATGGGCATTGACAAGTGGAAAGCCCGACGGGGCCGCTGGCGGATTTCGGAAAAAACTCTTTTTCTGGCCGCGATTTTCGGAGGCAGCATCGGTTCCCTGGCAGGAATGTATCTGTTCCGGCACAAGACAAAGCACCTGCGTTTTACCATCGGCATCCCGGTGATACTGGTACTGCAGATGGTGGGTCTCGCCTTTTTCTTCCACTGCCGGCACAGCCGGATTCCCGCTCCTTCAGCGGCAGTGGAACAGGAGCTGGAGCTGATCCGCAAGCTGGACGAAACCGCCATCACAAGCTATGTCTCCTATGAGAATATGATGCGCTCTCCCTCCGGTTCGCCGGAAGCGGGACCGGAAACCACTGAAGCTGTAAAGCTTTTCTTTCAGAATTTCGATTTTCATCTCCGTTCGGAGGAAATCACCGATGATACCGCCACCGTTACAGTGGAGATCATAAATATTGATACGAAGGCGCTGGCAAAAGATCTGTGCCGGGCGCTGACTCTGCGCAGCCTGAATCTGCCTTCCGGCGAAAGCGTGTCTCTTTCATCCGATGATTACTATGCCCTGCTGCGGGACACGCTGGAGAGCCACGACTATGAACTGACCGCCACTACCGCCGCCTTTCATCTGAAGCTGGAAAATCGGGTCTGGATCATTCAGGCCGATGAAACCCTGCAGGACCAGCTGGTTGGCGGGTTTGTCTCCTGGATTCAGGATCCCTATCTGCTGACGCCCCAGGAGACGGCCCAGATTTATCTGGACGCTTTTTCCTCCCTCAGCGCCGAGGAGTGGCTGGCATATCTGAATACCCAGGATATTTTTTCCACCTACAGCCCCTCCTACAGCGAAGAAGTGGATCTGGCCTACGCCGAAAAGCTGGCCGAATTCTTTTCCGGCACCGCAGGGGAGGGCGAGATCCGGGGTGACCAGGCCCTGGTGCCCCTTACCATTACTACCCTGGATATGAACAGCCTGCTGGAAAGCTACCGTGAAAGACTGCTGGGCTATGCCCGCACCTCCGAGTCCATTACCAGCAGCGACACGGAACTGGCGGATGATACCGCCCGCCATCTTTTAGATACCTTCCGGGAGGACGCCAGCACAGTGGAAATTCCCGTCACCGCTGCCCTGATCAACGACGGACACGCCTGGCAGCTGCAGATCACCCAGGAAATTACAGACGCTTTTCTGGGCAATATCGACGGGGCCATCGAAAACTTTCAGGCCGCGTCCTGAGCCGCAAAAAAATTTCTCCATAGCATCGACGCCATATAGACAAAAAAACGGGGATGCCGCAAGTCATGAAATGTATGCTTTGGCATCCTCGTTTTTATGGAAGGGAACGCTTCAGGGCGTCCCTTTTTTATTGCTCTGTCCCGGCCTCTTCTTTTTTCAGGGGCGTTACGGAGATTCCCAGCTCCTCCAGCTGTTTTGCCGCAACCGGCGAGGGAGCCTGGGTCATCAGGCAGGAGGAATCTTTTACCTTGGGGAAGGCGATGACGTCCCGGATATTATCCGTTCCTACCATCAGCATCACCACCCGGTCCATTCCCAGGGCCAGTCCCGCGTGAGGCGGCACTCCGTATTTAAAGGCATCCAGCAGGAAGGAAAACTGCTCCTGGGCCTGCTCTTTCGTAAAGCCAAGACACTCAAACATTTTCTCCTGAATATCGTTCTGATGGATACGGACGGAGCCGCCTCCCAGCTCATAGCCGTTCAGCACGATATCGTAGGCTTTGGCCCGCACCCGTCCGGGATCGCTGTCGATAAATTCCAGATCCTCCTCCATGGGCATGGTGAAGGGATGGTGCATGGCGGTAAACCGGTTTTCCTCCTCGCTCCACTCCAGCAGCGGGAACTCCACCACCCACAGGAACTCGAACCGGCTCTGATCGATCAGGTCAAGGCGTCTTGCCAGCTCGCACCGCAGAGCCCCCATGGTCTCCAGGGCCAGTTTCTTTTTATCCGCCGCGAACAGCAGCAGATCTCCCGGCTGGGCCTCCATGGCCGCCGCCAGGCTCTCCAGCTCCTCCGGGGTCATGAACTTGGCAAAGGAGGACTTGAAGCTGCCGTCCTCCTGAACGGACAGATAGGCCAGTCCCTTCAGGCCGTAGCCCTTTACAAAATCCACCAGAGAATCAATCTTCTTTCTGGGCATGGAAGCCTGTCCTTTTACATTTATTCCGATCACAGAGCCTCCGGCCTGAATGGCGCCGGTAAACACGCCAAAGCCGCAGTCTTTTACTGTCTCCGACACATTGTGAAGCTCCATGCCAAACCGCAGATCCGGCTTATCGGAGCCGAACCGCTCCATGGCTTCCTTCCAGGTCATGCGGGGCAGGGGCGTTTTCAGGTCGATTCCCAGGATCTCTTTCCAGAGATGCTTCAGGAGCCGCTCCGTCACATCGATTACATCGTCCACATCCACAAAGGACATCTCCAGGTCCATCTGGGTGAACTCCGGCTGGCGGTCCGCCCGAAGGTCCTCATCCCTGAAGCAGCGGGCAATCTGGAAGTACCGGTCATAGCCGGAGCACATCAGGAGCTGCTTGAACAGCTGGGGGGACTGGGGCAGCGCGAAAAAGCTGCCGGGATAAACCCGGCTGGGCACCAGGTAGTCCCGGGCTCCCTCCGGCGTACTCTTTCCCAGGATAGGGGTCTCAATCTCCAGGAATCCCTGCTCTGCCATAAAGTTCCGGGACAGGGTGGCCACCTGGCTCTTCACCATGAGATTCTTCTGAATATCGGGGCGGCGCAGATCCAGATAGCGGTATTTCAGCCGCAGTTCTTCCTTGGTCTGGCTGTTCTCCTCAATGGGGAAGGGGGGCGTCTGGGCTTCCGAAAGGATCCGGATCTGTGTGGCTCTCAGTTCCAGGGCGCCGGTGGAAATTTTTTCATTTACGGCTCCCCCTCTTTTCTCTACCCGGCCCACCACAGCCAGCACAAACTCGCTTCTGACCGTTCCGGCTTTCGCGAAGCCTTCGCTTCCCACGTCGTTCTCGTCAAATACAATCTGCATCAGCCCGGACCGGTCTCTTAAGTCCACAAAAATCAGGCTTCCCAGATTTCTTCTTTTCTGGACCCAGCCCATTAAGGTTACCTCTTCCCCGATATGGGCCTCGGTCACTTCTCCACATCTGTAGGTCCTCTTCAGACCCCGCATCGATTCTGCCATGTTTTTCTCCTCCATCTATTTCCTGCAGTACAGGAACCTTTTTGTCCCTGTATTACTGTGATGCCTGTTCATAAATCAGACGGTGCACCGTCTGCCTGGTTTCTCCCACATCCAGGATCTGGTTCAGATCGCTTCTGTGGATCACTCTTAAGAATGCCAGGAATACTCGCAGATCATAGTTTTTAATCTCATCTATCATCAGTTCCACCGCCGTGTCCGGATCAAAGGCTTCCCGGTAGGGCCGCTTGGAAGTCAGAGCGGCGAACACGTCGCAGACCCGAAGGATCCGGGCCTCCAGCGGTATGGATTCTTTCGTCAGGTTTCTGGGGTAACCGGATCCGTCACAATTCTCGTGATGGCAGTGAACCCATTCCACCAGATCGGAAGGATATCCGTTTTCTTCCAGAATGCGGGCGCTTAAATCCGCGTGCATCCTGACGTACTTCATCTCCTCGATGGTCAGCGTATCGTCTTCATGGCCGTACATATACCTGCGCAGCTCCAGCTTTCCCACGTCATGAAGGAAGCCTGCCACCGCCAGCTTATGGCAAACCTCCGCGGAAAGCTTCAGTTCGCTTCCCACCCGGCAGGCCAGGTTGCTGACACACAGCCCATGGCTGATCTCCCCGGCCAGACTTAACTGAATGATACGGACCTTTTTTCTGTATCCGGGACCTCTCTCATCCAATTCTTTTCTTCCTTTCAATCATCTCATCAATCCGCTCGATATAATTCTTAATATCTTTTACGTTCTCGATCCGCTCAATGCGGTCCGGCCCGTAAACCACCTTGGTGGAGCCGCCCGCTCCCAGAGCCAGTATACTCTGAACCTCTTCCATAATCAAGATATTATAGATTCCTGCTTTTCCTTCTCTGGCGTATCCCACATTTTCAAAGTTTCCCGCCATATTTTTCTGC
>DVOS01000016.1 GCA_018713435.1 Candidatus Merdiplasma excrementigallinarum
GGGTATAAAGGAGGGCATCTGTACAGCCATTAAAAATCTGATGAGCACGACCAACTGGTCGGCGGAGCAGGCCATGGAGGCTTTAAAGATACCGGAGAAGGAAAGAGAAGCATATGCGGAGCAGCTGCGCGAACAGACGGTGTAAGGCTGCTCCGCCCGAAACGAAATTCAGCCCTGGTCCTGGCGGGAAAAATACCGCTCCCGGATCAGTTCCACAGGCATTTCCTGACCGGTCCAGATCTTAAAGGCGGCGGCTCCCTGGTAGAGCAGCATATACATACCGTTGCACACAGGGCAGCCCGCCCTCTGGGCCTCACGCAGCAGCCGGGTTTTGGAGGGATGATAAATCACATCGGAAACCAGCAGCCCGGGGTGAAACATGGAGGTGTCCGGAATAGGGGTGGCGTCCGCCTGGGGGGCCATGCCCACGGAGGTGGCGTTTGTCAGAAGGGAGCTGGTCTCAAGGCAGCGGCGAAGCCGGCTGCCATCCGCCAGGTCTGTCAGGTCTGCCTGACAGCCTGTTTTTTTATTGATCTGCTCCACCAGACGCCCGGCTTTCTCCCAGGAGCGGCCCCGCCGGCTTACCAGATGAAGGCGGGATACGCCGTCGATGGCTGCCTGGACGGCGATGGCGCAGGCAGCGCCCCCTGCTCCCAGCAGGGTCATTTCTTTTCCCCTTATATCCCATCCGGCGGCGGACACGGATTGTATATAACCGATGCCGTCCGTATTGTGGCCGATCAGTTTCCCATCTTCATTCTTAACCGTGTTGACGGCTCCGATCAGTTCCGCGGCCAGGGACAGCTCATCCAGATGGGGAATCACCGCTTCCTTATCCGGCATGGTGAGATTGAAACCGTATACGTTCATGGAACGGAAAGCGTTTACCACCTCGCCCAGCCTGTCAGGTCCCACGTCAAAGCAGAGATAGACCCAGTCCAGACCAAGCTCCCGGAAGCTGTCATTGTGCATCATGGGAGAGATACTGTGGGCCACCGGGGAACCTAAAAGTCCGCCCATCCGGGTGTGCCCTGTGATTTGATACGTCATGGTAAATTCCTCCTCGTTCACATCTGTTTTATCCAGTGTACCATTTCATTTCCTGTTTTAAAAGGATGAATCATGATACGGCTATTTTTTTTGTGGCGATCCGTTCCTGAAAAGCCTGATCATGCTCCACAAAGACCATGGTGGGGGCAAACTCCAGGATCAGCTGCTCCACCTGGGTCCGGGAATAAATATCGATATAGTTAAGAGGTTCATCCCACAGGTAAAGGTGGGCCCTCTGGCACAGGCTCCTGGCGATCAGGATTTTCTTTTTTTGCCCGGCGGAACACTGCTCCATATTTCGGGTGAAAGCGGACCGCTCAAAATCCAGCTTGCGCAGAACCGCAAAAAACAGGGTCTCATCCAGTCCCTGGTCCGCGGCGAAGCGGTTCAGGGAACCCCTGAGAAAGGAGGTGTCCTGAGGCACCAGGGAAACGATAAGGCCGGAGGCCAGGGTCAGCGTCCCGGTGTGGGTAAGAGCGGAACCGGCGTTCTCCTTTCCGGCCAGAAGCTTTAAGAGGCTGCTCTTGCCGCTGCCGTTTTTTCCCTCCAGCAAAATCCGTTCCCCCCTTCGGACCTCAAACGTGACGGGGGAGCAGACGGGGGTTTCGCCGTAACAGGGGGAAACCTGAGCGAGGGAAGCCAGGGTTTCGCTGTGGTGAACCAGAGGGAAAAGTTTCAGGCTTTCGGCCGTTTCCACGTTTTTCAGAAGGCCGGCTTTTTCCTGAACCGCCTTTTCCCTGCGGGCTTCCAGAACCCGGGAGCGCTTCATCATTTTGGCGGCTTTGTGTCCCACAAACCCCCGGTCCACAGGACCGTTTCCGAACTTTGAGGCTTCCGTCCGGTCAGACCAGGAGGAGGTTCGCCGGGCGGCTTCCTCCAGCCGGCGAATATCTTTGCGGATCCGGTCGTTTCTGGCCTGCTCGAAAGCCTGCTGCCTTTCAAAGTTTTCCATCCAGGAAGAAAAATTGCCGCTCTGCACTTCCACGGTGGCCCGGTTCAGGGAAAGAATGTGATCCACACATCCGTCCAGAAAAGCCCGGTCGTGGGATACCAGAATAAAACCCTTCTTCTTTTTCAGGTAGGCGGCTACCTGGGCTCTGGCCTCCTTGTCCAGGTGGTTGGTAGGCTCGTCAATCAGGGGAAAATACCCCTCGTGGAGAAAGAAGGCGGCCAGCAGCGCCCTGGTCTGCTCTCCGCCGGACAGTGTCTCAAAAGGCTGCCAGAGGATTTCCTCCGCTGTTCCCATGAGAGAAAATTCCCGCAGGATCTGCCAGTCCTGGGCCTCAGGGCACACCTGGGCCAGAACGTCCCGGGTGGGCAGGCCGGGATCTTTTACGGGGCAGGGAAAATAGTCAAAAGATACAGAGCGGATGATGCTGCCTGTGTATGTATACTTTCCCTGCAGAAGCCGCAGCAGGGTGGTCTTTCCTCTGCCGTTTCTTCCCACAAATCCCAGCTTCCAGTCTGTGTCAATCTGAAAACTGCAGTTTTCAAATACCGTTTCAGAACTGCCCGGATAGGAAAAGGTCAGATTTTCAATTTTAATCATAGACATAAGATCACCCCCCATATGCTGTTTAAAATACAGACGGCAGGCACCGAAGCGTTCCCGGGGTAAAAAGAAAACCGCGGGAAAATCACTCCGGCGGCCTGACACTTTTCAAATTTTGTGATAGTATATCATAAGCGAAAAAGAAACACAAGGAAATTCTGCCCTGAGGCAGAAAAGAGGAGGCGCATAAGGAAATGAAGGATATCAGACGGCTGTTTCGCTGCTGCGGCCCTTACAGATGGGATATGCTTCTGGGAATGCTGCTGGTGATGATCGAGACCGGCTTTGAACTGGTGATACCGGTGATGATCGCGGATCTGATCGACGTGGGAGTGGCAAACCGGGACGTGGACTATATTTTTTTCAAGGGAATACAGATGGGGATCTGCGCGGTGCTGGCCCTGCTGACAGGACTCCTCTACGCCAGGTTCGCGGCCCGGGCGGCCTACGGATGGGGAGCCAGGATCCGGGAAGCGGAGTATGAGAAGGTGCAG
Organism: Candidatus Merdiplasma excrementigallinarum; assembly: GCA_018713435.1. Lineage (GTDB taxonomy): Bacteria > Bacillota > Clostridia > Lachnospirales > Lachnospiraceae > Merdiplasma > Merdiplasma excrementigallinarum. The sequence goes on from DVOS01000016.1 coordinate 3,097, forward strand.
GAGTACGCCTTTTCCAATCTGGACCATTATGCGGTGTCCTCTCTGATTACCAGGATGACCACGGATGTGACGGTGCTGCAGAACACCGTCAACGGCGGGTTCCGGCCTCTGGTAAGAGGCCCCTTCATGCTGGTGATGGGAGTGGCTCTCTCCTTTTGGATGAACGCCAGGCTGGCCCTGATTTTTGTGATCTGCGCGCCGGTGCTGGGACTGATACTCTGGCAGATCGTGCGCAGGGTGGCGCCCATGTACACCCGTCTCCAGGAGACGGTGGATCACCTAAACGGCGTGGTGCAGGAGGGGCTGACCGCCATCCGGGCTGTGAAAGCCTTTGTCCGGGGAGAGTATGAGGAAGAAAAGTTTCAGACAGTAAATACGGACCTGATGGAGACCAGCCGGACCACCTTTCACCTTGCGGTGCTGAACCTGCCGGCCTTCCAGGCCACCATGTACACGGCAGTGGTATGCCTGCTGTGGTTCGGCGGCGGCATGATCCGGACGGGAAGCCTTCAGGTGGGAGACCTCACCGGCTTTTTAAGCTATGTGATGCAGGTCATGAACTCCCTGATGATGATCGCCAACGTATTTCTGCTTCTGACCAGATCCCTGGCCAGCGCAAGGCGCATCTGCCAGGTGCTGGAGGAAGAGGTGGTGCTGACCTCGCCCTCGGAAGGGGAAACACAGGTGAGGGACGGCAGCGTGGATTTTGAGAACGTCTCCTTTAAATACCGCCGGAGTGCGAAAGAATACGCCCTCCGGGACGTAACCCTCCATATCCGAGCGGGGCAGACCGTGGGGATTCTGGGAGGAACCGGATCGGCCAAGACAACGCTGGTACAGCTGATCCCCAGGCTCTATGACGCCACGGAGGGCGCTGTCAGAGTGGGAGGCCGGGACGTGCGGGAATACGACCTTCAAGCGCTGCGAAGCCAGGTGGGGATCGTGCTCCAGAAAAACCTGCTGTTTTCCGGTACCATACGGGATAATCTGAAGTGGGGAAATCCCGAGGCCGACGACGAAACTCTGTGGGCGGCCTGCCGGGCGGCCCGGGCCGATGAATTTCTGGAGCGGATGCCGGAAGGGCTGGATACAGAGTTGGGGCAGGGAGCCGACAACCTATCCGGAGGCCAGAAGCAGAGGCTCTGCATTGCCAGGGCGCTGCTGCAGAAGCCGAAGATCCTGATCTTCGACGATTCCACCAGCGCCGTGGATACGGCTACAGAGCAGAAGATCCGGACCGCGCTGGGAAAACTGACAGACGTAACCAAGATTATCATCGCCCAGCGTATCACCTCCGTGATCCATACCGATCAGATCGTGATCCTGGAGGACGGAAAAATTCACGCGGCGGGAACCCACCGGGAACTGCTGGAGCGGGATCCCATTTATCAGGAGATCTATGCTTCCCAGATGAAAGGAGGAGAGGATTATGGCAGCGAGGCAGTATAGCGGGAAGAAACCTCAGAACCTGAGGCATACCCTTAAGGTTCTGCTTTCCTACATGGGACGGCACAGGTTCCTGCTGCTGGCGGTGGCCGTGCTGGTAACAGTCAGCGCTCTGGCCAATCTTCTGGGAACTTATATGATCCGCCCCATCGTGAATCATCTGGCCCAGGGAAGCCTGGGGGACCTGGTGCGGGGCGTGGCGGTGACCGCCGCCATCTATATCTGCGGAGCCGCTTCCGCCTGGGGCTATACCCAGACTATGGTAAGGGCGGCCCAGAAGGTGCTCTACGATATCCGCCGGGATCTGTTTGCCCATCTGCAGACCCTGCCCCTGTCCTTTTTCGACACAAAGCGGCACGGGGAAGTGATGGGGCTGTTTACCAATGACGTGGACACCATTTCAGACGCGTTAAACAACAGCTTTGCCATGCTGATACAGAGTTTTATCCAGATGACGGGCACCCTGGTGCTGCTGTTTGTGCTGAACTGGAGGCTGTCGCTGATTGTGGCGGTATGCTACGGGCTCATGTTTTCCTATATCCGCTTCAGCGGGGCCAGAAGCAAAAAATATTATACAAAGCAGCAGGAGAGCCTGGGGGACCTGGACGGCTACATCGAGGAGATGATGGCGGGCCAGAAGGTGGTAAAGGTATTCTGCCATGAACAGGCGGGGCTGGAGGAATTTCGACGGAAAAACGAGACGCTGCAAAAGGCCGGGACCGGGGCGCAAAGCTACGCCGCCACTATGGTGCCCGCTGTGGTCAGCATCTCCTATGTGAACTATGCGATTGTGGCGGTGCTGGGGGGCCTGATGGCGCTTCGGGGCCAGACCGATGTGGGAAGCCTGGCCAGTTATCTGGTGTTTGTCCGGCAGGCGGCCATGCCCATCAACCAGTTTACCCAGCAGAGCAATTTCCTTCTGGCGGCGCTGGCCGGGGCGGAGCGGGTATTCGCCGTGCTGGATCTGAAGCCGGAAACCGATGAGGGCACGGTGGATCTGGTGAATGTACGCCTCCAGGGGGATAAACTGGTAAGCTGCCCGGAAAAGACAGGCCGCTGGGCCTGGCAGGAGGAGGACGGCACCCTGGTCCCTCTTAAGGGGGACGTGCGGTTCGAACACGTGGATTTCGGATACCGGGCGGATCATCCCGTTTTAAAGGACGTAAGCCTGTACGCCAAGCCGGGGCAGAAGATTGCCTTTGTGGGCTCCACGGGGGCGGGAAAAACTACTATTACCAACCTGATCAACCGTTTCTACGATGTGCAGGGCGGCAGTGTGGTTTACGACGGCATCGACGTGCGGCGGATCAAAAAAGCGGCGCTGCGCCGGTCCCTGGGCATTGTGCTGCAGGACACCCACCTGTTTACCGGCACGGTGGCGGACAATATCCGGTTTGGAAAGCTGGACGCCACCATGGAAGAGGTGGAAAAAGCCGCCAGGATCGCCAACGCGGATTCCTTTATCCGCCGTCTGCCGGAAGGGTATGACACCATGGTGACGGCGGACGGAGCCAATCTGTCCCAGGGACAGCGCCAGCTTCTGGCCATTGCCCGGGCGGCGGTGGCGGACCCGCCGGTGCTGATTCTGGATGAGGCCACCTCCTCCGTGGATACCCGGACCGAGGCCCTGATTGAGAAGGGGATGGACGGCCTGATGGAAGGCCGCACCGTCTTTGTGATTGCCCACCGGCTCAGCACAGTCCGCAATGCCAACGCTATTATGGTGCTGGAGCAGGGAAAGATCGTGGAGCGGGGCGACCATGACGATCTGCTGAAACAGAAGGGAAAATACTATCAGCTCTATCACGGCATGTTTGAGCTGACTTAGGAGGAAGAGAGGATGAAAAAAAAGGTAGTGGCAGGAAACGTAACGCTTGAGGAAGGCGCTCCTAAAATCTGCGTGCCCCTGACAGGAAGGGACGCTCTGGGACTGGCGGATGATCTGGAAAAACTGGACGGCGTGCCCTGGGATATGGTGGAATGGAGGGCCGACTATTATGAGGGCCTGGATGAACCGGGGAGCCTGGAGCAGGCTCTGCAGATGATCCGCCAGAAGATCGGCGGCCGCCCTCTGCTTTTTACCTACCGGACAGCAGAAGAAGGGGGAAAGGGCCTGGATGACTGGGAACATTACAGAGCCTGCAATGAGCGGGCGGCCGGGACCGGCCTGGCGGACCTGATTGACCTGGAAATGAACCGGGGCGAAGAAAGAGTCCGCAGCCTGGCAGCCTGCCTCCATGATAAAAATACAGCCGTGCTTCTCTCCTTCCATGACTTTCATAAGACTCCCTCCAGGGAGGAGATGGTAGAACGGATGAGAAAAATGCAGGAGATGGGGGGCGATGTGGTAAAGCTGGCGGTGATGCCCGAAACCGGAGAAGACGTGCTGTGCCTGATGGCGGCGTCCCTGGATATGCGGGAGCGGTATGCCGACCGGCCCTTCGTGACCATGTCCATGGGCCCCATGGGAGCCGTCACCCGGATCAGCGGCGGGCTGACAGGCTCCGCCATTACCTTCGGAACGGCGGGGGAAGCCTCCGCCCCGGGACAGCTGCCGGCCCGGAAGCTGGCTCTCTGCCTTCAGATCCTGTCGGAATGTGACGAATAAAAAATCGAAAATACCGCGCTGATTTGACAAAATAAGATCCCCCCTGTGGTCTATAATGGGTTCAGAAAAAAGAACTGAACACGTGGCAGGACTGCGGGGGGATTTTTTGTATTATGAAGTTTACCTGGATCAGTTTTTCCTGGAGAACCTGGTCATGACAGTATTTCTGCAGAAGATTTGCGGAAAACTAATGAACCGCAGCCTGTCCTGGAAAAGGATCTGGCTTGCATCCCTGACAGGAACTGCCGCGTCGTGCGCAGTTATTTTTTTTCGGCCTTTCAGCGGCTGGCCGGCCCGGGCGCTTTGCCGGCTTTTGCCGGCGGTGCTTACTGCGGGGCTGGGATGCAGGCCGGGAAGTGCAAGAGACATTTGCCGGTGCACGCTGTATCTGCTGGCGGCAGGGGCCTTTTTCGCCGGCATATTCCAGCTGGTTTTCCTGGTGTGGGAACCGCCGGCCCTGCTGGCCGGAGCGGCGGCGTATACCGCGGCTGACAGACTGATCGCGCGTCAGAGGGAGAGGATGGTACTGGGGGAATACCGGACCCGGATCACTCTGGCAGATCAGGGGGACAGATGCGTGCTGACAGGACTGATTGATACGGGCAACCATCTGACGGAACCTATGACGGGAAGGCCGGTGAGCATCGTGGACTGGCAGGAGGCGGAAAAGCTGGAGCGGTTCCGGCGCATCCTCCGGGAGAAAAACGGATATCTTCTGATCCCCTACCGGGCGGTGGGGACGGAAAAAGGATGGATGATGGGAATGGTCATTGACGCCATGTATGTCAGATACAAAGGAAAAGAAATCAGGATTGTCCATCCGGTACTGGCTGTCAGCCGGGAAAAGCTGAGCCGGGACGGCCGGTATCAGATCATCCTGAATCCTTTGCATATCGCTGCCGGCTGAAAGAACAGACAACAGGGAGGAAATAAGTATGGTGGCAAAAGTGGTGATGCCGGGTCGCTTTCAATTACATTTTGTAAACAGTCTGAGCAGTATTCTGTTTCAGAGACAGAATGAGACCCATTATATCGGCGGCACGGAGGTGCTTCCTCCGCCGCTGGACGCGAAGCAGGAGTCGGAAATGATTGAAAAGCTGGGGGGAGCGGGGGACGGAAGAGCCAGGGCGTCCCTGATCGAGCACAATCTGAGGCTTGTGGTGTACATAGCAAAAAAATTTGACAATACGGGAGTGGGGGTGGAGGATCTGATTTCCATCGGAACCATCGGACTGATCAAGGCCATCAATACCTTTAAGCCGGATAAAAATATTAAACTGGCCACCTACGCCTCCCGGTGCATTGAGAATGAGATTCTCATGTACCTGCGCCGGAACAGCAAGACCAGGCTGGAGGTTTCCATAGACGAGCCCCTGAACGTGGACTGGGACGGAAACGAACTTCTGCTGTCCGACATCCTGGGAACGGATGAGGACGTGATTTACCGGGACATGGAGACGGAGGCAGAGCATAAAGTGCTGAACCGGGCCATTAACAAGCTTTCCAAAAGGGAACAGACTATTGTAAAGCTGCGGTTTGGCTTAAACAGCGCGGACGGGGAGGAAAAAACCCAGAAGGAAGTGGCGGATATGCTGGGGATCTCCCAGTCCTATATTTCCAGACTGGAGAAAAAGATTATAGGCAGGCTCCGGAGAGAAATTGTCAGATTTGAATAGGCAGCAAAAAAACGAGGATGCGGTTCATTTTACGAGGACAGCATCCTCTTTTTTACATTCTTCCAAAAGTGTCATTTGAAAAAGAGAGGAAAAGGGACTAAACTGAACAAAAAAAGCAGAATATGAGGAGGAAGAAAAATGGGAGAATTAACGCATAAGGCGGCAAGAGCGGCTTTCGGCACTGCCATCGGGGCAGCATTAAAGCACGTAAACAAAGACCGGGAGAAGGGTCTGCTGCAGCTGACCGATCTGGCGCAGAAATATATGGGGGATACCTTTCAGAAAGAAACCTATGACAAGATCCGGGAGATGATCCAGGACCCTGACCAGAAATGGATGCAGTATGTGAACCGTCTGCTGGATGAGGTACATCCCAACGTGGCGAAGATGACGGCCCTGAATCTGGGCTATGAGGCGGCCTTCCGGGGGACCAAGACCATTCGGGAGATGAGAAAGAAATATAACTGCAATATCCCCTGGCTGATCCTTATGGATCCCACCAGCGCCTGCAACCTGCACTGCACCGGCTGCTGGGCGGCGGAGTACGGCCATAAGCTGAATCTGTCTTTTGAGGACATGGACAGCATTGTGACCCAGGGAAAAGAGCTGGGCATTTATTTCTATATGTTTACCGGCGGCGAGCCGCTGGTGCGCAAAGCCGATATCATCCGGCTGTGCGAGAAGCACCATGACTGCGAGTTCCACGCGTTTACAAACGGAACCCTGGTGGATGAGAAACTGTGCGAAGAGATGCAGAGAGTGGGGAACCTGTCCCTGTCTCTGAGCCTGGAGGGCTTCTCGGAGGTCAACGACCTGCGCCGGGGCGAGGGCGTGTTTGCCAGAGTGATGCACGCCATGGACCTGCTGAAGGAGTACGGGCTGATCTTCGGCACTTCCATCTGTTATACCAGAAACAATGTGGAGGTGGTGACCTCCGATGAGTTCCTGGATATGATTATTGAAAAGGGATGCCGGTTTACCTGGTACTTCCATCTGATGCCGGTGGGCAACAACGCGGCGCCGGAGCTGATGCCCACAAAAGAGCAGCGGGAATATATGTACCGCAGAGTCCGGGAGATCCGGGGCTTTACCGGCGGCAAACAGATTTTTGCCATGGATTTCCAGAATGACGGAGAGTTTGTGGGCGGCTGCATTGCAGGAGGCAGGAATTATTTCCACATCAATGCCAACGGAGACGCGGAGCCCTGCGTATTTATCCATTATTCCAGCGCCAACATTCATGAAAATACTCTGCTGGAATGTCTGCGGCAGCCCCTGTTTATGGCCTACAGAGACCGGCAGCCCTTCAATGAGAACCACCTGCGTCCCTGCCCCATGCTGGAAAATCCTGAGATACTGCAGCAGATGGTGCATGAAACCGGGGCGAAGTCCACGGATCTGGAGTCCCCGGAGACGGTGGAGCATCTGTGCGGCAAGTGCGAAGAGTACGCGAAAACCTGGAAGCCCTGCGCGGATGAGCTGTGGAGCAAAACCGAGCACAGGGAACACCGCTATGAGAACTACAAAGACTGGAAGCCGAAGGAAGAACGATGATGGAAGAATGGCTGGATATTGTAGATGAAGAGGGAAATCCCACCGGAAAGACGGTGGAGCGGTCCGCGGCCCACAGAGAGGGGATCCGGCACAGGACGGCGCATGTGTGGCTGGCCCGGATCCGGGAGGGCCGTCCCCAGCTGCTGCTGCAGAAGCGCAGCCGTGACAAAGATTCGCATCCGGGCTGTTTTGACATGTCAAGCGGCGGCCACATCCCGGCGGGGGTGGAGTACCTTCCCTCCGCCATCCGGGAACTGCAGGAGGAACTGGGCGTAACCGCCCGGGAAGAAGAACTGATAGACTGCGGTGTGCGCAGGTTTTTCAGAAAGGAGCGCTTTCACGGGGCTCCTTTTCTGGATTGCCAGGTGAGCCGGGTTTATCTGCTCTGGAAAGACCCGGAAGAATTTCATCTCCAGGAAGAAGAGGTGGAGGAAGTGCGCTGGATCGACTATGACGACTGTATCCGGGCTGTCAGGGAAAACCATTTTCCCCACTGCATCGCCATGGAGGAACTTAAGATTCTGGAGGGAGCCGTCCGCGCCGGCAGACCGGAAGCCTGAAAAGTTTCAATTCCCGTATTGTATCAGCAAAAACAGCGTGATAGAATAGGTTCTATATCGGGAGGAATTTAAAACAGGAGATCATGGTATGAAACGGATGCTGTTTATTTATAATCCAAGGGCCGGAAAAGGAGCGGTCCGCAGCCAGCTCTCTCACATTCTGGAGGAACTGGCAAGCTATGATTACCAGATTGTGGTCTGTCCCACCAGGGAAGCCCAGGATGCGGCCAGGATAGTGGAAAAGGAAGGCCGGGGGTACGACCTGCTTGTGTGCAGCGGCGGGGACGGTACCCTGGACGAAGTGGTGACGGGAATGCAGCGGGGCGGATTTTCCAGACCCCTTGGCTACATTCCGGCGGGAAGCACCAATGATTTTGCCAACAGCCTGGGTCTGCCCAAAAACATGAGGGCGGCGGCCAGAAACGTGGCGGAGGGCGTGGAGTATCTCTGCGATCTGGGAAAGATGAACCAGGATTATTTTGTCTATGTGGCGGCCTTCGGCGCCTTCACGGACGTGTCCTATAAGACCAGCCAGGACTGGAAGAATATGCTGGGCCATCTGGCCTACATTCTGGAGGGGGTCAAGAGCCTCTCCAGCCTGAAAAGCTGGAAGATGCGGTTTGAGAGCGCCCAGCTGAGCGGAAGCGGGGAGTTTCTTTACGGCATGATCACCAACTCCAATTCTGTGGGAGGATTTAAGGGAATTACGGGAAAAGACGTGACATTAAACGACGGCATGTTTGAGGTGACGCTGATCCTGATGCCGGACAACTTTATTGAATGGCCCGGCATCATCAATGCCCTGCTCACAGGGGAGAAGAACCGGTTTATCATTTCCTTCAAGACCTCCAGAGTGGAATTCTGTTCGGAGGAGCCGGTATCCTGGACCAGGGACGGAGAATACGGCGGCACCCACCAGCGGGCCCTGATCGAAAACATTCCCAGAGCCCTGCCCATCATTGTGCCCAAGGTGCTGCAGGCTATTTCCGTCCACCATTCCCAGGAAGCGGCGAAAGACCCGGAAGATGAAAACCTGGCGGAGGCAGTGCCCTCCCGCCCGGCATAGAAAGCAGGGACGCACTGCCCGGGCATCTGCAGACGGAGCGCTGCTGAAAGATTTTTTCCATTAAATTAAAGGGAATGCTGCAAAAAAGAGTATAGTTGCGTCCGGTACATCCATGTGTACACATGTCCGAGACAGATGTTCCGCAGCAGGCGGAATATTCCGATTGCTGCGGACAGATGTCGACAGGACAAGGTGAACACCGGATGTACCGGACGCAATGAAATCTTTTTGCAGCATTCCCTTTCAATTTTCAGCGCAGAAACATCCGCACCATCTTCTCATACAGCTTCGTATAGGGCTGGTAGCGCATGGGAAGATCCAGGAAGGTTTTTTTATCCACCATGCTTTTATAGTGGGTAAAGGTATCAAAGCCGATCTTTCCGTGGTAGGCCCCCATGCCGCTCTCGCCGAAACCGCCGAAGCCCATCTGGCTGGTGGCCAGGTGGATGATAGTATCGTTGACGCAGCCGCCGCCGTAACGGCATCGGGAGGTCACATACCGGATGGCCTTTTTGTCGGAGGAGAACAGGTACAGAGCCAGGGGATGGGGCCGGCTCTCAATCAGACTGACCGCCTCTTCCAGATCCCGGAAGGTGAGGATGGGAAGCAGAGGACCGAAAATTTCCTCCTGCATCACCGGATCCTCCCAGGAAATCGGGGAGAGGACGGTGGGGGCAATCCGCAGGGCATCAGGGTCGGCCTGGCCGCCCCATACCACCTTTTCTTTTTCTATCAGTCCCAGGATACGGTGAAAATGTTTCTGGTTGATGATATGGCCGTAATTTTCATTCTCCAGGGGATTTTCCCCAAACTGAAGCTTAATCTGGGCGGTGATCTGGCGGATCAGCTCTTCCCGGACGCTCTCATGGCAGAGAATATAGTCCGGCGCCACGCAGGTCTGGCCGCAGTTTAAATATTTTCCGAATACGATTCGTCTTGCCGCCAGCTTCAGGCTGGCGGTTTTATCTACGATGCAGGGGCTCTTTCCCCCCAACTCCAGGGTGACGGGCGTAAGATGCTCCGCTGCCCGGCGCAGCACTTCTTTTCCCACTGCCTGGCTTCCCGTAAAGAAAATGTAATCAAACTTCTGGGAGAGAAGGAACTGGTTTTCCTCCCGGCCTCCCTGTACAACCGCCACATACTCCTGGGGGAAGCACTGGGTGATAAGCTGCTGGATCACCAGGCTGGTGGCGGGAGAGTAGGCGCTGGGCTTGACCAGGGCCGTATTTCCCGCAGCCAGGGCATCCACCAGGGGATCGATGGTCAGCATAAAGGGATAGTTCCAGGGGCTCATGATCAGCACCGTGCCGTAGGGAGAGGGCTTCCGGTAGCTTCTGGACACGTACTGGGCCAGGGGAGTCCGGACCCGGCGCTCCCTGGCGTAGCGGGGAAGGTGCCGGATCATGTGGGAGAGCTCGGAGAGCACCATGCCGGTCTCACACATATAGCTCTCCATACCGCTCTTTCCCAGATCCTGCCGCAGGGCATCGTGGATCTGGTCTTCCTGGCTGATAATGGCAGCTTTCAGCTTTTTCAGGGCCTGAAGCCTGGCTTCCACAGAAAGGGTGGCGCCTGAGGCAAAAAACTGCTGCTGCTTTTCTATGATCTGACGGATTTCCTGTTCGTTCATGCGTCAATGACCTCCTTTACAAAGGGACGGTAAAACTGCTCCAGTTCCCGGCGGCTGAACAGACGGGGAACAGGATAAAGGGGATTGGCCTCCTGGGCCGCGAAGTAGGCCAGACGGGGCACGTCTTTGCCGTAAACCCGGATAGCGGAGTCCTTCAGTCCAAATTCCTGCTTCATATCCTTAATGGCCTGAATGAAAAGGGCAGCCCCCTCCTTCGGGCTGGCTGTCTCATCACACAGGCCGGCGGCCACGGCCAGATCCAGCAGCTTTCTGTGGGCGGCTTTTCCGTAGGCCTCCAGCACATAGGGCAGCAGCACCGCGTTGGCCAGCCCGTGGGGCGTGCCGTAACGGCCTCCCAAGGAGTGGGCCACCGCGTGGACGTACCCCACATAGGAAACCGTGAAGGCGCTTCCCGCCAGGTAGGCCGCATGGAGCATATTTTTCCGGGCCTCCAGATCGGCGCCGTCATGGAAGGCGGTCTGCAGATTTTCAAAGATGAGAGAGACAGCCTCCAGCGCGTCCTCCCGGGTCTGCTTTGTGGTGGAGCGGCCGATATAAGCTTCCACTGCGTGAGTCAGGGCGTCCATTCCCGTGGAGGCGGTGAGAGCGGGGGGCAGGGAGCAGGTGATCTGGGGATCCAGCAGGGCGTACCGGGGGATCAGGCAGAAATCGTTAATGGGATATTTATGATGGCTTTTGGGATCCGTGATAACCGCTGCCAGCGTCGTCTCGCTGCCGGTGCCCGCTGTGGTGGGAATGGCAATGAGAGTGGGCAGCTTTTTGTGAATTTTCAGCAGTCCCTTCATCTTATCCAGGCTCTTGCGGGGGCGGGCAATCCGGGCGCCGCAGGCCTTGGCGCAGTCAATGGAGGAGCCGCCTCCCAGGGCGATGATGGCCTGGCATTCCTCCTGCAGATACAGCTCTCTTGCCTCCTCCACATTGGGAACCGTGGGATTGGCGGTGGTTTTGTCATAGACAGCGCAGCGCACCCCGTTTTCCGCCAGGAGCTTTTCCAGAGGCGCTGTCAGCCCGGCTTTCCGGATGCCGGCGTCCGTCACCAGCAGGATGGAGGAGATGTTTTTTTCTTCCAGCACCGGGAGCAGTCCCTGGAAGCCCTCAATGATTTCCGGCTTGCGATAGGGGAGCAGGGGAATGGCCAGCCGGAAGGCCGACTGGAAAACCCGGCAGTAGATACGTTTGAAGATAAGCATGGCATATAAAATCCTTTCCTTTGTATTCCGCAATCAAAGCAGAATCAATATACCACCCGGATTTGGGGATGTCAACGAAAAAGGGAATGCTGCAAAAAGATCCTATTGCATCCGGATGTCTCGGATGCAAATCTACTCCTTTTTGCAGCATTCCCTTATATTTAAGAAAAAGAGTATGTTGTTTCAGTCTTATTCGGCGGCTTCTGTCGCAGCCTCAGTGGCAGCTTCCGTCACGGCCTCGGTTTCGGCGGCCTCAGTGTCCGCTTCTGCTTCCTGGGCGGCAGCGTCATCCTCGAAGGGGATCACGGCTCCGTCGTAGGTGGTGTTGATAAAGTCTTTGATTTCATCAGATTTCAGCACTTCTACCAGGGTTTTAATAGAATCCAGGTTTTCGTTGCCTTCCTTTACCGCGATTACGTTTACATAGGTCTGGGCGGCTTCTGAATCAGAAGTCTCATAGGCAATGGCGTCGCTGGCTACAGAATAGCCTGCCTGCAGGGCGTAGTTTCCGTTCAGCACGATGAAGGCGGTTTCCTGGGCTACCCGAGCTACCTGCTCGGCGGCCAGCTCCACGATCTCCACGTTGTAGGGATTCTCCGTAATATCATTGACGGTGGCTTCCAGGCCCACGCCGTCTTTCAGCGTGATGATGCCGTTGTCCTGGAGAAGCAGCAGGGCTCTGGCTTCGTTGGTGGTATCGTTGGGAACCGCGATGGTATCTCCCTCCTCGATCTCGTCCAGGCTTGCCTTGGTTCCGGGATAGATGCCGAAGGGCTCATAGTGGATGCCGCCGGCATTTACCAGATGGGTGCCTCTCTCCTCATTGAAGCTGTCCAGATAGGGGATGTGCTGGAAGTAGTTGGCGTCGAACTCGCCGCTCTCCACTACCTCGTTGGGCATGATATAGTCGTCAAAAATCGTTACCTCCAGGGTGTAGCCTTTCTCCTCCATCAGGGGAACAGCCTGCTCCAGAATCTCCGCGTGGGGAGTGGCGGAAGCGGCCACCGTGATGGTGGTATCCTCTTCAGCGAAGGCGGTCACGCCCAGTACATTCAGCGCCAGGGCGCCGGTGATGATTGCAGCAGTTAATTTTTTCATAATACATTTCCTCCATTAAATTAGTTTACTTTCTTTTATCTAAACGGTTGGCAATGGCCATGCCCACCGTCTGGAACAGCTGAAACAGAACCACCAGCAGGACCACAGTCACAATCATAATGTCCGTCTGCCAGCGGTGGTAGCCGTACCGCACGGCAATGTCGCCCAGTCCGCCGGCTCCCAGGGTTCCCGCCATGGCTGTATAGCCCAGGATGGTGCCGATGGCAATGGTGGCGTTGATCATCAGGGAAGTGCGGGCTTCCACCAGGATAACCCGGAAAATAATGGTGAGGGTCCCGGCTCCCATGGAACGGGCTGCTTCAATGACGCCCGGGTCCACCTCCTTCAGGGAGGATTCCACCATTCTGGCGATAAAGGGGGCCGCCGCCACGGTCAGGGATACGATAGCCGCCGTGGGGCCGTAGCTTTTTCCCACCACCGCCCGGGTGAAGGGGATCAGCAGGATCAGCAGGATCAGGAAAGGAATGCTTCGCACAATGTTGGCGATCACATCCAGTATCTTATAGAGAACAGGATTGGGATTTAGGCCGTCCCTGTCCGAAATGGTCAGCAGAATGCCCATGGGCAGGCCGATCACATACCCCAGAAGGGTAGATGCCAGGGTCATGTACAGCGTCTCTCCGATCCCGGCGATAATCATATTGATAACTTCACTGCTCCACATCGTCCATTACCTCCCCTACAGCCAGACCCCGGTCTGTCAGATACTGCTTCATGGCCTCCACGTTGGGGCTGTCCTTTACAAATTCCAGGATCATTTCCCCCTTGGCCACGCCGCCTACATTTTTGGTGTCCGCCTTGAGAATGTTCACCGGTTCGCGGAAGGTGAGCACCAGGTTGGCGATCACCGGCTCAAAAGCGGAATTTTCCGTAAACACGATACGGATGATCTGTCCGCTGCGGATCTTGGAGCGGGCAGCGCCATCCCCCTTTTTCTCCGGCATGTCGGAGGCGGTATCCTTTAAGATCAGCTCCTTTGCGGCAGCGGATCGGGGATTATTGAAAATCTCGGAAACCAGCCCCTGCTCCGCCACCTGGCCGCCGCTTAAGATGGCCACATGGCTGCAGATTTTCCGGACCACGGACATCTGATGGGTGATGATGACAATCGTAATATGGAACTGCCGGTTAATATCCTTCAGAAGATCCAGGATGGATGAGGTGGTCTGGGGATCCAGGGCGCTGGTGGCTTCGTCGCACAGCAGAATTTTGGGATCCGAGGCCAGGGCTCTGGCGATGGCCACCCTCTGTTTCTGTCCTCCGGAGAGCTGGGCGGGGTAGGCCTTTTCCTTCTCGGACAGTCCCACGATTTCCAGCAGCTCCTTGGCCCTTTTGCGGGCTTCCGGCTTTTTCTTTCCCTGAATGTAAAGGGGGAAGCATACATTTTCCAGTACGGACTTCTGCATCAGCAGGTTAAAGTTCTGGAAAATCATGCCGATGTCTCTTCTCTGGAGCCGCAGTTCCTGCTCGGAAAAGTCGCTGAGGGCCTTTCCGTTGATGAGGACCCGACCCTGGGAAGGCTCCTCCAGATAGTTCATGCACCGGACCAGGGTGCTTTTTCCGGCGCCGGACATACCGATAATGCCGAAAATATCTCCGGACTCAATGGAAAGGCTGATATCCTTCAGCGCCTCCACGGTTCCGTCTTTGGTTGTAAAGGTTTTTGATAAGTGTTCAATTACGATCTCAGACATGTCTGTCCCTTTCTTCTCTCGTCTTTCATGCGATAGTGGTACTATACCACCATTGACAGGATAACGCTAATTCAAAAAAAATACAACTGGCTATAGCTAAAAACTATAGCCAGTTGAGCTGCTTCACAGTCCTGCTTCAGTCAATTACCATATTGTCGTATTTTTTGATCTCGTCCAGATAGCGCTGCCCCAGAGGGGAGATGGCGGCTCCTTTCCGCACCAGATAGCCGATGGTCATCCGCTCGTCGGATTTCAGCCGCACAGCGCAGTAGTCGCTGCCGTTGAGCTTTTCGCAGATCAGGCCGCAGCAGAGGGTATAGCCGTTTAATCCCACCATCAGGTTCAGAAAAGTGGCCCGGTCGCTGGCCTTGATCAGCCGCTTGTATTCGTAGGTGCTCAGCACTTCCTCCGCGAAATAGAAGGAGTTGTTGCTGCCCTGGTCAAAGGAGAGGCAGGGGTAATCCTCCAGTTCCTCCAGGGCGATTTCCTTTCGCCCCGCCAGAGGATGGCCCTTCCACATATAGACGTAAACGCCGCACTGGAGAAGCTCATGAAATTCCAGGTTGGACTGGTGAAAAAGCTTGGTCAGCACCTTCCGGTTAAAGTCATTTACATAGAGGATGCCGATTTCGCTCTTGAAATTTTTTACATCTTCTATAATATCGTAGGTTCGGGTTTCGTACACCGCGAATTCGTACTCATCCATGCCAAACTGCTTTACCATCTCCACGAAGGCGTTGACGGCGAAGGTGTAGTGCTGCATGGAGACGCTGAACCGTTTCCGGGGCTGCTCCTTGGACACATATTTGGCCTCCATCAGTTCATACTGTTCCACTACCTGCCTGGCATAGCCCAGGAATTCTTCTCCTTCCGGGTTCACCAGAATCCCTCTGTTGGTACGGCGGAACAGTTCCACGCCGATTTCCTCCTCCAGTTCCCGGATGGCGGTGGACAGACTGGGCTGGGAGATAAACAGGGTGCGGGCCGCCTCGTTCAGAGAGCGGGCGTTGGCCACGGTAATGGCGTAGCGAAGCTGGGTAAGGGTCATGGCAGAAATCCTTTCTTTTCTCAGAGATTTTCCCGTATTTTAATGGCCGCGTCCACGTAGTAAACATCCTGCTCCGGCGGGTTTCCCGTGGTGAGAAAGTCAAAGAGCAGTTCCAGAGGCAGGCTGCCCTGCTTGCGGGGCTGCTGGCTGATGGAGGCGCAGACAAGACCGCATTCCACCATGGAGGGGACGGCGGTTTCCGCGTCAAAGCAGATGACCTTCATATGATTCTGCCTGCCTGTATTCAGAATGGCCCGGCATCCTCCCTGAAGCCCGGCGGCAGCAAAAAAGATGGCGTCCGCCTGGGGATACTCCTCCAGAAACCGTTTGGTTACCTCGTAGCTTTCAAATTCATCGTCATGGTTTTTCGCCACGGTAAGAAGCTGAATATCAGGGGCTGTTTTGCGGATCACGTCCAGAAAGCCCGCGATCCGTTCCGTATGGCACAGCACCTGGGAGGAGCCGGTGATGATGCCCAGGTTCGCCTTTCCCTCTGTCACCAGGCGCATCAGCCCGCCGGCGGTGCGCCCTCCTTCATAATAATTGCTGCCCACATAGGCCAGGCGGCTGCTTCCCTGGATATCCGTGTTGGAGGTGATCACAGGGATGCCCTGCTCCTGCAGCCGGTTAATCTTTTCAATAATAAGGGGATCGTTGTAAGGTGTAATGACCAGACCGTGGATGCCCAGATCCATCAGCTCGTCTATGGCGGAAAGCTGGGCTCCCGCGTCAAAAATGACCCGCCGGATCAGCACCGTGCAGTCATAGGCGGCCAGCTCCTCCGCTTTCCGGGTGATCCCCTCCAGCACCTGCTGGAAAAACGGGTTTTCCGGACCGAAGAGAACCACGCCGATCCGCAGCTTTTTTTTCTGGGCGGCCAGCGCCATGCCGGCCCGGTTGGGTTTGTAGCCCAGAGTCCGGGCAATCTGACGCACCTTCTCGGCGGTCTGAGGATTGACGGAGCCCCGGTTGTTCAGCACCCGGTCTACCGTTCCCCGGGAGACATTGGCCAGGTCGGCAATCTCTTTCATGGTCACCATATGGGATACCCTCCTTTCACTCTTCCTGTAGCACCATGATACCCCGCCGGAAGGGGCAAGTCAATGACGAAAATGTTACCGTGCACAATCCCGGCAAATGTAACAAAAACGGGTCCGTTTCACAGGCTGAAAAAGCCTTAAAATCAGCAGTTTTCACAAAGTGAAGAAAACAGAAATAAAAAGGTTGAAAACCGGGGCGGTTTGCAATATGATAAAGACAAACGTGCACGGGCACGGAGAACGTGAATGACTGCTTCACAGTCTGGTTTCAGAAATGACAGCAGCTGTGAAACACAATCGTGAGTTGACAGAAAGGAGTCCGCTATGCTTTATGTAGGTATTGATCTTGGTACTTCAGCAGTGAAGCTGCTGCTGATGAATGAGAAGGGTGAGATACAGAAGATTGTATCCAAAGAGTATCCCCTTTACTTCCCTCATCCGGGCTGGTCAGAACAGAATCCGGAGGACTGGTATGAGCAGTCTCTGGCAGGGCTGAAGGAGCTGCTGGCCGACTGCGACAAATCCCAGGTGGCAGGCATCAGCTTTGGCGGCCAGATGCACGGCCTGGTGATCCTGGACGACAAGGATCAGGTGATCCGTCCGGCTATCCTGTGGAACGACGGAAGAACCACGGAGGAAACGGATTATCTGAATCAGGTGATCGGAAAAGAGAAGCTGTCCGCATATACAGCCAACATCGCGTTTGCCGGTTTTACCGCCCCCAAGATCCTGTGGGTAAAGAACAAGGAGCCGGAAAACTTTGCGAAGATTAAGAAGATTATGCTTCCCAAGGACTACCTGGCCTACCGGCTTACGGGAGCGTTCTGTACGGATGTTTCCGACGCCTCCGGCATGCTGCTGTTTGATGTGAAGAACCGCTGCTGGTCCAAGGAGATGATGGAGATCTGCTCCGTGAAGGAAGAGCAGCTGGCAAAGATTTATGAAAGCTACGAGGCGGTGGGCTGCGTGAAGCCGGAGATCGCCAAAGAGCTTGGCATTTCCGACCATGTGAAGGTAGCTGCGGGCGCCGGGGACAACGCGGCGGCGGCAGTGGGAACCGGTACGGTGGGAGACGGCATGTGCAACCTTTCCCTGGGAACCAGCGGAACCCTCTTTATTTCTTCCGACAAGTTCGGCGTGGACAAGAACAACGCCCTTCATTCCTTCGCTCACGCGGACGGCCACTATCACCTGATGGGCTGCATGCTCTCAGCGGCTTCCTGCAACAAGTGGTGGATGGATGAGATCATCGGCACCGGTGATTACAGCGGCGAGCAGGCAAAAATTCAGAAGCTGGGCGAGAACCACGTGTTCTTCCTGCCCTACCTGATGGGTGAGAGATCTCCTCACAATGACCCGGCGGCCAGAGGAACCTTTATCGGCATGACTATGGATACCACCAGGACAGACATGACCCAGGCGGTTCTGGAGGGTGTGGCCTTTGCTCTCAGGGATTCCTTTGAGGTGGCAAAATCTCTGGGAATTAAGATCGAGCGGACCAAGATCTGCGGCGGCGGCGCCAAGAGCCCTCTGTGGAAGAAGATGATTGCCAATATTTTCGGCATCAAGGTAGATGTGATTGAGAGTGAGGAAGGACCCGCCATGGGCGGCGCCATGCTGGCTGCGGTGGCCTGCGGCGAATACCCGGATGTGGTGGCGGCTGCCAAAAGCATTGTGAAGGTTGTGGACACGGTGGAACCGGATCCGGAGCTGGTGGAGAAATACAATGCCCGGTATGAGCAGTTCAGAAAGATTTACCCCACTGTGAAGGCGCTGTTCCCTCAGATCAGCTAAAAAAATTCCCCTATTTTTCAAAAAAAGTGTATAATAGGGACAAGGAGGTTTTACATATGGAAATTAAAAAGATTACGGATCCCGCTTTTAAAAAATACGGGCGGATCATCAAGGATGTGGATTTTTCCGGACTGGTGGAGAAGATGATGGAGGCGACTCCCCTTCCCGATGATGTGGCCTATGTGCCCTCTGTGCCGGAACTGGAAGCGCTCCCCGTTTTTGAGGAGCTGCAGAACAAGATTTACGGCGAGCTGCCCATCCAGGTGGGCTACTGCAACGGCCACAACAAGAAGCTGAACGCGTTCGAGTATCACCGCTGCTCCGAGATCAATGTGGCGGCCATGGACGCGGTTCTGATACTGGGAGCCCAGCAGGATATCACGGAGGATTACACCTACGATACTTCCAAGGCGGAGGCGTTCCTGCTTCCCAAGGGAACAGCCGTGGAAGTGTATGCCACCACCCTGCACTATGCTCCGGCCAACCTGGGAGACGCGGGCTTTAGAGTGACCATCGTTCTGCCCAAGGGAACAAACCTGGATCTGGACCATCCCCATCAGGGAGGCGAGGACGGCCATCTGACCGCCAAGAACAAATGGCTGCTGGGCCATCCGGAAGGCGGACTGCCGGAGGGAAGCCCCATGGGTCTTGTGGGCGAGAACCTGACCGTTGAGTAAATTTAATCTGTAACCGGCAGTGAGCAATCACTGTTTATGTGTTAGAACGGCCCCTCCTGCGGGAGGCGCCACAATAAAAAACAGGAGGATGATAGAAATGATTAACATTCCCAAAGTAAAAGTCGGTATTGTAGCTGTCAGCAGAGACTGCTTCCCCGAGTCCCTTTCCGTAAACAGACGGAAAGCGCTGGTGGACGCCTACAAGGCAAAATATGACGCGGATGACATTTATGAATGTCCCGTCTGCATCGTTGAGAGCGAGATCCACATGGTTCAGGCTCTTGAGGATGTAAAGAAAGCAGGCTGCAACGCGCTGGTTGTTTACCTTGGAAACTTCGGACCGGAGATTTCCGAGACTCTGCTGGCAAAACATTTTGACGGACCCAAGATGTTCGTGGCAGCGGCAGAGGAGAGCCAGAACGACTTAAGTGACGGCCGCGGCGACGCGTACTGCGGTATGCTCAATGCCAGCTACAACCTGAAGCTGCGCAACATCCACGCTTATATTCCGGAGTATCCGGTTGGAACCGCTGCCGAGTGCGCAGACATGATCCATGAGTTTGTTCCCATTGCCCGCGCGGTAGTAGGACTTTCCAAACTGAAAGTGATCAGCTTCGGTCCCCGTCCTCTCAACTTCCTGGCCTGCAACGCTCCCATCAAGCAGCTGTACAACCTGGGTATTGAGATCGAGGAGAACTCCGAGCTGGATCTGTTCGAGGCATTCAACAACCATGCCGGCGATGCCCGTATTCCTGAGGTAGTGAAGGATATGGAAGCAGAGCTGGGCGAGGGCAACAAGAAGCCGGAAGTTCTGGAGAAACTGGCTCAGTACGAGCTGACTCTTCTGGATTGGGTAGAGGCTCACAAGGGATACAGAGAGTACGTATGTATCGCCGGAAAATGCTGGCCCGCATTCCAGACCCAGTTCGGTTTCGTTCCCTGCTATGTGAACAGCCGTCTCACCGGCCGGGGCATCCCTGTATCCTGCGAGGTTGATATCTACGGCGCAGTGAGCGAGTTCATCGGAACCTGTGTCAGCAACGATGCCGTAACGCTGCTGGATATCAATAACTCTGTACCGGATGATATGTATGAGGAAGCCATCAAGGGCAAATTCAACTACACCCACAAAGATACCTTCATGGGCTTCCACTGCGGCAATACCTGCAGCTCCAAGCTCAGCAGCTGCACCATGAAGTACCAGAAGATCATGGCCAGAAGCCTTCCGGTGGAAGTGACCAACGGAACTCTGGAGGGAGATATCGTTCCCGGCGACATCACCTTCTACCGCCTGCAGAGCACCGCAGACTGCATCCTGCGCGCTTATGTGGCTGAGGGCGAGGTTCTTCCGGTTGCCACCAAGTCCTTCGGAGGCATCGGCGTATTCGCTATTCCGGAGATGGGACGTTTCTACCGTCATGTGCTGATCGAGGGCAACTACCCCCATCACGGCGCTGTGGCCTTCGGCCATCACGGCAAAGCCCTGTTTGAGGTATTCAAACTTATCGGCGTTTGCCCGGATGAGATCGGATACAACCATCCGGCCAGCGTTCCCTACAGAACCGAGAATCCTTTCAAATAAAATAATTTGAGAGAGTGCCGCAAAAGATATTGCTGCTTCCTGCACATTCAAATGCGCAGGAGGCGGCTCTTTTGCGGCATCTTTTATAATTATAAAGAGAGGGCGCTTTATCATAGTATTTCATGATTTTGCGCCCCTCTTTTTTGTGTTATGATTTTTGATATTCTAGTTAAGTTATACTTGGTCTAAAAAAAGTTTGATGTAGTGAAGCGCTGCCCCAGTCGCTTCAGCATAGGCATTTGTAGTGCTTTTGCTCATTAAATATGAATTAAAAAAGTCAAAAGCGGATTTTTCTAATACGTATTTTCTTAAAGTTTCAATATCTGCGGGTTGAATATACAGGCTAAGGAGCCCTCCCAATATAATGTCACAGTTTACTACCATCAAAATATTGTTAATCGCCAGAGCTAAATGGTGTAAATATGTATCCCAAATCTTACCTTCACGCACAGATCCAGCTCGAACAGCAATGAAGAAAGCGTCTAAAGACATTCCGGCTTCCATAATCAGACTATCAGCAGAACAATAAGCTTCCAGACAGCCATGCTGTCCGCAATAGCATAGCTTTCCATGAGGAAATAGGCACATATGTTCAAAAATTCCGCTAGTAAGAACGGAACCGGTGTGAATAGTACCATTTAAAATAAGAGATCCACCCAGATTTCGATTTAATAGTATAAAAGCCGCGTCATGAATATTCGGTTGTTTCCATAATTCATAAGCAGCGGCTGTCTCTGCGTCGTGGAGCAGTATGCAAGGGTAGTCCAGATATTGAGTAAAATGGTCCAAAATCACATCTGAATTGTTTAAAATTTTTCCAAAAATAATCCGATCACCGCTGCGAGAAACAAGGCCCTGCATAGCGATACCGATTCCCAGAATGCGGTCAGAATCATAGTTACAGTAAGATATGAAATCTTGTATTATCCTGCAGATTTTTTCAAAATAGGAAGGTGTATTTTCAAAAAGAAGATTATGCTGCTCTTTAAAAAGCGTAGTCCCATTTAAATCTACAGAAACAATCTGCATAGCATTTTTTAAGATAGAGACCCCAAAGGCAATACGGGCATCTGCAATACAACGAAAAAGCTGAGGCTTTCTTCCACCGGTAGATTCAGATACTCCGCAGATTTCGATTAAGTCCTCTGCTTGAAGCTCAGACAAATTTTGGCTGACTGTGGGAAGGCTCAACTGAAGCATATGACTAATTCCTTGTTTGGAAATTTGTTTATTTTGATAAATGGCTTTATAAATTTGGCTTTTATTATACAGACGTATTTCAGCTGTTGTCAGCGCATTTTTTTTCATTATGATTTTGTGCTCCTGCATATAAAAAATGTAAATCATTAATAATCATTATAAATAATGTGATATTTTTTAGCAATAAAAAAGTGAAGGATTGTATATTTTGAATAAAAATGTATAGAAATAACTATGACAATTGTCAATTGATATAACAAACAAAATCTGCTACAATTAATTCGTACTTTTATAAAAAACATTTATTAAAGTTATTTGCAGAACATCGGCATGATTAATCAATGTTTCAAAAACAACTTTAATAAAAACAAATGGAGGGTGAACGATATGAAGAAAAAAATGTTAACTTTGGCACTTGCATCAATTATGATTATCGGTTGTTCTGCAGTTGCATTTGCAGAAGAGGAAGGCGGATATAAAATAGGCATTACTGTGGGAGACC
>DVOS01000017.1 GCA_018713435.1 Candidatus Merdiplasma excrementigallinarum
CATCCGGTGTTCACCTTGTCCTATCGACATCTGTCCGCAGCAAGCGGAATAATCCGCCTGCTGCGGAACATCTGTCTTGGACATGTGTACACCTGGATGTACCGGAAGCATATGTACTCTTTTTTGTAACTTTTCCTCGCATTTATGGCAGAACGAGGGTGCTGCTTCACATCATGAAATTCATGATTTTGCAGCACCCCCGTAGTTTTTTTGCGATTTTTACTTCGCCAGCATCATCATGATTTCATTGCTGCGGGCGATGAATTTGGTCATCTCGTCGGGATTTAAGGGCTTGTGGGCCAGCATGGCCAGATCGTAAAGCTGCTGGCAGATCATGGGAACATGCTCCCCGTCCTTATGCTCCAGAATGTAGGAGACCAGTTTGTTGTTGGCGTTGAGAACCAGCGTCTCCTCCCCGCCGTACATGGCGGCATCCATGCCGTACATTTTCATCATATCCTGCATCCGGCGGCTCTCCTCAGAGAGGATCATCAGAGAGGATACGTTTTCGTTTTTCAGTTTTTCCACCTTCACCTGAAGTTTGTCGTTGTTTAGGGCTTTGTGGAATACTTCCGTCAGGGCGTCTGTGGTTTCCTTCAGATCTTCTCCGGAGGTTTCCTCTTTGAAGGTATCCGTTACATCCGCGTCGATGCGCTGGAACTTCACATCCTCCCGCTGGCGCTCCACATGGGTGATGAAAGCGGTGTCAATATTGTGGCGCAGAATTACGGCGTTCAGGCCGGCATCCTTAAACATATTGATGTACTGGCTCTGCTGGATCTCGTCGGTAACGTAGTAGACCGTAGTCTGCTTCTTTTCCTCTTCTTTGTTTTCCGCCGTATCGCCGGCTTCGGATGTCTCCTCCGGCACATCCTGGGATTCGTCAAAGTCCACCTTCTCCTGGGTATCCTCCGGCTGTTCCTCCGTCTTTTCCGGCACCAGTTCCTTCAGGGTCTGGTATTTGCCGTTGATGTCCTTATACAGGATGTAATCCATCATCCGCTCGTTGAATTTCTGGTCTTTAATGCAGCCGTATTTCAGGAAGGGGCTGATGTCGTCCCAGTATTTTTCATAGGTTTCCCGCTCGGTCTTGCACATGCCGGACAGCTTGTCCGCCACCTTCTTGGAGATGTAGTCGGAAATTTTCTTTACAAAGCCATCGTTCTGCAGTGCGCTTCTGGATACGTTCAGCGGGAAATCCGGACAGTCGATGACGCCCTTGAGCAGCATCAGATATTCCGGAATCACCTCTTTAATATTGTCGGCGATAAATACCTGATTGTTGTACAGCTTGATGGTTCCCTCAATCGAATCATATTCCGTGTTGATTCTGGGGAAGTAAAGGATTCCCTTCAGATTGAAAGGATAATCCATGTTCAGGTGGATCCAGAACAGGGGCTCCTTGTAATCCATGAATACCTTCCGGTAGAAGGTTTTGTATTCCTCCTCCGTACAGTCATTGGGATGTTTGGTCCACAGGGGATGGGTATCGCTGATGGAGACAGGACGCCGGTTGATTTTAACCCTGTCTCTGGCAGGAGAGACTTCCACCGTCTCCTTGTTGCCGTTTTCATCCTCTTTTTCTTCGGTTTTGGCGTCCTCGTGGATCCGCTCCACAATCACATCATCGTCCCGCAGCTCAGATTCATCGATGGTCTCGTACTCCTGGGGCGCGTTCGCCTTGGAGAGGAAAATTTCCACCGGCATGAAGGAGCAGTACTTCTCCAGCACTTCCCGCATCCGGTACTCGTTGGCAAATTCCAGGCTTTCCTCGTTTAAGTGCAGGGTGATTTCCGTTCCCACAGTGGTTTTGGTGCCGTCTCCGATGGTATATTCGGAGCTTCCGTCACATTCCCAGTGAACAGGGGAGGCGTCCTTCTGGAAGGAGAGGGTGTCGATCTCCACGTTGTCGGAAACCATGAATACGGAATAGAATCCCAGACCGAAATGGCCGATGATCTCATCCTTGTTGGTCTTATCCTTGTACTTCTCCAGGAAAGCGGTAGCGCCGGAAAAGGCGATCTGGGTAATATATTCCTCCACCTCGTCGGCGGTCATGCCCAGGCCGGTATCGATGAACTTCAGAGTTTTTTCTTCCGGATTTACGATAACCTGGATACTGTCCTTATGGCCGTCGGGATAGGCGTATTCCCCCATCACTTCCAGCTTGTGCAGCTTTGTGATGGCGTCGCAGCCGTTGGAGATGACCTCACGGACAAAAATGTCGTGATCCGAGTACAGCCATTTTTTGATAATCGGAAAAATGTTTTCGCTGTTAATGGAAAGGTTACCAGTTTTTGTCATATACAACACTCCTTATCGTATTCTCTCAATCCCCTGAAACCATGGGATTTATGTGCGTATTTAAGGGCAGCCGCCGCAGTTTTCCTGCTTTTTGCGGCCTTCCGGATTATTGTAATACCGGGGGTGGGAAAAGTCAAGAAAAAATTAGCACTCAACAAAAATGAGTGCTAACAATAAAGCTATGGCTCAAGAAACGGGATCTGGCACTGGCGCAGATACCGGCGGACCATCTCGTCCCAGGCCCGGTCCAGAGATTTGTCCAGAGTGAAGATTTTCAGCGAGGTTCCCGTGGTGCAGGAAATTTTTCCCTCTGCGTAAAGAATATTCAGAAACAGGCCTGCCACATCCCCGGCCTGCAGGGGAATACCGGCCTGCGCCAGCAGCTTCTCCACGTTGCGGTCCGACAGGCGGAAAACCAGCTTTAACCCCAGGGGCACATATTTGCCTTTTATCAGTTCAAATATATGGGGCCGCAGCAGCTTCCAGGTCAGAGCGGCGGGGCAGTCCTCCCCGGCGCCGGCAGGATCGCCGTAATAATCCCGGTGAAAGGAGCCGTCTATCTGGAAGGAAGTAAAGGTGGAGACGGAAGCTTCCGACACCGCAAAAGCGTCGAAGAGCTCGCTGCCAAACAGTTTTCCCATAAAATCTTTTACGTCGGGTATCAGTAAAGACTGCAAGAAGGGCACCTCCGGAAAATGAAATCAGATATAAAAAGAGTATAAACTTTTTTTCCCCTCTTTTCAAGGTGAAACATGTGTGCTATCATAATGTAGTATTGATTACTAGGTTATGAATATTTGATATATACAGTATCAGGAGGTTTGCTATGAGTTATATCGTTGTGGTGGACAGCTGTGGTGAGCTGACGGAAGAGATGAAACAGGACGGACACTTTATCTCCGCACCCTTGACGATGCAGCT
Organism: Candidatus Merdiplasma excrementigallinarum; assembly: GCA_018713435.1. GTDB lineage: Bacteria > Bacillota > Clostridia > Lachnospirales > Lachnospiraceae > Merdiplasma > Merdiplasma excrementigallinarum. Next base: position 3,226 of record DVOS01000017.1, read on the forward strand.
GGACGGACATGAGTTTGTGGACGATGAGACCTTTGACCAGGCCGATTTTCTCAAAAGGGCGGCGGACAGTCCCAACTGTCCCAAGTCGGCATGCCCCTCCCCGGAATTTTATAAAGAAGCGTATGACTGCGGGGCGGATCATGTGTACGCGGTAACCCTTTCCGCGGAGCTGAGCGGCTCCTACAACAGCGCCCAGCTGGGAAGGCAGCTTCTGCTGGAGGAGCATCCGGAGAAGAAAATTTATGTGTTTAATTCCCGTTCCGCCTCCATCGGAGAGACGCTGATCGCGCTGAAGATTCAGGAGTGCGAGGAGGCAGGGCTTTCTTTTGAGGAAGTGGTGGAACAGGTAGAAGCGTATATAGACGGGCAGGTGACCTGGTTTGTGCTGGAAAATCTGGATACCCTCCGCAAAAACGGACGGCTCAGCAACCTGAAGGCCATGGTGGCCTCCGCGCTGAAGATCAAACCGGTGATGGTTTCCACGCCGGAGGGAAATATCGCCCAGCTGGATCAGGCCAGAGGCATCAACAAGGCGCTGATGAAGATGGTGAATCATATTACCCAGACCGTGGAACATTCCGAAAAGAAGATTCTGGCGATTTCCCACTGCAACTGCCGGGATCGGGCCCTGATGGTGCGGGACGCCCTGCTTGAGAAGATGCGGGTAAAAGATGTTTTTGTGGTGGATACCGCCGGAATCAGCACCATGTACGCCAATGACGGCGGGATTATTGTGGTGATTTGAAAAAAAGATTGAAATATGACGGTTTTCGTGTATACTAATAGATAGAAAAAACGGGATTCGGCGGCGGACTTTGCCGCCGTCCCTGATGTAAGGAGCGATAACATGAGTCAGGCAAAGGTTGACCGCTATAAGGAGGAAAAGAAGAACCGCAGCAAGATCATGAAAAAACAGAAGATGGAGCTTCTTCTGACCAAGATCGTGCTGACGGTATTCGCGGTAGCGATTGTGGGATGGGCAGGCGTATCCCTGTACCAGAACATCACCAATCCTTCTTCCACTGCAACAGCGGTGACAGAAAGCTACACAGTCGATGCGTCCGCTATTGACGATTATCTGAACAGCCTGCCCCAGGATTGACAGGGGGAGATAAACCCACGCCGCAGCGCAGGCGCGGGTTTTTTTGTACAGCAATAAAAAAGAGGAAGCTGCAAATGTACTTATTTTGCAGTCTCCTCTTTTTTAAAGCTTTTCTTTATTTGTCGTTGTTCTTTGCCGCCTCAGCCATCTTCATAGCCCGCACCTTCAGGGGAAGGCCGAACAGGGTGATGAAGCCGGAGGCGTCATGGTGGTCGTACAGGTCGCCGGTGGTGAAGGAGGCCAGGGACTCATTGTACAGGCTGTAGGGGGAGGTAGTGCCTGCCTTGATGATGTTGCCCTTGTACAGCTTGAACTTCACTTCGCCGGTTACATACTGCTGAGTTACGTCCACGAAAGCCTGGATGGCCTCTCGCAGAGGCGTGAACCATTTTCCCTCATAGACGATCTGGGCGAACTGGCTGCCCAGTTTTTTCTTCATTTCCATGGTATCCCGGTCCAGGATCAGCTCTTCCAGCTGGTCGTGGGCTTCCATCAGGATGGTGCCGCCGGGAGTCTCGTAAACGCCCCGGCTCTTCATGCCAACCACCCGGTTTTCCACGATATCTATGATGCCGATGCCGTGCTTGCCGCCCAGGCGGTTTAACTCGGTGATGATTTCAGAAACCTTCATCTCTTTTCCGTTGATGGACTTGGGAATGCCCGCCTCAAAGGTCATGGTCACATATTCCCCTTCATCCGGGGCGTGCTCCGGGGTTACCCCCAGCACCAGCATATTGTCGAAGTCGGGCTCGTTGGCCGGATCCTCCAGTTCCAGACCTTCATGGCTGATGTGCCACAGGTTCCGGTCGCGGCTGTAGCTGTGGCTGTGGTCGAAGGGAAGGTCGATGCCGTGGGCTTTGCAGTAGGCGATCTCATCCTCTCTGGACTGCATGGTCCACACGTCGGTCATACGCCAGGGAGCAATGATCTTCAAGTCGGGGGCCAGAGCCTTGATGCCAAGCTCAAAACGGATCTGGTCGTTGCCCTTTCCGGTGGCGCCGTGGCAGATGGTGGTGGCTCCTTCCTTTCGGGCAATCTCCACCAGCTTCTTGGCGATGGCGGGACGGGCCATGGAAGTGCCCAGCAGATATTTGTGCTCGTAGACGGCGCTGGCTTTTACGCAGGGCATGATAAAGTCATCGCAGAACTCGTCCACGATATTCTCAATATATAATTTGGAAGCGCCGGAGAGCTTGGCTCTCTCATCCAGGCCGTCCAGTTCATTTCCCTGCCCGCAGTCAATGCAGCAGCAGATCACGTCAAAGCCGAAGGTTTCCTTCAGCCAGGGAATCAGGGTAGTGGTGTCCAGTCCGCCGGAATAGGCCAGAATAACTTTTTCTTTCATCATACATTCCTCCAGAAACGATCTTTGTTTATAGGAAACAGACGCTCTTGCGGCGCCTGCCGTACTCATGGACTACTATACCGCACTGATCATAAATATGCAAGTATAAAATGGCTTTTTAGTTATAATTCTGAAATGCAAGCGTAAATATTCCAAAATTATGTATAATTATACATCAAAAAACTCTTTACTTATAAAATGAAGTGAGGTATGATCATAGGTATCATAAAGCAGAAAGCGGGAGTGAAGATGATAAAAGCCGGTATTATAGGATCCACAGGGTATGCGGGGCAGGAGCTGGTAAGGCTGCTTTTGCAGCATCCGGACGCCCGGATTGTGTGGTACGGGTCCAGAAGCTACATTGATCAGAAATACAGCGATGTGTATAAAAATATGTTCAGGCTGGCGGATGACAGATGTCTGGAAGAGAACATGGATTCTCTCTGCCAAGAGGCGGATGTGATTTTTACCGCCACCCCCCAGGGGCTGTGCGCTTCCCTGGTGAATGAAAAGATTTTAAGCAGTACGAAAATCATCGACCTGAGCGCGGATTTTCGAATCAAAGATGTAAAGGTTTATGAGCAGTGGTACGGCATCACCCATAAAAGCCCCCAGTATATCGAAGAGGCTGTGTACGGCCTGTGCGAGATAAACCGGGAGAAAATCAGAGGGGCCAGGCTGGTGGCCAACCCGGGCTGCTATACCACCTGTTCCATTCTGACCCTCTATCCTCTGGTGAAAGAGAAGCTGGTAAATCCCCATTCCATTATTATCGACGCCAAGTCCGGCACCTCCGGAGCGGGAAGGGGAGCCAAGGTTCCCAATCTGTTCTGCGAGGTGAATGAGAACATGAAGGCCTACGGGGTGACCACCCACCGGCATACGCCGGAGATCGAGGAGCAGCTTGGCTATGCGGCGGGAGAACCCCTTGCGCTGAATTTTACGCCCCATCTGGTGCCCATGAATCGGGGGATTCTGGCTACCGCCTACGCGGATCTGATGCCGGGGGTACAGGAAGCCGATGTACAGGAGGCGTATGAAAAGCATTACGGAAAGGAATATTTCATCCGCCTGCTGGGAGCGGGAGGCTGTCCGGAAACCCGCTGGGTGGAGGGCAGCAACTTTGTGGATATTGGTTTCCGGACAGACAAGAGGACAAACCGGATCGTGGCCATGGGTGCCATTGATAATCTGGTAAAAGGAGCGGCCGGACAGGCGGTTCAGAATATGAACCTGCTGTTTGGGCTGCCGGAGCAGACGGGGCTGCAGCTGGTGCCCCTGTTCCCGTAAACGCTGCGCGTACAGAATTTTGGCAGGAGGAGAATCGTATGAAGACAATAGAGGGCGGCGTGACCGCGGCCGCAGGCTATCAGGCCATCGGGATAGCGGCGGGCATTAAAAAAGGAAAAAAGGATATGGCCATGCTTTACAGCCAGGTTCCCTGCCGGGTGGCCGGAACTTTTACCACCAATGTGGTGAAGGCGGCTCCCGTAAAGTGGGACAGTGAGATTGTGCATGGAGCAGGGATGGCCCGGGCGGTGGTGATGAACAGCGGCATCGCCAATGCCTGCACGGGAAAAGAAGGGATGGACTGCTGTGAGGAGACGGCCAAAGCGGCGGGAGAACGGCTGGGAATCCCCAGGGAGCAGGTGCTGGTGGCTTCCACCGGCGTGATCGGCCAGCAGCTTCCCATGGAACTTATAAAGAAGGGAATCGACACCATGGTTCCCATGCTGTCCGAAAGCCTTGGCGCGGGAACGCTGGCGGCAGAGGCTATTATGACTACGGATACAGTGAAAAAGGAGGTGGCCGTCCAGGTTGAGCTGGGAGGCGTGACGGTGACGGTGGGAGGCATGAGCAAAGGCTCCGGCATGATCCACCCCAATATGTGCACCATGCTGGCGTTTATCACCACGGATGCGGCCATCTCCCGGGAACTGCTGCAGAAGGCTCTCGGCGAAGACGTAAAGGACACCTACAATATGATTTCCGTGGACGGGGACACCTCCACCAATGATACCTGCCTGCTGTTTGCCAACGGCCTGGCGGGAAATCCGGAAATGACGGAGGAAAATGAAGATTACCGCAAGTTCTGTCAGGCCCTTCATTATGTGAACACCTGGCTGGCGAAACATATGGCGGCCGACGGAGAGGGAGCCAGCGCCCTGTTTGAGGTAAAGGTAGTGGGGGCTCAGTCAAAGGAGCAGGCGGTGACTTTAAGCAAGTCGGTGATCACCTCCAGCCTGGTAAAGACCGCCATCTGCGGCCACGACGCCAACTGGGGCAGGATCCTCTGCGCCATGGGCTATTCCGGCGCTTCCTTTGACCCGGAGCGGGTGGATCTGTATTTTGAGAGCAGCGCCGGGAAGCTGAAGATTATCGAGAACGGAGTGGCTACAGGCTACAGCGAGGAGAAGGCTACGGAGATTCTTTCCCAGAAGGAAATCCGGGCGTTGATTGACGTAAAGATGGGACAGGCTGAGGCTACGGCCTGGGGATGTGACCTGACCCATGAATATGTGAATATCAACGCGGACTACCGCTCCTGATAAAAGCAGTGGGGGAAAGATTTGAATTTGAAAAGGAGACAGGACACAGTATGGAAAAAGCGGAGATGACAAAATGGCTGGAGAAGGCCAACGTTCTGATTGAAGCCCTTCCCTATATCCAGCGTTTTCACGGGAAAACCATTGTGGTGAAGTACGGCGGAAGCGCCATGGTGGATCATGCACTGAAAAAAAGCGTGATCCGGGATGTGGCGCTGCTGAAGCTGGTGGGCTTTCGGCCGATTATCGTACACGGCGGAGGCAAGGAGATTACCAGGTGGGTGGACCGGATCGGCCTGGAGACCCGGTTCGTAAACGGCCTGCGGGTCACGGATAAAGAAACCATGGAAGTGGCGGAGATGGTGTTAAACCGGGTGAATAAAGGGCTGGTATCCATGATGGAAAAAGTGGGACTTAAAGCCGTGGGACTGAGCGGAAAGGACGGAACTGTGCTGCGGGTGCAGAGAAAATTTTCCGACGGACAGGATATCGGCTATGTGGGGGAGGTGACGGAAGTAAATCCCCAGCTTTTAAACAGTCTGCTGGATCAGGATTTTATCCCTGTCATCTGCCCCATCGGTTCCGACGACGAGTATCATTCCTACAATATCAACGCGGATGACGCGGCCTGCGCCATTGCCACGGCCATGAAGGCCTCCAAGCTGGTATTCCTGACAGACATTGAGGGAGTATACCGGGATCCTGCCGATCCGGGAAGCCTCATCAGCGAGATGACGGCGGGGGAGGCCCTGGAACTGTTAAAGAGCGGAAACGTGGGAGGCGGTATGCTTCCCAAGATCCAGAACTGCGTGGACGCCATCCAGGCCGGCGTATCCCGGGTGCATATCCTGGACGGCCGGATCGAACATTCGCTTCTGCTGGAGTTTTACACCAACCGGGGTATCGGAACCGCTATTATCGGGGATGAGGAGGAAAGGTATCATGTGGAACAGTAAAACCTGTATGGATTATGCGGAAGCGGCGGTGCTTCACACCTACAACCGCTTTCCGGTGGTATTTGAAAAAGGACAGGGCGTTTACCTGGAGGACCTGGAGGGGAAGCGCTATCTGGATTTTGGAGCCGGCATCGCGGTGTTTGCCCTGGGATACGGAGTAAAAGAGTACAACGAGGCCTTGAAAGAGCAGATTGATAAAATCATTCATACCTCCAATCTGTTCTACCATGTGCCCCTGGCGGAGGCTGCCGGGAAGCTGAAAGCGGCCAGCGGCATGAGCCGGGTATTTTTCGCCAACAGCGGCGCCGAGGCGATAGAGGGGGCGCTGAAAGCAGCCAGGAAATATGCGTTTCTGAAAGACGGGAGAACGGACCATGAGATTATCGCCATGAAGGGGTCTTTCCACGGCAGGAGCATCGGCGCTCTTTCCGTAACGGGAAACCCCCATTATCAGGATCCCTTCCGGCCTCTGATGGGGGGCGTAAAATTTGCTGTGTTTAATGATCTGGAGAGCGTAAAGGAACAGATCACGGACCGCACCTGCGCCATTATCCTGGAAACGGTGCAGGGAGAGGGAGGCATCTACCCTGCCGATCCGGCGTTTTTAAAAGGGGTGGAGGCGCTTTGTCGGGACCGGGACATTCTGCTGATTCTGGACGAGATACAGTGCGGCATGGGCCGCACCGGCACTTATTTTGCCTGGCAGCAGTACGGGGTAAAGCCGGATATTATGACCTGCGCCAAGGCCCTGGGCTGCGGTATCCCGGTGGGAGCCTTTGTGCTGAATGAAAAGACGGCCGCCGCTTCCCTGAAGCCGGGAGACCACGGCACCACCTACGGAGGAAACCCCCTGGCCTGCCGGGCGGTATCCGCTGTCTTTGACCTGTTTGAAAAGTACGGGATCCTGGACCATGTAAAGGAGGTGGCTCCTTATCTGGAACAGCGGCTGGACGGCCTGGTGGAAAAATACGATTTCCTGGCGCAGCGCCGGGGCATGGGGCTGATGCAGGGAATCGAGACGGCGGGAAGGCCGGTGGGCGAAATTGTCTCCAAAGCCCTGGAGAACGGGCTGGTGGTGCTGTCCGCCGAGCATAACGTACTGCGCTTTGTGCCGCCTCTGGTGATAGAAAAAGAGCATGTGGATGAAATGATCGACAAGCTGGAGAGATCCTTCTGAAGAATCCGGCTTTTCACAGCCGCATAAAACCACTTCGTCAGGATATACTTTTTAGTAATCCGGAAACGAGGTGGTTTTTTATGTGGGGAATTTTAGTCGCGGTACTTTCGGGCCTTCTTATGAGCGTACAGGGCGTTTTCAACACCCAGGTGACAAAGCAGACCAGCCTTTGGGTTTCTTCCGCCTTTGTGCAGCTGACAGCCCTGGCAGTCTGCCTGGGGGCCTGGGCCTGCAAAGACAGAAGCAGTTTCGGCGCTCTTTTTTCGGTGCGGCCCTGGTATATGCTGCTGGGGGGCGTGCTGGGAGCGCTGATTACGGTTACGGTGATACACTCCGTGGACAGCCTGGGGCCTGCCAGATCCGCCATGCTGATTGTAATCGCCCAGTTGGCCGGCGCCTATCTGATAGAGCTGTTCGGCCTGTTCGGCATGGAGAAACAGCCCCTGGAGTGGAGGCGGGTGATGGGACTGGCGGTCAGCATCGCCGGCATTGTGATTTTTAAGCTGTGATTTTGGAAAATTCATTGGGAGAACAGAAGAAAATCATGTATAATACAGGTAAAGAAAAAACATAAGGAGAAACGGGTATGAAACATTATATGATGGCGCTGGACCAGGGAACCACCAGCTCCAGATGTATTTTATTTGACCGGTCGGGAAAGATCTGCAGCCTGGCCCAGAGAGAGTTCCGGCAGATTTTCCCCCAGCCGGGATGGGTGGAGCATGATCCCATGGACATCTGGTCCACTCAGATCGGCGTGGCGGCGGAGGCGATGGGAAGGATCGGCGCCAAGGCGGAAAATATTGCGGCCATCGGTATTACCAACCAGCGGGAAACCGTTATCGTCTGGGAGAAGGAGACAGGACGGCCGGTGTGCAATGCCATTGTGTGGCAGTGCCGGCGGACGGCGCCCATGATTGACAGCCTGAAGAATGAGGGATTTGACCGGGTGCTGCTGGAAAAGACAGGACTGATTCCGGACGCCTATTTTTCCGCTACCAAGCTGAAGTGGATTCTGGACCATGTGGATGGCTCCAGGGAGAGGGCCAGGAGGGGCGAACTTCTCTTCGGAACGGTGGATACCTGGCTGATCTGGAACCTGACCGGCGGACAGGCCCATGTGACCGATTATACCAATGCCTCCCGGACCATGCTGTTTGATATCCATAAACTTCAGTGGGACCGGGAGATACTGGAGCGGTTTGACATACCGGAGGAAATGCTTCCCGCGGTGAGGCCCTCCAGCTTTATATACGGAAGAACCCAGGGCTGCATTATCGGCGACGGGATTCCCATCGCCGGAGCGGCGGGAGACCAGCAGGCGGCCCTTTTCGGACAGTGCTGCTTTGAGCCGGGGGATGCCAAGAATACATACGGGACAGGCTGTTTTCTGCTGATGAATACGGGAAAAGAGGCGGTGGCCTCAGCAAACGGCCTGCTGACGACCCTGACGGCGGGCACGCAGGAGGGGCAGGCGGAGTATGCCCTGGAAGGCAGCGTGTTCGTGGCGGGAGCTGCTATTCAGTGGCTGCGGGACGAGCTGCGGATCCTGGAAAACGCGGCCCAGTCAGAAGCCTGCTGCCGGGCGGTGGAAGATACCGGGGGCGTATATGTGGTTCCCGCTTTCACGGGCCTTGGCGCCCCCTACTGGGACCCTTACGCCCGGGGCATTATCGTGGGCCTTACCAGAGGCGTGGGAAGGGATCACCTGATCCGGGCCACCGTGGAATCCCTGGCTTATCAGACGGCGGATGTGATTGCGGCCATGGAGGCGGATTCCGGGATTGCCCTGAAGGAGCTGAAAGTGGACGGAGGGGCCAGCGCCAACGATTTTCTCATGCAGTTCCAGGCGGATATCCTGGGCTCCGGCGTGCGCCGGCCCGGCTGTATCGAGACCACTGCCATGGGGGCCGCCTATCTGGCCGGCCTGGCTGTGGGATACTGGAACGACAGGGAAGAGATCCGGAAAATCTGGTCTCTGGAGAGCAGCTTTGAGCCTTCTATGGAGAAGGAAAAACGGGAGAGACTGCTAAAGGGCTGGAAGCGGGCAGTAACCTGTTCCTTCGGATGGGCCGGCGAAAATTGAAAAAAATATTGCATATGTATGACCGTTTTGTTAAAATAAATAGATGCATAACGGGGGAAACGGCGGTTTGGAGACCGTACATATGGTTATGCGATTTCAGAATGGGAAAAGGATGGCGGCAGCGGGATGTCTGCTGCTGGCTGTCATGGCGGCGCTGCCTGCCGGATGTTCTTCCGGACCGCAGCTGACGGTTATGGAGATGGAAGAGGCTTCGGAAACCGGGGCTCAGTCTGAAACGGTTCAGACTGAGCCCCGGATCGAGACGGAACCCTCCATCGCGGTGTATGTCTGCGGAGCGGTGAACTGTCCCGGCGTCTATGAGCTGTCTGCTTCCGCCAGAGTTTACCAGGCGGTGGAGGCGGCCGGGGGATTTCGGGACGACGCGGATCAGGAGTGGGTCAACCAGGCCCAGTTCCTCCAGGACGGAGGAAAGATCCGGATCTATACCAGGCTGGAGACAGATCAGATGAGACAGGAAGGCCTGGAGGAGGGAAGCGTGCTGCCGGAGGGGCAGGACGCGCAGACAGAGCAGGCGGGGGAAAGCCCGGTTAACCTGAACACTGCCACCAGAGAGGAGCTGATGACGCTGCCCGGCATCGGTGAGGCAAAAGCGGACGCGGTGATTGCCTACCGGGAGGAGAACGGCGGTTTTTCCTCCCCGGAGGAGATTATGAACATCAGCGGCATCAAGGAAGCGGTGTTTTCGCAAATAAAGGACAGGATTACTGTCTGAAGGAGTTAAAAGATGGGAAAAAAAGTTCTGGTAGTCGATGACGAAAAACTGATTGTAAAAGGAATCCGGTTCAGTCTGGAGCAGGATGACATGGAGGTGGACTGTGCCTACGACGGCGAGGAGGCGGTGCAGAAAGCCAGAGAGAACCAGTATGATATTATTCTGCTGGATCTGATGCTGCCCAAGATTGACGGGCTGGAGGTGTGCCAGCAGATCCGGGAGTTTTCGGATGTGCCTATCGTCATGCTTACAGCCAAAGGGGACGATATGGACAAGATTATGGGCCTGGAGTACGGCGCGGATGACTATATCACAAAACCTTTTAATATTCTGGAGGTAAAGGCCAGGCTGAAGGCGATTATCCGCCGCACAGCCCAGAAGGCGGCTCCCGAGGCAAAGGGGAAAGTTGTGGAAGTGGGAGATCTGGTGCTGGACTGCGAAGGCCGCAGAGTCAGCATCGCGGGCAGAGAGATTAATCTGACTGCCAAAGAATTCGACCTGCTGGAGCTTCTGGTATTTAATCCCAACAAAGTGTACAGCAGAGAAAATCTTCTGAATATTGTGTGGGGGTATGAATATCCCGGCGATGTGAGAACAGTGGATGTGCATATCCGGCGTCTGAGGGAGAAGATCGAGGAGAATCCCAGCGAGCCGAAGTATGTGCATACAAAGTGGGGAGTGGGTTACTATTTCCAACATTAAGAAAGTCCTGAGAAGATATGCCAAAAGCCTGCGGATGAGGCTGCTTCTGATACTGCTTCTGGTGGGCCTCATACCGCTTAATCTTCTGAAGCAGGGCATACTGGAAAACTATGAAAAACAGACCATCTCACAGAGAGCCGCCCAGATACGCAGCCAGTGCCAGATGATCGCGGATCAGCTGTGCGAATCCGGCTATATGCACGGGGGCGGGTCGGAGCTGATTGAGACGGAGCTGTCCCAGCTGGGCAGTCTCTACAGGGGCCGGGTGGTAATTGTCAACAGCAATTTCCGCATTATCAAGGATACCTACAGCATTGACGAGGGAAAGATGATTATCGCCGAGGAAGTGCTGCGGTGCTTTGAGGGGGATGAGGAGGACAGTTACAGCAGCAACAGTGAATTCCTGGAAGTGACGGTTCCGGTGCGGGACGGGGTAACGCTGGAGATGGAAGGAGTTATGATCATCAGCGTTCCCACAAATGATATCCGTACAGGCAGGGCGGAGCTGGGCTCCACCGTGTTTGTGCTTCAGGTTGTGCTGACGCTGATTGTACTGGCGGCGGCTTTTTATGCTGCCCGTCTGCTGGTAAAGCCTTTCGGCAAGGTAACCGCCTCTCTGGAGGAGATGCGGGGAACCTTCATGGAGGAAGATATTTCCATTCCGGACTACACGGAGACGGAGCTGCTGTCGGAAGCCTATAACCGGATGCTGAAGCGGATGAAGGTGCAGGAGGATTCCCGCCAGGAATTTGTCTCCAACGTGTCCCATGAACTGAAGACGCCCCTTACCTCCATGAAGGTGCTGGCGGATTCTTTGGTGGCGCAGGCGGAGCAGGGGGAAGTGCCCAACGAACTGTACCGGGAATTTATGACGGATATTGCGGAGGAGATAGACCGGGAGAACAAGATTATCACGGATCTGCTCTCCCTGGTGAAGATGGATAAAAAGTCATCGGATATCAATATCAAAGAGACCAACATCAACGACCTGATTGAGCTGATTCTGAAGCGCCTGCGTCCCATCGCCGCAAAGAGCAATGTGGAGCTGGTGCTGGAGAGCTTTAAGCCCATTATCGCCCAGGTGGATGAGACAAAGCTGACGCTGGCCCTGTCAAACCTGGTGGAGAACGGAATCAAGTACAACCGGGAAAACGGATGGGTGCATGTGTCTCTGAACGTGGATAATAACTTTTTCTATGTAAAAGTGGAGGATTCCGGCATCGGTATTCCCCAGGAGGATCAGGAACACATTTTTGAACGGTTTTACCGGGTGGACAAGTCCCATTCCCGGGAAATCGGAGGAACCGGCCTGGGACTTGCCATTACCCGGAGCGCTGTGCTGATGCACCACGGAGCCGTCCGGGTTTACAGCAAGGAAGGGGAGGGAACCACGTTTACGGTTCGGATCCCGCTTAAGTATGTGCCGTAGGGGAGAATGGATATGGCGGGTAAAAAAAGATGGAGAGCGCTGCTTGCCGCGGCGGTTCTGCTGTGCCTGTGCGGATGCGGCAGATTTACGGGTGAGAGCGGCGAGACAGACGGAGAGCAGTATATAATCTATTATACCAACCTGGAGGGAACCAGGCTGGAGGAGAGAAGCTATACGCCCCAGTCAGACAGTTTTGACGGTATTATGACGGAGCTGCTGGAACAGTTTCAGACGCCCATGGATATTGAGGTGGACAGCGCCATGCCGGACGGGGTGGAGATCAATCAGTGCACCATGGGCATTGATGAGATACAGGTGGACTTTAACGGAGCCTACCTGGGCATTTCCAATGTGCAGGAGGTGCTTCTGCAGGCCGGGCTTGTAAAAACCCTGGTACAGCTGCCGGGCGTCATGCGGGTGCGCTTTACGGTGGACGGACAGCCTCTTACCGACGACGACGGCTATGAGGTGCCGGCCATGGATAAGAATACGTTTATAGATTCCAGGGGAGAGGGCATTAATTCCTACCATTATGTGACGCTGAATCTGTATTTTGCCAACCAGGCGGGAGACATGGTGAGCCGGGAGACCAGAAATGTGTTCTATTCCAGCAACCTGATTACAGAGGAGCTGATTGTAGAACAGATTATCCGGGGGCCGGCCAATGACAATCTGCAGCCGGTGGCGGATCCTTCGGTCACGATCAACAGCGTCGACATTTCCAGAGGCATCTGCGAAATTGATCTGGGCAGCAGCTTCAATCAGGTGCCGACGGGATGCACCGCGGATCCGGAGATCTGCCTGTATGCCTTTGTGAACGCCATCTGTGACGCCTGCGATGTGGAGGGCGTCCGGTTCGCCATAGACGGCGAGTCCAATGTGCGCTTCCGGGATCAGGTCAATCTGGACCAGGTTTTTGTGCGAAACGCGGATGTGATAGAAGCGGAAGGCCGGGAGACGGAACCTCTCACAGAGATCTATCTGAACCCGGAAGGGGAAGAGACGGAGACAGCCGCTCCCGCTGCTGAAAACCAGCCGGAACAGGTGCAGCCCGAGCAGGTTCAGCCGGAAACCGCCCGTGAGGAGGAAACCACGGGAACTACAACAGCCGATCAGAGCGGACTGCCGGGCGTGGACCCGGCTCTGCTGAGGGGAAGCAGCCTATGAGAAAACGCCCGGTGTGTATGGGGGCCCTGTTTCTTCTGGCGCTGCTGACTCTGGCAGGCTTTCTGAAGCCGGGGGGCGTTAGCCCCCTGGGAATTTCCGGGTTTTCCGGAAAGGATACGTTTCCCGGGCGCGTAAAGGCCGCGGGGAGAGTGAAAGCCAGGGAACCGGTTTCCGGTGGAATACGGCTCTATCTTGATCATTTCAGTCTTAAATCAAGTCATTTACATTCGAATCAGATTTCTGAAACAAATTCTTTTAAAAATCCAGGTATTCAAACAGGTATATACAGTCAGAACGACAGCGGGTCCTATCAGATGATCGTCTATTTAAAGGAAGGGCAGACGGCCTCGGTGGGAAGCCGGATTTTGCTGGAAGGAGAACTGTCTCTTCCGGGCAGGGCGGGAAATCCGGGACAGTTTGACGCTGCCTCCTACTATCTGCCCAGAAAAATTCTGCTGATTCTTCAGGACGGCGTGATAGAAAAGCAGCTGGAGGAGGGAAAAAACTTCACCGGGTTTCTGGCGGCAATCCGGGAAAAACTGCAGGATTCCTACTGGCAGGTGCTGGGGGAAGAGCAGGCGGGAACCATAAGCGCCATTACCCTGGGGGACCGGTCCGGGCTGCCGGAGGAAATCAAGACGATCTATCAGGAGGGCGGTATCGCCCATGTGCTGGCCATCTCCTCTCTGCACATTACGCTGCTGGGAAGGGGGCTGTACCGGCTGCTGCGAAAAAGCAGGCTGTCTTTTCTGACGTCGGGCATCCTCTCTCTGGCGCTGATTTTTTCCTTCTGCCAGATGACGGGAATGAGCGTATCCGCCCAGAGGGCCTGCCTGATGTTTGGGCTCTGGGTGGGCAGCCAGATTCTGGGGCGGACCAATGACGGCCTCACCTCCCTGTCCCTGGCGGCCATTCTGGTTCTGCTGGCGTCGCCCGACTACAGAAAGGACGGAAGCTTTCTTCTCTCCTTCGGGTGCGTATTGTCGCTGCAGCTTCTGGTGCCGGTTTTAAAAAGGCTGTTTCCTCTGCGGGGGAAGCTGGGGGATTCCCTGTGTTCTTCCGCCGCGGTTACCATCGGAACGCTGCCGGTGGTGATGTACTTTTTTTACCAGTTTACCCCCTACTCGGTGCTCGTCAATCTGGCGGTGATCCCCTGCATGTCCCTGCTGATGGTATCGGGGCTGCTGGGAAGCCTTCTGGGCTGCATCTCCATTCCCCTGGGGACGCTGGCCGCCGCCCCCTGCCATTATCTGCTGGAGCTGTTTGAACTGCTGTGCCGGCTGGAGCGAAAGCTGCCGGGGGCGGTGATGGTGACCGGCAGGCCCAAAGCAGTACAGATCGGTCTGTTTTACCTGCTTCTGGCCCTTCTGTGGCTGCTGGTGATGAAGGGCGGGGCCGGCGTAAAAGGGAAAAAGGGAAGAAAAAAGAAACGGCCCGGGACCTTTCGGGCAGCGGGGATCGGCGTGCTGGCCGGCGCGTTCTGCCTGATGTTTTTCCGGCAGGAGCCCCGGCTCAGGATTGTGTATCTGGATGTGGGCCAGGGAGACTGCGCCCTGGTGCAGGCGGGGAATTTTTCCTGCCTGATCGACGGGGGCAGCAGCTCGCTAAAGGGAGTGTGGCAGTACAGGATGGAAGGGGCGTTAAAATACTACGGCGTTTCCGACCTGGACGCGGTGTTTCTCTCCCATGGAGACGCGGACCATATAAACGGGGTGCGGGAAATGCTGGAGGAATACGAGACGGACTTTCTGGGAAAACGGGCTGTGGGCATAACGGTCAGGCGTCTGTTTCTTCCTGATCTGGAAGGGGAACAGGAGCAGCTTGAGCAGATTGCGGACCTGGCCGGAAGGCACTCTATTCCGGTGGACACGATCTCCCGGGGCCAAATTCTGTCCGGGGGATCCGTGAAACTGACCTGTCTGCATCCCGGAAAAAAGAGCGGCTCCGGGGATGCCAATGAGGATTCCATGGTCCTTATGCTGGAGTGCGCCGGCATTAGAGCGCTCTTTACCGGGGATCTGGAAGGGGAGGGGGAGAAGGAACTGCTGAAGGAACAGGGGGAGGCGCTTCTGGAGGCGGATCTGCTGAAAGTAGGCCATCACGGATCGAAAAACGGAACTTCGGCGGAATTTCTCGAAAAAGTAAAGCCTGAGGCAGCCGTGATCTCCTGCGGGGAGAATAACCGGTACGGCCATCCGTCGCCCCAGGTTCTGGAACGGCTCGATGCGGCGGGGGCGCATGTGTACCGGACGGATCGGGCGGGCGCCGTCATCCTGGAAGTGAAAGGGAAAAAAGCGCTGATAAAAAGTTATGGGAGCAGTGTAATGACAGAAATCTGATTTTATGCTAAAATGTGCTCATAATGCGAAAAAGTTCCGTTTGGGCAAAGGAGGGGTGCGCAATGACGATCAGAGAGGAAGCGGAAGAGCGGGAATTTTCTTATTTCAGTCCCCATGCCTCATTCAGCAGCAGAAGCAGGGGAAGAGACCGGTATGAACCGCCCTGTGATATCCGGACGGCATACCAGAGGGACCGGGACCGGATCCTTCACAGCAAGTCCTTCCGGCGCCTGAAGCATAAGACCCAGGTTTTTTTAAGCCCCCAGGGCGACCATTACCGGACCCGGCTGACCCATACGCTGGAGGTATCCCAGCTGGGAAGAACCATTGCCAAGGCCCTGCGGCTTAACGATGACCTGGTGGACGCCATAGCCCTGGGCCATGACCTGGGCCATACGCCCTTCGGCCACTCCGGAGAGAGGGCACTGGATCAGGTGTGCCCCTGCGGGTTCGCCCACTATGAGCAGAGCGTACGGGTGGTGGAACTGCTGGAAAAAAAGGGACAGGGGCTGAATCTGACCTGGGAAGTGCGGGACGGCATCCGCAACCACAGAACCAGCGGAACGCCCCATACCCTGGAGGGAAAGATTGTCCGCTACTGCGATAAGATCGCCTACATCAACCATGATATAGATGACGCGGAGCGGGCCGGCATCCTGAAGGAAGAGGATATTCCCCTGGAGTTTCGGAAGGTGATGGGGTATTCTACCAGGGAACGGCTGAATACGCTGATCCATGACGTGATCCGAAACAGCCTGGGGACGAACGATATAGTCATGTCTCCCCATATGGAAACTACCATGCAGGCCCTTCGGAGGTTTATGTTTGAGAACGTCTATTACAATCCGGTGGCAAAGCATGAGGAAGGGCGGGCCATGGGCCTGATCCAGACGCTGTATGAGTATTATGAGAGACATGTAGAGGAGATGCCGGAGGAGTACAGGCTCCTCATTGAAGAGAAGGGAGAACAGCGGGAGCGGGTGGTCTGCGATTACATATCCGGCATGACGGACCAGTATTCCGTTCAGAAATTTACGGAGCTGTTTGTGCCCAAATCGTGGCAGATATAAATTGTGTGACAAGGAGATGGAGATATGTACTATCCGGAGGATGTGGTGGAGGAGGTACGGTCGAGAAACGATATTGTGGATGTGATATCCGGCTATGTGAAGCTTCAGAGAAAAGGGAGTTCCTACTTTGGCCTGTGTCCTTTCCACAATGAGAAATCCCCCTCTTTCTCCGTCAGCCCGTCCAAGCAGATGTATTACTGTTTCGGCTGCGGAGCGGGCGGAAATGTGATCACCTTCATTATGGAATATGAAAATTTCACGTTCCCGGAGGCCCTGAAATTCCTGGCGGACCGGGCGGGAGTGAAGCTTCCCGAACAGGACTACTCGCCGGAGGCGAAACGGCAGCATGATCTGCGGGAGTCGATCCTGGAAGTAAACAAGATGGCGGGGACCTACTATTATTATCAGCTCCGCTCTCCGGCAGGAAAGCAGGGAATGGAGTACCTGCAGAAGAGGGGGCTTTCCCCGGAGATTATGCGCAGCTTCGGGCTGGGCTATGCCGGCAGAGGGAGCGACGGGCTCTACCGCCACCTGAAACAGAAGGGAGTGTCGGATGAGCTGCTGCGCCAGTCCGGCCTGATGAATGTGGATGAGAAGCGGGGGATGTATGACAAGTTCTGGAACCGGGTCATGTTTCCCATTATGGATGTAAACAACCGGATCATCGGTTTCGGAGGCCGGGTGATGGGGGACGCCAAGCCCAAGTATCTGAACTCGCCTGAGACAAAGGTGTTTGACAAGAGCCGGAACCTGTACGGCCTGAACGTGGCCCGCACATCCCGGAAAAAATATCTGATTGTCTGCGAGGGCTATATGGATGTGATTTCCATGCACCAGGCCGGCTTTACCAACGCGGTGGCTTCTCTGGGGACAGCGCTCACAAGCCAGCACGCCTCCCTTCTGAAACGGTACACAGACCAGGTGATTTTAAGCTATGACAGCGATGAGGCCGGCGTAAAGGCGGCTCTGCGGGCGATCCCGCTGATGCGAGAGGCGGGGCTGACGGCCCGGGTTCTGGATCTGAAGCCTTATAAAGACCCGGATGAGTTTATCAAAAACCGGGGAACGGAAGCCTTTGAGGAGAGGCTGATGCAGGCCCAGAACAGCTTTCTTTTTGAGATTTCCATTCTGGAGAAGCAGTATGACATGAAGGATCCGGAAGCGAAGACCCGGTTTTTCAGGGAGGCGGCCAGAAAGATCTCCGGGTTTGAACTGGAGGTGGAGCGGGAAAATTATATTGAGGCGGTGGCGGACCGGTATCATACCAGCTTTGAAGGGCTGCGCAAAATGGTGCTGGGGTGCCTGATGCAGGGACAGACTGCGCCCGCCAGGCCGGAAGCGGCTTCCGGGAGGAAAAATCCCCGGAAGGAAGAAGGACTTCACAAATCCCAGGGAATGCTGCTGACATGGCTTGCGGAGAACAGAAATTTTTATGAAGCCGTAAAACCCTATCTGACGGCGGATGACTTTGAGGAGGGCTTTTACCGTCAGGTAGCCGGCCTGCTTCTGGAACAGCTGGAGAAGGGGCAGTCCAATCCGGCGGGGATTATCGATCACTTTACAGACCCCGAGGAG
>DVOS01000018.1 GCA_018713435.1 Candidatus Merdiplasma excrementigallinarum
GTTTTTTACATTTCAGGAATTTTGTCCATACAGCGGGGAAAAACTGACAATGGAACGGGCAGAGAAAAACTGTTACCATAAAACAATATGAAGAATCAGAGGAGGAACAGCATGATGAACGAAGTAAAACGGCCTAAAAAGCCATTGATTTATTATTACGCGATTGTAATTCTGATCCTGCTCCTGTTTAATTTTCTGGCTATGCCCTGGATTGCGGAAAGGCAGATCCGGGAAGTGGACTATGGAACGTTTATTTCCATGACCGAGGAAAAACAAATCGGCCAGGTGGAGATTCAGGCGCAGGAGAATCAGATTTTATTTACCGATAGGGATGAAACGGCTATCTATAAAACCGGTATGGTGAACGATCCCGATCTGACGCAGCGGCTTTATGAATCCGGAGCGAAATTCTCCGGTGAGATTATTGAGCAGGCCTCTCCCCTGGTAAGCTTTCTGGTTTCCTGGGTGCTGCCCATAGTGATTTTTGTGGGCATCGGCGAGTACATGTCCAGAAAACTGATGAAGAAGGCGGGGGGAGCCAACTCTATGGCCTTCGGCCTGGGAAAGAGCAGCGCCAAGGTATATGTGAAATCCTCCGCCGGCATTAAATTTTCCGATGTGGCGGGAGAGGAAGAGGCCAAGGACAGTCTGAAAGAGATTGTAGATTATCTGCATGGGCCGGCCAGATATAAAGAGATCGGCGCCGCCATGCCCAAGGGCGTGCTGCTGGTGGGGCCTCCCGGAACCGGCAAGACCATGCTGGCAAAGGCTGTGGCCGGAGAGGCTAACGTTCCCTTTTTCTCCATGTCCGGCTCAGAATTTGTGGAAATGTTTGTAGGTATGGGGGCTGCCAAGGTGCGGGATCTGTTCAGACAGGCCAAGGAGAAAGCACCCTGTATTGTGTTTATTGATGAGATCGACGCCATCGGCCAGAAGCGGGACGGCCGCGTGGGCGGAAATGATGAGCGGGAGCAGACGTTAAATCAGCTGCTGACGGAGATGGACGGCTTTGAGGAAAACAGCGGCGTGGTGCTGCTGGCGGCCACCAACCGGCCTGAGTCCCTGGATCCGGCTCTTACCCGCCCCGGCCGGTTTGACAGGCGGATCCCGGTAGAACTTCCGGACCTGAAAGGCCGGGAGGAAATTTTAAAGGTGCACGCCAGAAAAGTAAAAATATCTGACAACGTGGATTTTTCCGTGATTGCCAGGATGGCGTCGGGAGCTTCCGGCGCGGAGCTGGCCAATATTGTAAATGAAGCGGCTCTGCGGGCAGTGCGGGATAACCGCAAGGCGGTGACGCAGGAGGATCTGGAGGCCAGCATTGAGGTGGTAATCGCCGGCTATGAGAAAAAGAACGCCATTCTTACAGACAAGGAGAAGCGGATCGTAGCTTACCATGAAATCGGCCACGCCCTGGTGGCGGCCCGTCAGACCAACTCCGCGCCTGTGCAGAAGATTACGATTGTACCCCGTACCTCCGGCGCGCTGGGCTATACCATGCAGGTGGAGGAGGGGAACCATTACCTGATGAGTAAAGAGGAGATGGAGAATAAAATCGCCACTCTTACCGGCGGACGGGCGGCGGAGGAGCTGGCGTTCGGTTCCGTTACCACCGGCGCTTCCAATGATATCGAGCAGGCCACCAAGCTGGCCCGGGCCATGATTTCCCGGTACGGGATGAGTCGGGAGTTTGATATGGTGGCGATGGAGACGGTGAACAATCAGTATCTGGGCGGGGACACTTCCCTGGCCTGCTCCTGGCAGACTCAGAGCCGGGTGGACGAACTGGTGGTGGAACTGGTGAAGCGGCAGCATGAGAAGGCCGCCGGCATCCTGATGGAGAATCGGGAAAAGCTGGATGAACTGGCCCGGTATCTGTATGAGAAGGAGACTATCACCGGGGAAGAGTTTATGAAAATTCTGCAGGAATAGCGCTATCGCGGCAGGCGGGGATCTTTCCGCCGGAGGCCGGATAAAGGAACAGGAGAAGCAACAGGTTTTCGGGAGAAGCGCTCTCAGAAGGGAGAGGGATTTTTCCGGGAGCCTGTTTTTTTCGGACTGAAAAAATGGTATAATGGATAAAATTATACAGAAATAATAGCGCCGGTGTACAAGGGGACCGTATTGCCCCTTGTACACCAACGCTAAGCGAGGGAGAAAACTATGAGCAACAAAAGAAAGGGGAACCCCTGGGCGCTGCTGCCGATCGGGGTATTTCTGATTATATTTCTGGGAGCCGGTATCCTGACCGGAGACTTTAACACCATGCCGGCTATCGTGGGCTTTCTGATTGCCCTGTCCATTGCCTTCTGCCAGAACAGAAAGGTGGATTTCCAGCGCAAGCTGACCATTATCTCCAGAGGCATCGGGGAAGAAAACATCGTGACCATGTGCCTGATCTTTCTGGCTGCCGGCGCCTTTCCCGGCACTATCAGCGCTGCGGGAGGCGTGGAGAGCACGGTGAATCTGGGGCTTTCCATTATGCCGCCCTCTATAGCGGTGACCGGCCTGTTTGTCATCGGCTGCTTTATCTCCGTATCTATGGGGACTTCTGTGGGGACCATCACCGCTATGGCGCCTATCGGAGCAGGGATTGCCCAGGAGACCGGCCTGTCTGTGCCGCTCTGCCTGGGGGCTGTGGTCTGCGGCGCCATGTTCGGGGATAATCTGTCCATGATCTCCGACACCACCATTGCGGCGGTGCGGACCCAGGGCTGCGAGATGAAGGATAAGTTCCGGGAAAACTTTCTGATTGTCCTTCCGGCGGCCATTGTCACGGCGCTGCTCTTTTTCTTTGTGGCCAGATCTCAGTCGGGAGTGCTGGTGCTGGATAAAGCGGCCTATGGTTTTCAGATTGCCAGGGTAATCCCCTACCTGGTGGTGCTGGTGGGAGCTCTGATCGGCGTCAACGTGTTTGTAATTCTGATCGGGGGAACCATTCTCTCCGCCATTGTGGGAATCAGCACGGGCGCATTCGCTTTCAGCGAACTGTTTCAGAAGATGGGGGAAGGCGTTACCAGCATGTACGATATCACGGTGATCTCCATCATCGTGGCAGCCATTGTGGCCCTGGTGCGGGAATACGGCGGCATTGAGTTTCTGCTGGACGTAATCCGGGGAAAAATCCGAGGCGCCCGGGGCGGCGAGCTGGGGATTTCCCTTCTGGTATTTCTGGTGGACTGCTGTACGGCCAACAATACGGTAGCCATTGTAATGGCAGGACCTATTGCCAAAGAGATCAGCGATGAGTATCAGATTTCGCCCAAGCGCAGCGCTTCCCTGCTGGATATTTTCGCCTCAGTGGGACAGGGCGTGATCCCCTACGGCGCTCAGCTTCTGACGGCGGCGGGAATGGCGGCCGTCTCTCCGGTGGAGATTATGCCGTTTCTCTATTATCCCATCCTCATGGGGATCAGCGCCATATTCTTTATTATGTTCAGGAGAAGAAAGGTATGAGACTGTTTATTGCCATTCCGTTAGCGGAGGAAATGAAAAAGGAACTGGTGGCCTGTATGCACGACCTGAAAAAGCAGGGGGTGGAGGGCAGCTATGTGCCCGCCCAGAACCTTCATCTGACTCTGGCTTTTATCGGGGAGTATGACAAGCCGGCCCAGGTGAAAAAAGTGTTGGAGAGCGTGCCCCTGCAGCCCTTCCGGCTGAGCCTGTCGGAGAAGGGAAACTTCGGAGACATTCTATGGGCCGGCGTGAAGGGAAACCAGAAGCTGAAAACCTATGTAAAGGATCTGCGGGGGGCTCTGAAAGCCGCTGGGATTCCCTTTGCAGATGACAAATTTATTCCCCATATCACGCTGATCAGAAAGGCCTCAGCCAGAAAATCTTATGAGATCCGGCTGCCGAAGGCGGAGATGATGGTGAAGAAGGCGTCCCTGCTGAAGTCGGAGATGAAAGGCGGAAAAACGGTGTATAAGGAGATGTAGGAACATTACAATGCGGGAAGCCATTTTTAAGTACATAAAAGAAACCTATAAAATCGAACCGGATCATCCTTTCCCCAGGTTTCCGGGCTATTCTGTCTGGCGTCATGAGGATAACCGCAGGTGGTTTGCGCTGATCATGGATGTTCCAAGGGAGAAGCTGGGGCTGGACGGCACAGAGCGGACGGACATTGTGAATGTGAAGCTGGGCGATTCCATGCTGGCGGATATACTGACGGGCCAACCCGGCTATTTTCGCGGTTATCACATTGCCCGCAGCAGCTGGATTTCTATTCTGCTGGACGGCACAGTGCCTTTCGAGGAGATATGCCGATGGATCGATGAGAGCTATGGAACAACGGCTTCAAAGCAGAAAAAGCAGAAGATCCGGCCGCCAAAGGAATGGCTTGTGCCTGCAAACCCGAAGTATTACGATATTGTGCACGCTTTTGACGACGCCGGGGAAATCGACTGGAAACAGGGCATAGGCATCCGAAGAGGAGATACGGTATGGATCTATGTGGGAGCCCCTGTCTCGGCAGTCTTATATAAGTGCAGGGTAACAGAGACGGATATCCCTTACGATTACAGCGACCGGAACCTGACTATCACCGCAGTAATGAAACTGCGGCTGCAGAAGAGATATGAGCCTAATAGATTTACGCTTGAAAAGCTGAAAGGCGAATACGGCATTTACGGCGTCAGGGGACCCAGAGGAGTGCCCCACAGCCTGAGCGAGGCGCTGAAGGGGTAGACTGCCGGGGGGCGGCAGCGTCTGCGGACTTTCCGGGCCGACAGATACGACGTGATTGCAACTGGCGATCATAGTAAAATATATAGCAAGGAGAAGAAGGTATTGAGTACCAGGAGAGAGGAGCTTCTGAGGGATGGTTTTATAACTGCATATCTGGACAGAACATATCCGTCTAATCTTGCCTACAAACCTCAGTTTATTTCCAATAACTATAAAGCGGGGCGTAAAGTTCTTTCATCCATTGAGGATGAACTTTTATCATGCGGAGAGTTTTTTATTTGTGTCGCTTTTATTACGATGGGAGGTGTTACACCGCTTCTACAAACGTTGAAAGAGCTGGAAAGGCGTGGTATACCGGGAAAAATTCTTACGACGGATTATCAGAATTTCAGTGAACCCAGAGCGCTTCGGAAGCTGGCAGAGCTGAATAATATTACGCTGAAAATGTATCGGACAAAGGATGCGGGAGAAGACTTTCACACTAAGGGATATATTTTTAAAAATGAAGAGTTCTACCGAATGATTGTGGGAAGCTCTAATCTGACATTAAATGCGCTGACAAAGAACAGAGAATGGAATACTAAGGTGGTTTCCACAGAACGGGGGGAATACGCGGCAGATTTGATAACGGAATTTACAGAATTGTGGAATTCAGAGTCGGCTGCTGACTTTGACGATTTTATTGATGAATATACGCTCAACTATCGGATTATCCGAAAACAAAGAAAAATTGCGAAGAAAGCCCGGATTCCTTCTTTGGAACAATATAAGCTGCAGCCTAATTCAATGCAGTTGGGATTTATTTCTAACCTTGAAAAAATCCGGGAAGCCGGTGAAACAAAAGCACTGCTGATTTCGGCTACGGGAACAGGGAAAACTTATGCATCTGCGTTTGCGCTTCGAGAGGAAAATATAAAAAAAGTACTGTTTCTGGTGCATAGAGAGCAGATTGCGAGGCAAGCGATTGTCAGCTATAAAAAAGTTTTTGGAAATACGAGAACTTTTGGACTGCTTTCCGGCAATTCAAAAGAGTATGCTACTGACTACCTCTTTTCCACTATGCAAATGATGGCGAAACAGGAAATTCTTACAAAATTTCGAAGAGATGAGTTTGATACGATTATCATTGATGAAGCTCATCGAATCGGAGCTGTCAGTTATCAGAATATTATGCAGTATTTTACTCCGACATTCTGGCTGGGGATGACTGCCTCTCCGGAGAGAACCGATGCGTTTGATGTATATGAAGCCTTTGATCATAACATTGCTTATGAAATTCGTCTTCAGCAGGCCCTGGAAGAAAATTTGCTGTGTCCATTCCATTACTTTGGAATCACGGATCTGCAGATTGACGGAGAAACTGTAAATGAAGAGACCGGATTAAGAGATTTCAACAAACTTACCAGCGATGAACGTGTTAGTTATGTGCTTCAGCAGATAGAATATTATGGATACAGCGGGAGGAGCCCTAAAGGTCTGATCTTCTGCAGTTCTAAAAAAGAAGCTGAAGTATTAAGCAGAAAATTTAATGAGCGCGGTTACCGAACGATGGCACTGACCGGAGATGA
>DVOS01000019.1 GCA_018713435.1 Candidatus Merdiplasma excrementigallinarum
TTCGTAAACCGCGGGGGCAGGGGCGCCCATACAAACATGGTGCCTTCGCTGTCCGGCACATTCCAGCCGATGGATCTGAGGCCGCCGCACAGAGTCCTGTTTCTCTCCTCGTATTCCCGGCACTGTCTGAGCACATCCTCCTGGGGCTCATTTAAGGCCGCTATGGCGCCGTACTGTACCGGCAGGAAGATACCGTAGTCAATCTGGGAGCGGATGGTTTTAAATTTGCTGATAATCTCCCGGTTTCCTACCGCGAAGGACATTCTGGCTCCCGTATAGTTGTAGGATTTTGACAGGGAGTAGAATTCGATTCCCACTTCCTTTGCCCCCTCGTAGGCCAGGAAAGAGCCGCCCTGTCTGCCGCCGAACACGATATCCGAGTAGGCGTTGTCATGGACAATCATAATCTGATATTTCCGGGCAAAGCCGATCAGCTCTTTGTAGAAGCTGTCCGGCGCCACACGGCATATGGGATTGGCCGGGTAGCTTACCACCATGAATTTGGCTCTCCGAGCAATATCCTCCGGTATCTCATCCAGCCTGGGCAGGAACCCGTTTTCCGGCCGCAGAGGATACTCCCACACAGCCGCGTCGCAGAGCAGCGGCCCCAGCTTGAAAATGGGATAGCCGGGATTGGGCACCAGCACCAGATCCCCGGGATCGCACAGGGCCCAGGCAATGTGGGTCATACCCTCCTGGGATCCGTACAGGGACATTACCTCATCCTGCTCCAGGGTCACGCCGAACCTTCTCTGATAAAAGCGGATCATGGCCTCCGTCAGCTCCGGCAGATCTTTCAGGGAATACTTGTAATTATCCGGATTGGCGGCAGCTTTGGATACCGCCTCCATAACTCTTCGGGAGGGCTTGAAATCCGGCGTCCCCACTGACAGGTTGTAGACAGTTCTGCCTGCCCGCTCCAGTTCCTCTTTCTTTTCATTCAGTCTGGTAAAGATACCGTCCTGAAACGAATTGGCCTTCTGAGAAAATTCCAGTCTCATTTTTTTCTCCGCTTCCTTTCTGTTTTTTGCTTCCAATATGCAGGTCAGTATAAAGAGTACCACACAGACTCCGCTGAGTATGGCTCCCGGCCACAGTCCGGCCGGCGTGTAGGTCATGGAGATTTCATGGTCTCCCGCCTCCAGGTCAATTCCCATTAACGCCCCGCCGATGGAAACCGGCACCGCCTTTTCGCCGTCCACCAGCACCTCCCAGTTTTCACTGTAGGGGATCGTCAGCAGCAGGGTTCCCTGGCTCTCCGCGTGAATCGTGCCGCTCAGCTTATTTCCGTCGGCCTGCACATTTTCCAGCTGGCTGCGGGACAGCGCATCCACCGCTGCCTGATAGGCATCGTTGGCGCAGGTATATACGATGGCGGTCTGGGTGGTTCCCTCATCCATGGTCACCGTAAACTCCGCCTCGCTGTTTCCATCCATGGAATTGATCACGTAGAGATGATCCGTGTAGGTATCGTACGTTTTAGAATATTCCGGCGTAGTCAGCTCCAGCTTATCCACCCGGTTGGGCAGATACAGGTACACCTGCTTGTTATCCGGCACATGGATGCCGTAGGTCTGGCCGTTCTCCATATCAATGTACCGGTCCAGCACGTAGATGGCTTCCCCGCCTGTAGCCAGCTGCACAAACTGGTTCTGCACATCCATGGGGTTGCCCGCTGACGTATCCCATCCTTTAATGGCGGAATCCACCATAAAGCCTAGGGACAGTGCGTTATCATTCCGGTATATGGTCAGATTATCATCCGCGTTCACCTTTTCAAACTGATACAGGGTGCTTCCGTTTCCATTGGAAGAGAGCACATATTTGATGCCGAACACATCATTCATCAGCTTGGTGACCCCGTTGTAGCCGTTCTTATTGGTTCTTCCCTCAATTCCCAGCCGGTCGCACAGCTGTGTGGTGGACGCGGGCATGGTGGAATTGAACATAACCAGGGCATGGCCGCCGGCAAACATGGTCACGTTTCTCATCCGCTGGCTGTCAATCTCACTGCGGTAAAATGTGTCGTCATCCAGTGCCGCCGTCAGGTTTTCATAGGAAGCCTGGTCTTTCAGATAAATGCTCCTGGTCACGTCCCCGTTGCAGCCGATTCCGTATATGCCCTGGGCCACCACCTCCGCCAGCATCACACCTCCCAGCAGGCAGGTGGTAAGCGTTTTTTTACGCCGCCACAGCCGGGCGATCAGAAGCAGGTTCATATAAATCAGCAGAAGGGTCAGGGTAATCAGGTACACTTCCGTACCCAGATCCCCCAGTCTGAGGGCAAAGGATACGGCTGCGAAAGCAATGGCTAAAATTCCCGCCGCCAGAATTTTCCACAGGGCGATCCTTCTGATATCCCGCAGGACGTCGTAGCCCATGGTGAGAATCAGCGCCACATAGATGAAGGCGAAGCGGTTGGGAAGTCCGTTCTGGACATGAAAACCGTGCCAGATATAGTTCAGAATATTCAGCGCGAAGCTCAGCATTAAAATACCGGCCAGACAGAACTTTCCTATTCTCTCCCGCAGCCGGATCTTTCCATCCAGAAGATACAGAACTGCCAGAATCAGCACAATTACGCCGCAGTAAGCGTTCAGGCCCACCTGGGAATCCGAGATATTGACCGGCGCCTGGCCCGCGAAATGAGCCAGCAGCATGTCAATAAAATTTGTATAGAACCGGATGGTGGAAGGAAAGCTGTTGTTCAGCATGGATTCGGAGGAAGCCAGCGCCATGTAGGCCGGCAGCAGTATCACCGAAGCCATGCCGCCTGCCAGAAGGGAAAACCAGCCGAAGCGCAGACAGCGAACCAGCACTTTTTTTACGTTCAGCCCTCTTCTGGCTGCCAGGCAGACCAGAAGATACAGGCAGGAGAAAATGCACAGCATAAAGCCGATATAGTAGTTGCACCACAGCCCGTAAAACAGGGAAAGGCCGTAAAGCCTGCCGCCCTCTCCTCTGGCAATGCGCTCGATGCCCATCATAATCAGCGGCAGCATGGCCACGCTGTCCAGCCACATCAGATTGAAGTAGTATCCGATGATAAAGCTGCTTAAGGCGAACATGGCGCCAAACACCAGGGGAAGGAACTTCCTTCCCTGGTCCCGCTTGTGCAGGTACCAGGAAAAGGTGCCGCCGCACAGGCCGATCTTCAGCAGAATAAACAGGTCCATGACGTCCGCCACATTGGCCTTGGGCACCAGGGCCAGAAGGAAATTCAGGGGGCTTGCCATGTAGTAGGCAAAGGTGCCCCAGAAATCATAGCCAAGCCCGGCTGAAAATGAATACAGCAGGGATTCCTGATTCACCAGTTTTTCATGCAGATCCGTATAAAACGGAAGATACTGGTGAAGAGAATCGATAATCAGCACGGTCCCGTCCCCGAAGGGCCATACCCCGATCAGGGCAAACCCCACCAGGGCCGCCAGCATCGGGATCAGAAATCCCATTCCAAAATAGAATCGGCTTTTCCGGCGTGCCAGCCGCACTGCCTCTGTCGGTTTCTGTCTTTTGAAAAAGCTCATAGTTCCATTCCCCTTGTTTTACTGCGTATTTTTCTGAAGGCTGTCAGACCGGGATCGCCCGGTCCAGGCTGAAGGAATAAAGCAGTCTCTCCCTGACCGGTTTTCCTGTCAGCCGCTCCAGAGCCTTCCGGTAATAATCCAGCTGAATCCGGTACCTGGAAACAAGGCTCTCCGGCCGGCCATCCGGCACGTAATCCGTCTTGTAATCCACCAGCACAATCCCGTCCTCTTCGTAAAAATAGGCGTCAATGATTCCCTGAATCAGCACCGTTTCCCCCGGATCCCATCCGCTGTGAATATCCGATGCCGAAAGCCCCAGCGTAAAGGGCTGTTCTCTGAAAAGGTTTCCCTCCCTGGCCGCCTCCTGCATCCGGCGCGCCAGATCGGTTTCCAAAAACCGGTTTATCCTGTCTCTGGAAATCCACCCGGATTCGTCTCTATGGATTTTACCACACTTCACCATGGTTTCCAACTGAGAATCCATGAACTTTCCATGAAATTCCCCGGTAAAATCCATATTTTCCAGGAAACGGTGGTAGATCGTGCCTCTGGCCGCCCCGCTCTCCCGCTTCTCTTTTTCCATAAATCCGGGAATCAGCGGTTCGGGAACCGGCTCACGGTACAGAGACTGAGCCGGAAGTTCCTCCTGGTACCACAGATGTTTCAGCTCCGATACGGAAACCTTTCCCGGTATTTTTTCGCTCTCCGGATAAGGATAGGAGCCGCTCATTACCTTCTCCAGATACCGGCAGGTATCCTGATCGTAAACTCGGTCCAGATCCAGGCCCGCCAGTTCTTCTTCTGTTTTTTGCGCAAAGAGCTGTTCTCTACTGTGCTGCTGCTCTCTCTGTCTGGTCTGTATGTGAATGGAAAAGCTTCCCGGGTATTTCTGTACAGGAGAAGCGGCAGGCGCCAGCACTTCTTCCTCCTTTCGGAATTCTTCCGAACAGGGATGGCGCAGAAGAGCCGGCATCACCCAGTCCAGATAGGAGGAGGCTCCGGCCAGCATAAATCCGGAAAGCTTCTCTTCTTTCCTTCCCTGTCCGAAACTCCATTTTTCTTCCGACCGCGCCAGGTTTCGAACCCCTCCGGTTAAAATCAGCTTTTCCTTTGCCCGGGTCATGGCCACATAAAGGATCCGCAGCTCTTCTCCCAGATTTTCCTCCCGGATCGCCCGGGCAATCATCTTTCTTGGCAGAAGGGGCCGTCTGATCCTGTACACGGGGTCGATCCGGTCGCACCCCACGCCCAGGGAGGCATGAAACACCAGGCCTCCTCTGGCGTCCTGCTGGTTAAAAGTTTTTCCCAGTCCGCATACCAGCACCACCGGAAATTCCAGTCCCTTGCTCTTGTGAATACTCATGACCCGCACGGTGTCGGCCGCCTCGCCCGCCGCGCTGGCTTCCCCGTAGTCCACCTCATACTTCTGCAGATTTTCTATATAGCGCACAAAGTGGAACAGTCCCCGGTAGCTGGTGGCCTCATAGGCTGCCGCCTTTTCCACCAGCATGTCCAGATTTGCCGTTCTCTGTTCCCCTCCCGGCATGGCCGCCGCGTAATCCCGGTATCCGGTTACGTCCAAAATCTTCCACAGAAGCTGGTGCATGGGCGTATAGGGAAGTTCTTCCCGCAGCTGTTCCATCTGCTTCCAGAACCGGCTCATCTTATCCAGCAGGCCGGCCTCCCGGCTGCCTGCTTCCGGCTGCATCTCCTTCCACTGTCCCATCCATTTTATACAGCAGGTATAAAAGTCCGTATCGGGACTCCCGATCCGAAGCAGCGCCAGTTCCTCATCCGTCAATCCTCCAAAGGGCGAGCGCAGAGCGGAAGCCAGCGGAATATCCTGTCTGGGATTATCCAGCACCCGCAGATACGAGAGAACCGTTTTTATCTCAAGAGCGGAAAAATATCCCGTAGTGGATCCGGTATCGGCGGGAATCTGATATTCCCGGAATACTTCCATAAAAGTTTCCGACCACCCTGCCATGGTTCGCAGAAGCACCACCACATCCCCGTAGCGGACGGGGCGGTAGCCGCCTTCCTCCTTATCCCAGATCTTCTCCCGGCCCGCCATCTCCCGGATGCGCTGCGCCGCCATGACAGCCTCTCTGCGGCGAAGATCCCTTTCCAGTTTTTCCTCGCTCTCCTCCTCCGGCTCATCCGCGTTTACCAGCCACAGCTCCGGCTCATAAAATTCTTCCCTGTCAGCCGGCGGAAACTGGGCTCCCGGATAAAGAGCCGCGTCGTCGTCGTATTCCACATCTCCCAGCTTGTCCGTCATGATCTGCCGAAAGACCAGATTTACCCCTTCCAGCACCTGGGATCTGCTCCGGAAGTTCTTATGAAGGTCAATTCTTCTGTTTTCTCCCCCATCCCGGGCGTAGCCGTGATATTTTTCCATGAACAGCTCCGGTCTGGCCAGCCGGAAACGGTAGATGCTCTGCTTCACATCTCCCACCATAAAGCGGTTGTGTCTCTCCGGACTGGAGACGCTGGAAAGGAGGATCTCCTGTACCAGGTTGCTGTCCTGATATTCGTCTATCATGACCTCTTCAAATTCCAGGGCGTACTCCCGGGCCGTAACGGTGGGCACTGTCTCCTCCCCCTCTTTGCGCACCAGGATCTCCAGGGCGTAATGCTCCAGATCCGCAAAATCCACCAGATTTTTTTCTTCCTTTCTGGCCTGATACATCTGCTGGAAGCGTCCGGCGAGCCTGACCAGCTCCTCCACCAGAGGCGCCGCCCCCCGGATATCCTCCAGGATCTGCTCCGGGCTCTCAAAGAAATACTCCTCCTGGATTCGATACACCTCATCCTTGACCTGATCCCGGATTCTTTTCACCAGCGTTTTCTTTGCCTCTGAGGCCTCCGGATCCTTTTTCCTGGAAAGAGGCTCCCAGCTTAATTTCTTCTGGAAAAAATCCGCGTACGCGCGGTAGCTTTTACAGTCCTGCAGCTTTTCCAGCATCGCCAGATCGCTTTCCAGCATGGGCAGATAGGTACGGGGGCCGTCCTGTTCCTTTGACGTATTCAGCGCCTGTTCCATCTGTTTCCCCAGATCTTTTACTGTCAGCTCCAGTTTTTCCAGAAGATCCTGCAGCCACTCTGCCTCTTCCGCCTCCTCCCAGGTTTCGGCCTGATACTCTTTCAGGCACCGCTGCCGCCATTCTTCCGGCCAGGGATACCCCATGGAAAAATCAAAAAATTCCCCGATAACTTCTTCCAGCCGTCCGTCCGTCCGACCCGGCGCGAAGCTTTCGGCAAATTTTTCAAACTCCGGCCGGCTTTCTTCGTACTCCTCCTCCAAAAGCTGCTCCATCACCTCCTGGCGAAGCAGCTTCAGCTCTCCCTCATCCCCGATGCGAAAACCGGGGTCCAGGCTGATCCGGTCAAAATGGTTCCGGATCACGTCCAGGCAGAAGCTGTGAATGGTGGTGATCCGGGCCTGATGGATCAGAGTGGCCTGCCGCTGCAGATGAACATTTTCCGGCTGCTGTTCCAGCTTTTCTTCCAGAGCGCCGGCAATTCTCTCCCGCATCTCGGCGGCCGCCGCGTTGGTAAACGTAACGACAAGAAGCCGGTCTATATCCACCGGCTTCCTGTCATCCATAATTCTGGACACAATCCGTTCCACCAGCACAGCCGTTTTTCCCGACCCTGCCGCCGCTGATACCAGCATATTGCAGTCCCGCAGATTCATAACTTCCTGCTGTTCTTTTGTCCAGACTGTTCCCATGGCTTTCCTCTCCGTTCCCGGGCGTTTTCCCGTAATTTTTTCCCCGTATCAGTTGGTATCTTTTTCCTTGTAGTACAGCATACAGTGGCAGTATCCCTCAAAATCCGGATCCGCCATCTGCTCCCGGAATTCTTTGCAGATACACCTGTAATCCTCTGTTTTTTCCACCCGGCAGGGACAGTAGCCGCCTTTTCGCTTCAGCCCTTCCCGGATCTGCGCCACCAGTTCTTTATCCTCATTCAGTCTGACCGCCATGCTTTTCCTCCTTGCCAATGCCTACAAATAATCTTTATCCACATCAATCACAGTAAAATAATGATCGGATATCCGCTTTTTTACTTCGCTCTGTATATGGGCCTGTACCTGCTGATCGCTCATGGG
Organism: Candidatus Merdiplasma excrementigallinarum; assembly: GCA_018713435.1. Lineage (GTDB taxonomy): Bacteria > Bacillota > Clostridia > Lachnospirales > Lachnospiraceae > Merdiplasma > Merdiplasma excrementigallinarum. The sequence goes on from DVOS01000019.1 coordinate 7,645, forward strand.
ATAGCCGAAGGGCACCACCACATCAAAGATCAGGTTGGTATGGGTATCGCCGTCCACCACACGAAAATCATGGAAAGAAATTTTTCCCTCCATATCCCGGATAATTTCCGCCACCTGCTCCCGCAGCTGCCGGATTCTGTCGTCGTCCATGGTGACGGGATCCATGTGGATCACCGCTTCACACTGCAGTTCCGACTTCAGGCGGTGTTCCACCAGATCAATCAGATCGTGCATCTTTACCATATCGCTCTTTGCCGGCACCTCCGCGTGGACCGACAGCATCACCTGTCCGGGACCGTAATCATGCACCACCAGGTCATGCAGTCCGATGATGCCCTGGTCCCGGTAGCTCAACACAATATCCCTTACCCGGCGGACAAATTCCGGACGGGGCGGCTGCCCCAGCAGGGGATCGATGGTCTCCTTTGCGGCGCTGATGCCCGCCATAAAGACAAACAGGGAAACCAGCACGCCGCACCAGCCGTCGATCTGCAGTCCCGTAAACTCGGCCAGAAGCGTAGTGGCCAGCACCACTCCGGTGGCCAGACTGTCGCTTAAGCTGTCCTTGGCAGTGGCATCCATGGCGGCGCTGTCAATTTTTTTCGCCACCCTGGCGTTATACAGGCACATATACAGCTTCACTCCGATGGAGACCGCCAGGATCCCGATCACCAGAGGGGAGGCTGTCACCTCCTCCGGATGCAGGATCTTATCAACCGATGATTTCAGCAGTTCAACCGCCATGAGGAGAATGATAAAAGCCACCAGCAGGCCGGAAATATACTCTACTCTGCCGTGCCCGAAGGGATGATCGGAATCCGGCTTCTGGCCCGCCATCCGAAAGCCCACCAGGGTGATGACGGAAGAGCCCGCGTCTGACAGGTTATTGAAAGCATCCGCGGTAATGGCCACCGAGCCGCTGAAAAATCCCGCCAGCAGCTTTCCCAGAAAAAGCAGAATATTCAGGAAAATCCCCAGGCCGCCGCAGAGCACGCCGTAACGCTGCCGCACGCCGGGATCGGATGTATTCTCATAGTCTTTGATGAACAATCTGCTCAGTAGTGAAATCATGGTTCTCTCCTCTGTTCTTCTTTTTCAATTTCCTTCCAGATCTCCTCCCGGGACATTCTGGTCTGTTCCCGGTAGGACGCTCCCGGCACTGCCGGGTCAAATCCGCACAGATGGGAAAAAGCGCAGTAGTCGCAGGCCGTCTCCTGCCTCTTTCTGCAGGGTTTTGCCTGGATCTGTCCGTCCAGGATCTGCCTGCCGAATTCTTCCAGCTTTCCTGATACAAACCGGGAGAGCTCTTCTATCTGCCATAGGGGGGCCACGCTGGAAGCCGCCGTGCAGGTCCCGTCCTTTTTGACTCCCACCGGGATTACCAGGGAAGTCTTTTCCAATCGTCCGTCCAGTCTGCTGATGACATCCGGATCCAGATTCACCAGTCCGTCCGGTCTCATCTTTTTCAGAATCATATGGTCAATCTCCGCCGGAGTGAGTTCGCTGTCCGCTTCCACAAGGGGATCCTGCAGCCTGCAGTAAAAGATCCCCGCGGGAACTATCTCCTTATCCGGATAAAGACGTTTTTCCATTTCCATTGCCGCATTTAAATATACCACCAGCTGAAGCTGGAGTCCATCATAAAGGGACGCCAGATCAAAGGATGTGCTGCCGGATTTGTAATCCACCACTTTCACATACACCCGGTCCTCCTCACAGCACAGGTCAATCCGGTCTATTCTTCCCTTCAGACGCATCCTTTCTGTTTCTCCCAGCGAAATATTCACTGCCCTGAGGTTTTCCGCCGCCTGGAAGCTTACCTCAAAGCCGGCGGGCACAAATTTTCCCGCCCGCACCTGCAGGCAGACGGCCCATACCGTACGTCCCAGGATTCTTTTTGCCCGCTCTATCATATACTTATTGCGGGCGCTGTCAAAAAAGACGCCCTGGCCGTAGTCTTTCACCGCTTCCTTTACAGCCTCGTCCAGAAATTCCTCCCGGGTCTCATCCGGCAGATCGGACCAGCTCCAGGAACTTCTCTCCAGCTTTCCGGAAAACAGTTCCAGAGCCCGGTGAAAAATATTGCCCAGGTCGGCAGACCGCACCTGATATATTTCCCTCTCTCCCAGCTTCAGTCCGTAAACGGCAAAGTGGGCGAAGGGGCAGGCGGCAAACCGCTCCAGCCTGGTCACGCTGTTTTCCAGTATTTCCCCGTAAAGCTGCCGGGAGGTCTGCTTTTGCAGTCCTTCTTCTCCCGTCACCCAAAAAGCCGCCTCCAGAAGCTTCTTTGCTTTTTCCCGGCAGTCCGGCCTCTTCAGATAGCAGCGCAGCAGTTCCAGCGCCGCAGGCGAAACCTCCCCCGGTTCCTCCCTGACAGTCCGCAGCGCCTGTGCCAGGCAGGAAAATCCTGTGACCGGGGAAACCGCCCGGTAAATGGGATTCAGCTGTTCCTGATCCCGGACCTTTACCTGGGGGAACATTTTCCGGATCACATTGATCAGATAAGAGGGACGCATGGCTCTTCCCTCCCCGCTGTTTTTGCAGAAGGACAGATACAGCCTCCCGGAGGGCCTGGTAAGAGCCAGATACAGATAGAACCGCTGAATATAGCTGTTCTCCCTGGCAGTAGGGGCCAGCTCTATCCCCTCTTTTGCCAGAAATTCCCTCTCCTGCTGGGTGATAATCCCTCCCTCTTTTTCCCTGGAGGGCACCCAGCCGTCGTTCAGTCCCAGGAAAAAAAGAACGCGGATATGTCCCAGCCTGGTTCTTTTCATATCGCCAAGATGCACCTGGTCAATTCCGGGAGGAATCATTCCCACCCTGGCTTCGGAAAAACCCGCTTCCAGAATCTCTTCAAACTCCCGGCGGCTTACCGTCTCATCTCCCAGAAGTTCTACCGCTTCATCCAGCAGTTCTATTACTTTGCCGTAAATCTGCCCGTATTCTTCCGCCCGGTCCCGCTGGCCCGCCTGCCTGAAGGCCTGTTCCCGGTCCCGCAGCTGCTGCTGGATCTGAAACCCGGTCAGAAGCTCATACAGAGCTTTCCCGTATTCCCTCAGCTCCGCCCTTTTAGGGGAAGCAGCCTGTATCCAGGGGGACAGCTTCTCCATAAGCCGGTCCCGGAAACCGCTGCAGGCTTCCGGTTCCGCCGGATCCATCCGGTCCGTTGCCCGGGTCCATTCCTGCTCCCACCGCTTTTTCCCTCTGATTCCCAGAGCCAGCACATAATTTTCCAGCCGGTCGATTTCCTGCTCCTCAAGGCCCGCGAACCCGGTGCGCAGGAAGCGGAACACACTGGTATAGGAAAAGTTTTCATCCGCAATGGCAAAAGCCCCCCGGATAAACTCCAGGCAGGGATTAAACAGGATCTGCACCGTCTGATCCACAAAACAGGGGATCTGATACTCTGCGAAAATATTCCGGACATAGCTTTCATAGGCGCTCAGATCCCCGGCAATCACGCCGATTTCTCTGAACCGGATCCCCCGCTCTCTGGTCATCCTGCTGATCAGGCTGGCAGCCAGGCGCACCTCCTCCATGGGATTTCTGGCCGCCCAAATGGAAATGGCCGGCTTCTCTCCCTTCCAGGTTTCCCGCTTCCCGTAGCGGAACAGTTCCTTTTCCAGAAAAGCCAGACTGTCATTTTCCCGAAACCGTCCCCCCTTTCCGTCCAGCACCACCGGGTCCAGCACCTGGGTTCCGGTTTTGCGGGCCAGCCTTAGAAGGCTGCCGATGGTCTTTCTGCTCAGATAAAACAGTTCGTGCTCTCCGCACTGTCCCGTGACAGGTTCCCCTGCTCCCAGGGTAACGGATATCCGGATCTGCGGCGTCAGTTTCAGCAGGGTTTCCAGGGCGCTTAACTGTACGGGGGTAAAACCGGTAAATCCGTCGAAAACCATGCTGCAGTCTTTCAGCATTCCGGAGCGGGGAGCAGCCTGGCAGAAACGGGTCAGCAGCTCCTCCGCCGTAATGAACCGGTCCTGCATGTATTCCCGAAACCCTTCCTCCAGCACCCGAAGATCCTTCAGCTTATACTGCAGCTGAGGCTTCTGGTCTGCAAGCCGGATCATCTCATCCAGTTCTCCTTCCGAAATCTGATACTGCATCAGTTCTGAGAGCATGGACTTTATCTGGGAGAGATACCCCGGCTGATTCAGCCTGCCCCCCATAATCCCCAGCTCTTCTTTTTTTCTGGCGGCCACAAGGCGCAGAAGAAGATTTTTCCCCGTCTCCGTCAGCACAGTTTTCCGGTCTGTTCCGGTTTCTTCAAACACCCGGTAGGCCAGCCGCTGAAAGCTGAGCACGTCTATATTCAGAATACCATGGGCCGGATGGAGTTCCACCAGTTCCCGCTGGGTTTCCATGGTAAACTGCTCCGGCACTACCACCACATAGCGCCGATGGGGATTCTCCATGGATTCTCGGATGACAGAAGAATAAAGCCAATGGGATTTTCCGCTTCCGGATCCTCCCAGCACCAGCTGAAGAGACATCGTTTTTCCTCCTTCCGGTATATTCCACAGAGAAAAGAGCCGCGTCCGGCAACCTGCATCGTCCTGCGGCTCTCATCTCTCATTCATGATTTTCCTGCTTATCGCATCCGCTTCTCAACCGTCCTGTCCTCAGTACGGCTGATAGCCATTGGGACTCAGGCTGTATTCATAGCGCTGCAGAAGCTGGATGTTCCCGTTTTCGTATTCGTTGAAGATAGAAGTGGAAAACTGATCGGGCGTCAGCGTTCCGTTGTACCAGGATTTGCTTCCGAAATAGTCCCGCAGCTCCTGGGATGTGAAAATGTAGCCCCGCCGGGCATAGATCTCATTCTTGGCGTAATTCAGTTCCCGAAGCGTAAGCCCTGCCACTTCCCCTTCCGTCAGGTAGCGGATGTTGCTGTCCCAGAAAATATAGTCCCCTTCCGTGGGGGTGTAGGAACTCCCCGCCGTATAGGAGCCGATGCCGCTGTAGCTATAGCCGTACTGGTCCAGCACATAGCCGCCCCGGGCATTTTCCTCCTGCAGCAGCAGCGCCGCGTTGGCCGTTTCGCTGGCGTTCAGGATCCCTTCCGGAAACTGTCCCGGGGAAATAGATCCCCAGTACCAGTTTTTCTGTTCGAAATAGCCGGCCAGTTCCTGGGACTGAAACAGCAGTCCGTGCCGGGCGTAGATCTCATTTCTGGCGTAGCACAGCTCCTGCAGGGTCAGCTGCGAAATATCATCCGCCGTAAGGTTTCTCTTATCACTGTCATAAAAAATGTAGCTGTCCGGATCCACGTAATAGCTGTCCCCGCCATAATAGTAATCCGTCATCTGGGTAATGTACTGATAAACCGGGCCGTAATCATAAGCACCGGAATCCAGCGCATAGCCTCCCAGTTCGTTTTCCCTCTGGGTCAGCAGCGCCACATTGGACGTCTCGTATACGTTCAGCATCTCCTCCGGAAAATCAGCCGGCGAATAAATGCTCACATACCAGTACTGCTGGCTGAAATAATTCTGCAGCTCCGCCGAATCGAAGGTCCGTCCGTTTCTGGCGTAGATCTCATTTTTCGCATAGCATACTACCTGAACCGGCATCTGGGAAATCTCCTCGTAGGTCAGATACTCCCAGGCGCTGTTCGGCAAAATATATCCGTAGGCCGTATCCGCTCTGGCCGGGATAGCCCAGGCCGCTGCTATAAACAGCACCGCGGCCAGCAGGATTCCCCGGACAGGCAGTCTCCACTCTCTCCGGCATACGTTTCTTCCTGCCTCGTACATGTTAATCCTCCTTCCGCCCATCAGAACTCATTTTTATCATATCATTCTCCGGAAAGGATTACCACCGGTATTCTGTGCAAAAATTATGAAGGTATTCTTAAAATTCAGGCTTTTCCGGGTCAGGCTTCCAGCTGGGCCAGCCGCTCTTTGACCTGCTCCATCATGGCGGTATATTTTTCCAGCTTGGCCTTCTCCTCCTGAATCTTGGCCTCCGGAGCGCGGCTGATAAACTTCTCGTTGCCCAGCATGCCGTGGGAGCGGGCCAGTTCCTTCTCCAGACGCTTCTCCTCGCCTTTCAGGCGTTCTATCTCCTTTTCCACATCCACCAGCTCCGCCAGAGGCATATAGATGGCGGCCTGGTGAATCAGGGCGGATACGGCATTCTCCGGAATGCCCGTCTTGTCCTCCTGCACCGTCACCTGACTGGCATATCCCAACGTGGCAAAAAACAGCTTTCCGTCCTCAAATATATCCCGGATCTCTTTTTCGCCGGAAACCACATAGACCTGGGCCTTTTTGCTGGGGGGCACATTCATGTCGGAGCGCACGTTCCGGATGGCCCGCACCGCTTCCTTGATGGTCTCCACCGCTTTCTCCTGAGAGGCAAAATTCCATTCCTCCCGGTACACAGGCCAGTCCGCGGTCATAATCGTCTCCTCTTCTGACTGAAGAGTGCAGAAAATTTCCTCGGTGATAAAGGGCATGAAGGGATGCAGCAGCTTCAGCGCCTGGATCAGCACGGTCTGCAGCGTCCAGAGGGCCGCCGCCTTTGTGCTGTCCGTCTCGGAATAAAGACGTGGTTTTACCATCTCAATATACCAGTCGCAGAATTCTTCCCAGATGAAGTCGTAAATCTTGGAGACAGCGATACCCAGCTCATATTTATCCATGTTCTCTGTTACTTCCAGGGCCAGGCGGTTGGCTTTTGACAGAATCCATCTGTCCGCGTCCGTCAGCTCTTTCTCCTCCATGGCCGCCGGCACATCCGCCCGCTCCAGGTTCATCAGGATAAACCGGGACGCGTTCCACACCTTGTTGGCGAAATTGCGGGACGCTTCCACTCTCTCGTAGTAGAACCGCATATCATTTCCCGGGGCATTGCCGGTCACCAGCGTCAGCCGCAGAGCGTCTGCTCCGTACTGGTCGATGATTTCCAGCGGGTCAATGCCGTTGCCCAGGGATTTGCTCATCTTCCGTCCCTGGGAATCCCGCACCAGTCCGTGTATCAGCACATGATGGAAGGGAGATTTTCCCGTCTGCTCCAGAGAAGAGAACACCATCCGGATTACCCAGAAAAAGATAATGTCGTATCCGGTCACCAGCACATCCGTGGGGAAGAAGTAATCCATCTCCGGCGTATGATCCGGCCATCCCAGCGTGGAGAAAGGCCACAGAGCCGAGGAGAACCAGGTGTCCAGGGAATCCTCATCCTGGGTAAAATGGGTGCAGCCGCACTGGGGGCACACATCCGGCGCTCCCCCTTTCTTTACCACCATGTGGCCGCACTGGTCACAATAATAGGCGGGAATCCGGTGTCCCCACCAGAGCTGCCGGGAAACGCACCAGTCTTTGATGTTTTCCAGCCAGTGAATATAGATCTTGTCAAACCGCTCCGGCACGAAATTCAGCTGGTCGGTTTTTATCACATCCAAAGCCGCCTGAGCCATCTCTTTCATGCGCACAAACCACTGGGGCTTGATCATAGGCTCCACCGTAGTATGGCAACGATCATGGGTTCCCACCGCGTGGGTATGGGGAACCACCTTCACCAGCAGCCCCTGTTCCTCCAGATCCTTTACCATGGCCTTTCTGGCCTCGTAGCGGTCCATGCCGGCGTACTTGCCGCACAGCTCATTCATGGTGGCGTCATCGTTGAGAATGTTGATTTCCTCCAGATTGTGGCGTTTGCCCACCTCGAAGTCATTGGGGTCATGGGCCGGGGTGATCTTCACGCAGCCGGTTCCAAACTCTTTGTCCACGTACTCGTCTCCGATTACGGGAATCTGCCGGTCGGTCAGCGGAAGCTGCAGCATTTTTCCAATCAGATGCTGATACCTCTCGTCAGAGGGGTTTACCGCCACTGCCGTATCTCCCAGCATGGTCTCAGGCCTGGTGGTGGCAATCTCCACAAATTTGCCTTCCTCCCCCACAATGGGATAATGAATATGCCAGAAAAATCCGTTCTGGTCCTCATGCTCCACTTCCGCGTCCGACAGGGAGGTCTGACACTTGGGGCACCAGTTGATAATCCGGCTGCCCTTGTAGATCCAGCCCTTCTCATACAGGCGTACAAACACCTCCTCCACGGCCCGGGAACAGCCTTCGTCCATGGTGAACCGCTCTCTGTCCCAGTCTGCGGAGGCGCCCAGCTTGTGCAGCTGATTGATAATCCGGCTGCCGTACTCCTCTTTCCATTTCCAGGCGTACTCCAGGAATTTCTCCCGGCCGATCTCATGCTTGTCGATGCCCTGCTCCTTCAGCATGTTGGTCACCTTCACCTCGGTGGCGATAGCCGCATGGTCGGTTCCCGGCTGCCACAGGGCCTCATATCCCTGCATTCTCTTATAGCGGATCAGAATATCCTGCAGCGTATTATCCAGGGCATGTCCCATGTGCAGCTGTCCCGTCACGTTGGGCGGGGGCATCACAATCGTAAAGGGTTTTTTGTCCGGATTTACTTTGGCGTGGAAATATTTTTTGTCCAGCCACTTCTGATAGATCCGGTCCTCCATGCCCTTGGGGTCATAGGTTTTTGCCAGTTCTTTGCTCATTCGTCTCCTCCTTACATATGAAAAAAAGCCCTCTGCTTTTTTGCAAAGGGCGAAGTTACGCGGTACCACCTTATTTCATATATACAGTCCGCCCCGAAGGCTTTCTGTACATACCTCATTCGCCGATAACGCCGGCCTGCGTGAAAGCTTACTGTCCTTTCCGGACCCATTCAGCCCTCCGGTTCGAAAGCCACCTTCCCTGCCTGCTCTCCCGGTCCGCCTCCCAGCCTATGGACGGTCCTCTCTGACGGCGCAGCGCAGATACTCTTCTTTCTCTCAACCTTTTCCTGTTTTTTCATTTTATCGGAAGAATTCTTCTTTGTCAAGCAGAGA
>DVOS01000020.1 GCA_018713435.1 Candidatus Merdiplasma excrementigallinarum
TGTCTCAAATGTCATCCATTTATTCGCATGATGTCTATTTGCATAATTACCTGAATACACACAGTATTCACAGTTCAAATTACATTTCTGTGTTACTTGCAGAGTGAGCTGCTCCAAATTATTGTTCATCAAAAATCCGTAATACTCGTTCACCGGATGTTCTGTTTTCTGTGGATGATTATCTTTTAAAAAACCTTTCTCCTTCAAATCATCTATGCAATTTTCTATTTCTTTTTCTATTGCTTCTGAGCAGGCGTTTGACAAGTAATCATAAACAGACTCTGAAATTTTCACAATTTGATTTTTATTTACATCAAAAAGATAATTTCCCATTTTGGTATTAAATAAATGAATAAACGGTTTTCCATCTTTAGATTTCCTTTTTTCCATAACACTATACCCTTTCACGCCTTTTATTCTCTTTGCTTCTTTCCCAGCAGCTCCATGGGCTCTCTCTTTAAGCTCCGGTTCATTTCCAGCAGGCAGATACTGGTCCCCACTATTACGATCCCGATCACGCATACGGCAGCCGTCCAGATTTCCGCATCCACAGATTGTCCGCTCTCCTCTTCCTCTGTCTGCGGCTCATCCGCTTCCTCATCTTCTGTCTTTCCTACACTGTAGGTGCTGTCATAGTATTCTGCCTCGGTCTGACTAACCGACAGATTCCCGGACAGCAGGGCTCCCCCCGCACCGCCGCACAGGCTTCCCAGGCAGATTAACAGCAGGAGCCCGGAGAGAAGGGACCGCCTGCACTGGGAGGGGCTCATCCCCAGGGAGCGCTCAGTCGCGGTCCTTCCCGCCTGTTTCGTGATAAACAGGTGTCCGAAGAACAGCAGAAGAAACACCGTCAGGATCATCCCCGCCGCCAGAAGGAACAGGGACAGGTTTCTCATATTCTCGATTCCCGCCTGGAGCTGGGTATAGCCCATATCGTAAAAAGTAATCTCAAGATGGTCATCTCCAAATTCCGCCCACAGCTTCTGGAACTCTTCTATGGAGCCGTTCTCGATCTGGAAGGATGTGGTAGCATCCGTCATGGGGCCGCAGCTTACCAGGTTATGCTCTGTCCCTGCCTGGATGGAGTTCATTGGCACAATCAGCTCATCCGCTCCGGACCGCTGGGTATAGTTTCCCACCCCGTTTCTGGTGTCGTAGATCCCCACCACCGTATATTCGGAAACTTCAAAGGGCTCCAATACATTTCCTTTTTCGTCGATAATTGTATAGCCGGACCTGCCTCCTTCAAGCATAAAATCGCTTCCCGCGTTTCTGCGGGTATTGGTATAAAAAAGTCTTGTGGTAATGGTATCTCCCAGGGAAAGCCCATTATTCTCCATGAACGACCGGGGCGCCAGACACACTTTGCTCCCCTCCCGGTACTCCTCCTGGGTAATGTCCCTTCCCTCCACCAGGTAGGATTCCCCCTGGTAAAAGGCCGGAAGCAGGCAGGTTTTGTTGGTGCCGGTCACCGGCTGGGTGTATAAAACATATCCCATCGTCTCAGCCATATTTAGGATACGTTTTCCTGTGTCAGTCTCATAGAAGCTTTCTGTCACCTCAAAGATAGTCCGTCCGTTCTGAAATTCATCCGCGACCTGGCTTCCGTCCGACTCATATAACTGGGAACTTAAGGACAAGGGCACATACTCCAGGCGGCCCTCCAGCATGGGAGAGGCGGCCTTTGCCTCCTCATACGTTTCTCCGTGGGCCTGGTAAACGGAGTAAGAAATCCTTGCCACATACGTTTTATCCTGATAGAGCATTTCCGGTTCCGGATTTTCGTGGTCGCAGAAAAAGACCACCGCATTCTCCATGGCCGTATTACCGCTCAGCACCTTTGTGATTTGGATCTGAACAGTCTCATCCGGCATACAATCTTCTAAAGGAGAAAATTCCGCTACCAATTCATTGCTGAAAGCATTTTCTGCCTGAGAGGCAGTCACATACTCCTGCGCCCAGGAACCATAATAAGCCCGCTGCTCCGGCCCCGCCGCATACTCCGCTCCGGGGATCAGCAGGTCCTCCACGGTCAGGTAAGAATCATACTGGGCTGTCCTGATGATGGAGTAATCCTTCTGCGCCGCGTCCCATACCAGGGTCTGCCCAAAGGAATCCGCCTTCTGTCTCACTGTCCCTATGGTGATAAACTGCTCCTCATACTGGGCGGCCGCCTGCCGGTTCCGGATAAAGAGCGCTGCCCCCAGGGTCAGAAGAAGGGAGGCGGCGGTTAAGAGCAGGAAAAACAGGGCCGTGCGCATGGGGGTGCGCAGCATCTGTTTCAGGCTGTTTCTCATGGTCGCACCACCTCCAGCCTTCCATCCAGCATTCCGTACACCACATCCGCCGTCCCGGCGATCTTCTCGCTGTGGGTCACGATGATGACGGTATATCCCTCCTCATGGGCCATCCCCTCCAAGAGGTCTATCACATTCTTCTCATTCTGGCTGTCCAGGTTCCCGGTGGGCTCATCCGCCAGGATAATCCTCGCTCCGGATGCCATGGCTCTTGCGATAGCTACCCGCTGCTGCTCTCCGCCGCTGATCATGCCGGGCATCTTCTGGTGCAGGGCATCAGGCAGGCCCACCTTATCCAGCAATTCCACAGCCCGTCTTCTGGCTTCCTTTTTGGGAACCTTCCGCAGATTCATGGGAAACATCACATTCTCCAGTACCGTCAGCAGAGGAAAGAGGTGAAAGGCCTGGTAGATCACAGCCGCCTGCTCCCTGCGGTATCGGTCCCGGTCCATAGTCCGAATGTCCTGCCCTTCCACATAGATGCTGCCCTCCGTCGGTACATCCAGCCCGGCCAACAGAGAAAGGAAGGTGCTCTTCCCGCTGCCGGATTTCCCGGTGATGGCATACACCAGCCCCTGCTCAAAGGAGCAGGTGACCTCTGTCAGCGCCTGGGTTCTCTGATATTTCGACTGATACACATAGCCTACCTGTTCTGCCCTGATTATCTCACTCATTTTCCATCTCCTCCATAAATTGATCCTTCCGCCCCAGTCACTTTATTTCCTGGGCCAGCTCCATTACCGATCCCCGGCCCATGCGCCAATAGGCCGCCGCTGCTCCCAGCAGATATGCCCCGAGAAGCATTCCGTCCGCAAGCAGGATAACGGTTATTCCCGGATATACGATACCGGCAAGCAGATCTCCCGCCGCTATACCAGCCAAAACCAGCACTGCCTGTTCCGCCCAGAAGCCGATGCTGCTTCTGAACCTCCCTATTCCCATCAGCCGCAGGAGCGCGTATTCTTCCGACCTGCTTCCAGCCAGCAGGCTGCTCACCACATATCCCACCAGGGCTGCCAGTGCCAGTACCGCAGGCAGAAACGCTGTCATGGTATCCATGGCAAACTGCAGATTTCTGGCCATGGATAGAAAGCTGCTGTCATCTACCGCCAGGGCAATCCCGCTGTAGGAATCCATGGATCCTGCTTCCCGCTCCATAAACCCCAGCCCCTTCATCTCTTCCTTAAATTCATTCAGCCGCAGGGGATCGCTTACCTGGAAGGACAGGGTATCCGCCATGAAAGATACCCCATTCCTGTCAAACATGGAACGGACCGTCTCAAGGGGGAGCACCACATCCGGGGAAACCGCTCCGGTGGCAGTGGTCAGGTCCTCCATGGTTCCCACAATCTTCACCCTGGCTAACTCCAGCGGGTTGGTGTAGCAGCTTAAGGTCATGGTGGCGTTATCTGCCATGAAATAAAAGAAGTTCAGGCTGATCTCATCCCCCACCTTCCAGCCCCGCTCTTCGCAGGTCTGCTGGTTTACAACGCACTCCAACTGGTCGGAGGAGAAAAATTCCTGTATCGTCCCTTCTTCCAGGTGGATCAGATCTTCCGTCAGGCCGGGCACTGCCTCCACTCGATTGGCTCCATCCACATACAGGTTGATATTCCCCGCCCAATCCTCCGGTTCAAACTCCCCTTCCCCGGCCATCAGCCAAACCATACAGGTTACTTCTTTGGTCAGATCCGACTCCATTACCCCCTGGACCATCCGGTCTGAGATAAACAGCCCGGTCTCTCTGCTGCCGCTGATGTTGGTCACCTGGCACCGGATCGGAACAGTCGCCGCAAACTCATTCAGCTGTTTTTCATACCCGGAGCGGGTTCCAAAATACAGGCACAGCAGAAGCACCAAAGCCATGCCCACCCCTATAGTAATCAGGTTTTTGATTTTTCTGTTTCGGATACTGCCCCCTATGTAAAAACGCATATTTACTGCCTCCTCCTGCTTACCGTAGTCATGTGATCTGTTTTTTCAGGTATCAGTCCCTCTTTTCTCCAAACAGTTCCAGCGGCTCATGCCTCAGATTCTTTCTGATCTCCAGGGACGTGACGCCGTATGACGCCAGTACCATGGCGCTTCCGGACAAAGCTCCTATAACCCAGATCTCCCATCCCGTATTCACGGAAGTCTCTTTCTGCAGGGCACGCAGTCGGCTGCTGCTGTAGGAGGTGTCAAACTCCTCCCCGCCCAGATGCTTTACCGACTCAAAAGCTGCCCCGGTTCCCATTCCGCTTCCCGCGAAGCTGCCGCACAGGGCAATCGCCAGGATGCCCGCCATCATTGACCGCTTGCACTTGGCGGGACTCACCCCCATGGCCCGCTCCACCGCCATTCTCATTTTCTGCTTCCCCACCAGGAGTCTGGAAAAAAACAGCAGGATCAGGAGGGCTGTCAGGATCCCTGTCAAAAACAGAAGAATCCCCATCCGTCTCATCTGCTCCAGCCCGTCCCGCATCTGGCTGTATCCCCCGTCATAAAATGTGATGTCCAGGCTGTCGATCCCCTGTTTCTCCCAGGCCTCCAGAAAGGCATCCATGGTGCCGTTTTCGATCTGGAAGGAAGTATTATAGGCAGTCATGGGACCATAGGCCCCGATATTGTTCGCATCACTTTCCCTGACAGACTTCATGGGAATGACAATCTCGCAAAATCCCATGGAGTAACCCGCCCCAAGGGAAGCGCCGGGGAGCGTATCATAGACTCCTACAATCCGGTAGGTCTGCTCTGAAAAGACGGGAAACGCTTTCCCGTCCGCGTTCAGCCATACAGGATAAGAAAGTCCCAAATCCTGGAAGTCATACCCCGGGGCGCTCTCATAGTTGGCACAGTAGAGCGGCAGCGTAATCTCGCCTCCCACTTTCCAGGCGTTCCTCCCGTTTTCATCTCCATCGCTTACCATGTCACGGCTGATTAAACATACCCGCTCACCCTTTTCATACTCCTCTTGCGTAATATCTCTTCCCTGGCAGATATAAGTCTCCCCGGTATAAAAGGCCATCAGGAGGTTGGTGCTGTTGGTACCCCCCACCGGAACCACATGGCTGTAGCGCTTAATAGCCGAAATCAGCTCCTGCCACAGTTCTTCGTGTCCGTCCGGCCCGTAGAAATCATCTGTGATCTCTTCATACCCTGCCGGAACGCCATCCTCCGATGTTATTTTTTCTCCTTCTTTTGTATACTGGTATCCCTCCACACTGACCGGAACATATTCCAGCTGTTGTTCCATTCCCAATCCACTAAGCCCGGTTTCCTTCTGCTCCAGCCCCTCATGCTCAAGGCTGATGCTTTTTAAGAACATCAGGTAATGCCGGTCGGCATACAGCATTTCTGGGTTTTCATTGTAGTGATCACAAAAGTAAATCTCTTCCTCGCCCAGAAAGCTGTATTCGCTTTCATAGAGAACATCATACAAAATCAGCTTCACCGGGTGGTCCGGCACGCAATCCTCCGCCGGTGACACCTCTGCAATGAGGTAGTGATCCTCCAGAGTCCCAATCCACAGATCAGAAAGGTTGGCATAGTAGTAGGGACGTTTTTCCGGTTCCACTATATAATCTGCTCCGTCAAAATTCAGTACATCCACGGGCAGGATCTCCCCGTACTCCGCCGTCTGAAAGGCTTCCTCCTCCTGCAGCCCCGCATTCCATCGGGTCATCTCTTTCAGAGCTGTCCTTCGCTGCTGGACCGTTCCGATGGTAGTAAAGCTATCCTCAATCTCCCTTAAATTTCTGCTCCCGGTAAAAAGCAGATCCGCCCCCAGCGTCACAATAGCCGCCGCCAAAAACAGCAGCAGGAAAAACAGCGCTGTCCGCAGGGGAGTGCGTATCATCTGTTTTAAGCTGTTTCTTATCATCCCGTCCTCCAGTCACATGCTGATGCCATTACGGATCTGCGCCCCGACAAAAGCAGGGCCGCTGCCGTTCCTGAAAGATAACAGAGTAAGAACAGCCCGCCGCTCTTCCAAAATACCTCTGTTGTCTCCTGATGCTGTGTTCCCACTCCTGCCAAAACGATACCGGCCAGTCCCAAACCGGCCAGGGCTAAAAAGAAATGCTCCAGGAAGAACCGCAGGAAGCAGTTTCCTGCCTTTACCCCTTCCAGGCGCATCAGCCAGTATTCCTTTTGCTGGCTCTGTGCCAGAAGCCATGCCGCTACATACCCCGCCAACAAAGTTACAGCAGCGATTACGGGACGGAACCATTGCAGCATACGCACCTGCCTTTTCAATCGGGCAGCGGAATCTAAAAAACTCTCATCCCGCACCACCAGCGCATTTCCTTCCACGTTATTCTCTCCCACCGGTTGTATCTCATGGAGAGGAATTTCCTTCATTTCCTCTTTAAAGCGGTTTATATCCTCCGCGTCTTCCAGATTCAGAATAAAAGATGCCGAGTCTGCTTTCCAGGCATCCCGGGTACTTTCAGCCCATCCAAAGGGCACCACCACATCAGGCAGTTCCTGCCACTCTCCTGTCTCTTCACCGTCCTTTATTACCCCGACAATCTGAAATTGCTCCTGCCCGCCATCGATCCATTCTACTTTTCCCAGATCATCAAGTTTGGGATAACGGATCAAAAGCCGGATTCTCTCTCCTTCTGTCAGATTATTCCGTTTCAGGAAACGTTCTGTCACCAGACACTCTGCCCCATTCCCTTCTAAGAAAGAGGAATTGATCCCTTCGGTCAGTTCCACATTCTTCCAGGAAAAACCGGGCAGGGCATCCCCCCGGTTAATGGCCCGCATGGAAACCTCTGCTTCTTTCGCTTCGACTCCTTTTCTCTCCTCTTTTAAGACTCCGGCAAGCTGCATCGTAAGTTTCAGGTCTTTCACATAGTCCGAAACCTTTAGCTTCTCAACTATTTGGGGATCAATCTCCAGACCGGTATCCCGGGAGCCGTTTCGGTTGGTCACCTGCGCGGTGATGGAAAAGATCTTTGGCAGATCCTTCAGCTGCTGCAGATTGTCAGACAAATTTCCTTGGTAGATATGCAGCAGCAGGATCGCAGCCCCACATACTCCCACCAGAAGTATGCTTCGGATCCGGTTCCGGCAGATACTGCGGATACACATGGTCAACAGATACATGCTTTCATTCTCCTCCTGGCTGCGGTACTATTATTTTTCATGATCTTTATCGCAATTCAGTCAAATAACCAGCATCCATTTCATAAACTTTATCGCACAGCATGTCAATGTCTTCTTTATTGTGTGTTGCGATCAAAATAAGCTTTCCTTCATTTCGCATTGTTAAAAATAGGTTTCTAAACTCTTCTGCTCCGGTTTTATCCAAACCATTCAGCGGTTCATCCAAAATTAGAATATCCGGTTTCTCCATGATCGCCTGTGCAATCGCCAGACGCTGACGCATACCCAGTGAATATTTTCCCACGCTCTTTTTCATGTTCGGATCCAGACCTACCGTCTCCATAATCCGTTTTATATAATCTCGATCTTTCCGGTTTCGAATAGTATATAGATATTCCAGATTTCTGTATCCGCTCATTTTTCTAAGAAAGCCAGGCTCTTCAATAATAATCCCCGCATTTTTAAGCATATCCAAATCCTTTCCCACAATTTTCCCATCTACTCGGATTTCTCCGCTGTCACATTTTAAAAAGCCGCAGATACACTTAAAAAGAACCGTTTTCCCAGATCCGTTTCTGCCTACGATGCCATATATTTTCCCCGGTTCACATTTTAGTGATACATCTTTTAAAACTTTTACATCTTTAAAGCTCTTTTCCACATGTTCGATCTCTATCATCCTATTTCCCTTTCATCTATGTATCTTCATTTCTCCAGTCAAATTCGACATAACGTATCCTGAAAATAATAAGCAGACTCAATACAGCAATGGAAACCAGTGATACAGTCAATATATAAGGTACAGACGGCATCCAAAAATATCCTACGTC
>DVOS01000021.1 GCA_018713435.1 Candidatus Merdiplasma excrementigallinarum
ATGAAAAAAGAACTATTATAATGATCTGGAAATTTTCTGACAGGACGGACGTACACATATGAACCAGAAACACACCTATCTTTTTGAAATGAACCGGATTGCCATTCCCCTTATCCTCAGCACGGTTACCAGCGTACTGATGGGAATCATCGACCAGGCTTTTGTGGGACATATCTCCCTGGATGCCTACGCCGGAGTAGGATTGGTCTGTTCCTGCGTCAACAGTCTGGTGGGTGTGCTGGGGGCATTTTCCATTGTGTTTAACATTACGGGAGCCCGTCTGCGGGGAGCCGACGATGAAAAAAATCTGCGGGAAGCCTTCACCGTCTGGTTTCTGATCTGCGCCGGCGTGGGAATATCCCTGTTCCTTCTGCTTAATATCTTCTGCGTCCCCATTCTGGGCGCAGGCTTTGGCCTTACCGGCGAAACACTGCGGGAAGCCGCCGGCTATCTTCGCATTTTCAGCCTGTCCGTTCCTCTGAATCTTCTGATTTTTCTCTACAACGGCGTATTTAAGGTTTTCCGAAAAACCGGCCATATTTTGGGCGTTACCCTGCTGGTAAACGCAGTGAATATCCTGCTGGACTATATGCTGATTTTCGGCCGCTGGGGCGCCCCCAGGCTGGGGACTTCCGGCGCCGCCATCGGCACCGTCAGCGCCCTGGGGCTCAATCTCCTTATCTACGCCCTGATCGCCCGCCGCTTTATAGGCTTTTCCCGCGGCAGGCAGGGCATCCTGGTTAAAATAAAAGAGCAGCTTCTTTTTTCCCTGCCTTTTCTGGGGCAGGAAGCAATGGAGGACATTTTATTTGTGGTAGGGCTGAATATGCTGATCGGCCGAATGGGAACGCTTCCTCTGTCCGCCTACAATCTTCTGGGACAGATCATCTCCGTTGTACAGATGCCCATGTTCGGCTACGGATCGGCGGCCGCCTCCTTAAGCAGCGAAGCCTGGGGCCGGGAAGATCCAGAAGGAATCCGGAAAATCCAAAGAGACGCCTATCTGCTTCTGACCGGCTGGTTCCTCTTTCTGTTTGTCCTTATTATGGCGAATGCCCGCCCCATCATTACCCTGATTTCCGATGATCCGTCTCTGCTGGCGCTGGCATCCGCCTGTCTGCCCGCCGCCCTCCTAATACAGGCGCCCAACTACGGCATCACCGTTGAAAAAGCCAGGCTGCAGGCCACCGGTCATTCCGGCCGTACGCTGGCCGTAACATTTGCCGTCAATCTGGCCGCTCTTCTTATCATCTGGCTGACAGCCCGGCAGCTTTCAGTCCTCTACGCGCTATTGGGCATCAGCTATCTGGTCACCTGGGCAGTCCTTCATTTCTGTATCAAAAAATAAAATCCCAAAGGCCGGGGCTCCTCTCAGGGAGCATCCTTAGCCTTGGGATAAATCCGTTCCATCACTTCGTCTGAATAATTTTCATCCAGCCACTCCTGTACCTGATTCGCGGCCGGTATTCCTTCTTCTCTCTGCGTATAGCGGTTTAAGGCCAGATAGGACACCAGCAGGTTGCAGACCATAAACACCAGCATCATCCAGGTCAGCACCTTTCCGATTTTGACCGGGATTTTTTCGATCTGCCGGGAGATCCGGGGATAAAGTCCCTTAAACCAGATAATGGCCGCTGCGCCCCAGAACAGGCAGAATGTCAGGTTGATCCGCCCTCCCAGGTTAAACCGGTAGCCGCTGTAATCCCAGAATATCTTTCCGGTCACTGCCTCCAGCACAACGCTGCACAGATATTCGTAAGCGCCTCCCAGGAGAGTGCCGGCTACAAAGAGGAACAGGCAGCTGCGGTTCCGATACCGGTGCAGAAGGGCTGTAACCGCCGCTACCGCAATGCCCCATACCACGCTGAAAGGCCCCCATACCACACTGCTGCGGCTCATCCAGCTTCCCATGGCAATCCGGCACCAGATGGTCTCCACCACGTCTCCCAGAAAAGCGCTGATAAAAAACAGCACCGCCAGCTTGTAAAAGCCGCAGCCCGAAGCAAATACGTCCTTTTCTCTCGGTTCTTTTTCTGTCTGGTAAGCTTTGGGGTAGGCCTTGTGAATTCGCTTTTCTACTCTTCCCGCTATCCACTTGGCCAGTCTGGCCGTCACATTGGCGATCTGGCTGTTCACTGCCTCCCACCGGTCCAGGCGGCCGCTTCGCCCGGCCAGCAGCATCAGAGACGCCAGATTATCCAACAGGAGGATGCCCACCATGCTCCAGATCAGGACTGTCCCGATCAGGCCCGGAATTAAATTAAACAGCCCTACAAAGATGCTGTTTCCCCATCTGACCGTCAGATAGCCCAGCGCGCCCCAGGTCAGGGAACTGCTCAGGCTGATATAGCCGTCCAGGTTAAATTTATGGCCGGAATAGTCCCACCACCGCTCATGGTAAAAAATTTCGACCAGATGTCCGGCAATCCACTCGATAACCGTAATATTCACCGTGGCGAAAAGATACAGCCAGATTCCGGTCAGGTCATGAAGAATCATCTCTATAAATACGGCTGAAAAGCCGTACATAATACAGACCGGTCCGTTAATCAGGCCCCGGTTGGCGAAATTCTTTTGTCTGATGGTGGCAAAAATGGTCTCCAGTACCCAGCCTCCAAAAGAATACAGAAAGAACAGCCACAGCAGCTCATATCCTGTGTATCTCATCTAAACGACCCTTTTCTAAAATCAACTTTCTCTGTTAAAAAATTCTATTCTTCCAAACAGGGATCCATGACGGCTTATCTGTCCACTCTCCGAATCGTTCCGCCTCCCACAACCGTATCTCCATCGTAAAGCACCACGGCCTGTCCCGGTGTGATGGCTCTCTGGGGCTGGTCAAACACTACCCGCACTTCTCCGTTTTCCAGCAGGCTGGCAGCGGCCGCCGCTTCTTTTCCGTTGTATCTGGTTTTGGCCGTCACCCGCAGAGGCGTTCCGGAAGGCTCGCAGGCAATCCAGTTAAAATCCCCGGTAGTCAGAGAGGAGGCGTAGAGCTCCTCTTCCGGTGAGAGAACCACCCGGTTTGTCTCCAGCTCCTTCCGGCATACATAAAGGGGCGCCGGAAGAGCCAGGCCCAGGCCCTTTCTCTGTCCGATGGTATAACGGATGATGCCTCTGTGCCTGCCAAGCACCCGGCCCTGCGAATCCACGAACTCCCCCTCCGGGTATTTTTTCCCCGTATAAGCCTCCATAAAGTCGCCGTAGCTTTTTCCGGTTACAAAACAGATGTCCTGGCTGTCATGTTTTTCGGCATTGGAAAATCCGTACCGGGCGGCCAGGCTCCTCACCTGCTCCTTGCTTTCATATTCTCCCAGGGGGAAAAAAATATGGGCCAGCTGCTCCTGGCTTAAAAAATACAGCACATAGCTCTGATCCTTCGCCCGGTTTGCCGCCCGTTTTAAGAGCCAGCGCCCTGTTTTTTCATCCCGGGCCGTTCTGGCATAATGGCCTGTCACAATCTTGCCGCAGTGCAGCTCGCCGGCCTTTTCAAACAGTTTGCCGAATTTCATGTACCGGTTGCAGTCAATACAGGGATTGGGCGTCTCTCCCTTCTCATAGGCGCTGACAAAGCGGCTGATCACCCGGCCGGCAAATTCCTCTCCAAAGTCCAAAATGGAGAATTCCATTCCCAGCTGCCGCGCCACCCGGGCGGCATCCTCCCTGTGATCCGGCGCGCAGCAGGTATACCCTGCCGTCTCTGCTTCCGTTCCCGGATCAAACAGCTTCATCATCACGCCCACGCACTCATATCCCGCGTCCCGGGTCAGAGCCGCCGCCACGGAGCTGTCCACGCCGCCGCTCATGGCTATTAACGCTCGCTTTTTCATACAGCGGAATCCTTTCCTGAAAAAAATAAAAAACCGGAATAAGTGTACCACACTTTTCCGGCTTTGTCTCCTGTTTTATTGGATTTTATAATACGGCCCGCCTGTTATATGCTTCCAGCGCTCCCTGCATCAGACAGCTGTCTGTGGGATAAGGCCGGGCCTGTCCTTTGATCTGCTGAAATCTTTCACTCCCCCGTCCCAGCAGCAAAATCAGGGCCGGCCCGGAGGATCCGGCCGCCATGCGCACCGCCTGCTCCACCGCCTCCCGGCGTTCGGAAATACACTGTACCGGGCAGCCGGTCAGCTCCACATAGGTTCTCACCTCCCCGGCGATATCTTCCTGGCACTCCATCCCCGGATCATCGCAGGTTATGATGACCTGGTCGGAGAACAGGCCGGCGATAATCCCCAGTTCCCGCCTCCGGTTCAAAGCTTTCCCGCCCGGACAGCCAAATACGGTGATAATCTTCCCGTATTTTTCATATTCCAGCAAAACGGCCGAGAACAGCTTTTCAAAGCTGAGTCGGTTATGGGCAAAATCCACCACGCCGCAGATCTTTTTATCCCGGCTCACAAAATGTTCCATCCGTCCCGGGACTTTCGTTTTGGCCAGCGCTTCCTTCATCACCGCCGCCGGTATTCCGTACACATAGGCTGCCGCAATGGCGCCCATGGCGTTTTCTATATTAAAGCTCCCCTTCATTCCCAGCACGAACACCTCGGAAAACCGGTCGCAGTCCACCCTAAAAGATACCCGGCCGCTGCTCACTCTTATATCGCTGCAGCGCAGGTCCGCCCCGGGATCCTGTCCGAATGTCACCACCCGGCCGGCTTTCCCGGCAGCTTTTAAGATCCAGTCTGCATGGTCGGAATCCAGATTGACGCAGGCCGTCTCTGTCTGGCGGAAAATAGACAGCTTGGAACTGAAATAATCTTCAAAATCCGCATGTTCCCTGGGGCTGATATGATCCTCCGAAATATTCAGGAAAATGCCTGCCTGAAACGTCAGCTCTCTCACCCGTCCGTATTTCAGCGCCTGGCTGGACACCTCCATGGTCATATAGCGCAGCCCCGCTCCGGCCGCGTTATGGATTGCCTCATGAATCACCGGAGCCTCCGGGGTTGTCATCACCGCGTCCCGGCGGCTGATCCCGTCATAATTTTCCACGGTGGAAATCAGTCCTGTTTCCGGCCGTCCGTGGCTTTTCTCCCACGCATCCAGCATGGCCTTTAAGTACCAGGCCGTGGTGGTCTTTCCCTTGGTTCCCGTAATGCCCGTCAGCTTCACCTTCCCCGGCTCATAGCCGAAGAACAGAGCGGAAACCAGCGCCATGGTTTTCCGGATATCCGTCACGATCAGTCCCGGCAGTTCTTCCCTGACCAAAACAGGTTTCTCACTGATATAGGCCATGCTCCCCTTTTCGGCCGCTTCCTCCAGATATTCCGGCAAAAATGCCGCCCCTTTACGGATAAAAAGAGTATCCCGGACCGCGTTTCTGGAATCACAGGTCATCCAGGCAATTTCCCGATCCGGCAGTTCCCCCGTCACCCCCTTCAGCAGGCCCCTCTCCTGCAGTTTCGCTTTGATCTGCGCCAATACCATTCCGTCCGTCTCCTTTGCTCTTCTCTCCCGCACAGTCCGTCCGGGCTGCGGCCTCCTCGCATCCCTGCCAACCGGCCGTCAATGATTAGACGGAAAAAACATCCAAAAGGTTTCATCCCGTCCCTGTTTATGTTAAAAAAGAGCTGTATCGGACTTTTCTCAAAACTGTATCAGAATTGTATCTGAATCAGCCAGTCATTAAAATCTCCTTCTGCTTCGTAAAAACCTTCCAGTTCCGCGTAGGGCTCCATCACCATGTCCAGCCAGTGTTCCGTGCCGTACATCACCGCCACGCCCCATCCCTCTTCTGTCTGAATAACGCGCCGGAAGGCCGTCCCCTCCATGGTCTCATACTGCAGCCTGGCGCTGCCGTTTATGGCTCCTTCTGTACCTGTTCCCAGATTTTTCTGGGCAGAGGTTTCCCAGGACCAGGAAAGAGCCTGACAGACGGAAGCAAAATCTCCCTCCGGCTCCTCCTTTTCCAGTTCCCTTTCCATCCAGTCGGAAACTTCTTCGGTCCCTGAAACAGACAGATAGTAAATCTGGTCTCTCTCCATATCCATCACCACGGTCGCCTGGGGATATATGACCCGCACCACCGCCACCTTCAGATTCCCCTGGTGGCTCTGGGGATAAATATTCAGTATCTGCGCATCCACTCTTCCTTCTTCCGCCGCCCCCGGCAGATCGGTCTCTATGCCGTCCAGGGGAAGGAGCCCCGCTTCCCTCCACTGGGGGATCAGAGTCTCCCATTTTCTGAGAATCTCCACTTCCTCATTTCCCACCAGGTCGATGGAATAGCTGAAACCCAGTTCATTTCCATAGTCTTTCAGCATTTTCATGCTGTTGAGAGTGTCCAGGTAATCCGTATTTAAAAACTGCATGTCATCCCGGTTCTGCAGCCTTACCTCCCCTGCAAGCTGCCCGTCCCTCCAGGCGCTGTACCAGCCCGGGAAAAACCAGGCCAGGGCCAGGGTCAGAAGCAGTCCTGCCATCCCGGCTCCGTATTCCAGTATCGTCCCGACTCCCGTCCTGCGGGATTTTCTTCTGCGATCCCTTCCCTTCATGCCGGCCTGCCTCCTCTCTTATCAGGGGTTTTCCCAAACCACACGGTCACCCGCAGCCCTTCCCCCGGTTCGCTCTCAAACTTCCAGAAGGCGCCGTGAAGTTCAACGATCTTCCGGCACAGAGCCAGTCCCAGACCGGCTCCTCCTTCTTTTCTGGAGCGGGATTTATCCGTCATATAAAAGGCCTCCGTGATCCGGGGCAGTTCCTCCGGCAGGACGCCTCTTCCATGGTCCTCCACAAAAACCCGGTATCCGTTTTCAAATGCCTGCCCTTCAATCCGGACGCTGCTCCCGGAAGGAGCCGCTTTCCCCGCATTGTCCCCCAGGTTCACAAACAGGGAAACCAAAAGTTCCCGGTCTCCCCAGATCACCCCTTCCTCCAGGGCAAGTTCCAGTCTCACCTTTTTCTTTTTCAGAGACGGCAGCAGAATCCGTCCCACCTCCTCCAGAAGCTGTGAGACCGCAATCGGATGAAAATCAATCTCCTGCTTATCCGCCATAGCCAGTTCCAGAAGTTTGTAGGAGAGGGACTGAAGCCGCTTTCCCTGGCTGCTGATATAGCCTGCGCACTGATCCGTCTCCTCTCTGGTAAGCTCCACCAGGCGGATTGTATCTGCGTAGCCGATGATGGAAGTGAGGGGGGTTTTCAGCTCATGGGCGAAAGCCGCGGTAAACGCCTCCTGGCGGCGCACCTGATCCTTCAGCTGCTCCATCTGCCGGTTCATAGCCCCGGCCATCCAGTTAAAATCTTCCGCCAGCCTGCCGATCTCATCCCGGCTTCTGATCCGGGCCCTGGCGCTGTAATCCCCCTGAGCATACCGCCGGACGGTCCGTGAAAGTCTGCCCGTGTTTCGCATCGCCAGCATAATCACCAGAAGCATCACGCCTCCCGCCAGGACCGTCACCAGGAAAATCCCCGTCCGGTATCTGGAATAAAGAATATCCCGGTTCCGAAACAGATCCGTAATATCCCGGGTGATCTCAAAGTAAATGCCGAAGCTGCTGCGGCTTACCACCGTCAGCTGTCTGCCGCTGCCCCGGGACACAATCTCATAGCCCACGTTGTTTTCCTGATCCAGAAGTCCCATCAGCTCCGTCCCCGGGATTTCCTCTGATCCGCCCCGGTTTTCGGAACCGGAAATTTCCGTCTGAGGACTGTCCTCATAAAGAACGGTGCCGTCTTCCCCGTAAATCCGGTATTTCCCTTTCTTGCTTCCCTGCCTGCGGCTGAAGCTCTCTACCACCATTTTGGCCGTCGTCTGCTCCTGCTGTTCTTCCGTCAGGCCATTCCAGGTTAATTCATAAGAATTCTGAAACATCTGATTTTCTATCACGCACTGTTCCGCCTCCTGGTTCAGGCTGGACTGAAAGCTGTCCTCCACAATCCAGCAGCCGAACAGAGTAAAAAATATCACAAAAACAGGGATGGTGGTAAAAAATAATTTCCAGGATAGTCTCATGCCCGTCCTCCCGTTTTTCCCGGCTGCTCCTTCGCTATGAGGGAATCACCAGCCTGTACCCCACCTTGTAGATGGCTGCAATGTGCTCCTCCAGCCCCAGCTTCTTTTTAAGCCGCTGCACATGCAGGTCCACCGTGCGGCCGGTTCCGCTGTACTCGCCTCCCCACACGTTTTCATAGA
Source organism: Candidatus Merdiplasma excrementigallinarum (assembly GCA_018713435.1). Taxonomy (GTDB): domain Bacteria; phylum Bacillota; class Clostridia; order Lachnospirales; family Lachnospiraceae; genus Merdiplasma; species Merdiplasma excrementigallinarum. The sequence goes on from DVOS01000021.1 coordinate 8,141, forward strand.
TGGTTTCCCGGTACAGCGCCCGGTTTCTGTTTCGCACAAATAAAAGAAGCAGATCATACTCCTTGGGAGTCAGTTCTGCCTCCTGTCCGCCTTTTGTCACCACCCGGGAATCCGGATCAATCTCTATATCCAGGAACCGGATTTTCTCCTGGGTTTTTCTGCACCGGCGCAGCACTGCCTCTACTCTGGCCAGCAGCTCCCCGATGTCAAAAGGCTTGGCAATATAATCTTCCGCCCCCATCCGCAGCCCCTTCACCTTCTGCGCCGTCTCCCCCATGGCTGTCAGGAATATCACCGGAATATCCATGGTTTTGGCATACTCCAGCACTTCATATCCGCTGAGCCCGGGAAGCATGATATCCAGCAGCATCAGGTCAAACCGTTCTTCCAAAATCCGGTTGGCCGCTCCCTCTCCGTCAAAGACGGTCTCACACTGATATCCCGCCTTGCCAAGGTTCATCCGTATCAGGTTTGCGATGGCTTCCTCATCTTCTACAATCAGTATCCGTATCATGTCCTGTTCTCCGATTCTGCCTTTTTCCGGTTTCCCGGCACTATATCCTGATCCTACCATCCGTTTGTATCTGTTTTGTATCGGAATGCCGGACAGAAGCCTGTTCTTTATCCGGCCAGCCAGTTGTCCCCGGTGGCATAGTCAATCTCCACCCCTGGCTGCACGTTGTAGGCAAATATATGAAAGCTGACGCTCTCCCCCTGGTCCTCCACGGAGTATCCTTCCATCTCCACACCCCGGGCTACCAGGTCGCTCCCCTCAAAAACCGGCGTAACCCGGTACAGCACATGGCCGTCCTCCTCCCGGACGTAATCCCCCACCATTTCCTCAAAGGGCAGCATCCCCTCTGTGTTCATATAGCGGGTGCCGGTAATCAGGTTCCTCTCATTCGCATTCTCATCGGTAAGCTGATGGGCAATCAGATGGCACCGGTTGTAAAGACTTTCTCCATCTACAAAATCATATTCCACATGCTGCCAGCCGGTGGGATGGATCTGGCTGATATTCTCCCGTTCTCCCCGGGGCATCAGCTCCTGTCCCACATTGGCGAAGGCCGTGCCGCATCTTCCCAGGGAATCCAGGCTGCTGTACGCCTCAAAAGCCTCTGTATTCCTATCCTCTTGGGAAAAATCCGGCCGGTTCCCGTTTATCTCCACATAGGGTTCCCCCCGGTATTCCGGTATCTCATCCAGAGAGACAACCTCTCCTTCCCAGACTTCTCCGGAAGTAAAAACCGTGCCGCTGTTTAATGGACCGCTGCCGCTGTCTCCATCCGGTTCCCAGATGGCCCAGCACAGGCAGAGCAAAAGCACAGCCGCCAGCAGTCCGGGCGTTCCCTTCCCGCCCGGCAGCAGGCTCCTTCTTCTGGCTCCGTAAGTTCCCGGTCTGCTGTAGTTTCTGTTTCTGCCTCCTCTGCGCTGTCCGCCGGTCTTTGTGTATCTTCGGGTCCGTCCTCCCCGTCTGCTCATGTTCTTTCTCCTTCTGTCATTTTCTTCAGCCGAGACACTGCTCCAGTGTCCGGCACAGCAGTTTAAAATCAATGGGTTTGGAAACATGGGCGTTCATGCCCGCCGCCGTAGTGGCCGCAATATCCTCCGCGAAGGCGTTGGCCGTCACCGCCAGGATGGGAATATCCTGGGCGTCCGGCCTTCGCATGCTCCGGATGCGTCTGGCTGCTTCGCAGCCGTCCATCTCGGGCATCTGCATATCCATCAGGATGGCGTCAAAGCTGTAGGGCTCTGACTTCTTAAAGCACTCCACCGCTTCCTTTCCGTTCCAGGCCTGTGTCACTTGGACTCCGTTCATCGTCAGCATCTCTGTGGTGATCTCCATGTTGATCTCATTATCCTCCGCCAGCAGAATATGCCGTCCTTTCAGCTGGAACTCTCTTCCTTTGCCCTGGCTCTTTTCTGTTTCATTCTCCTCTTCCGGCGCCGTCTGGAAGGGGATCACCACTGTAAAGACGGTGCCTTTCCCCAGCTGGCTGTCCACCTGGATCTCTCCGTTCATCTGAGTGATCAGATTCTTTGTAATAGGCATGCCAAGACCGGTTCCCACCGTCTGTCTGGCCGAAAAACGCACCTCCCGGGCATAGGGTTCAAACAGGTGGGGAAGAAATTCTTCCGACATGCCCACGCCCGTATCCTTTACCACAATTTTATATTTGGAAAACTCTCCCCGGTCGATCTGGGTCACCTCCACAGAAACCGATCCCCCCTCCGAGGTAAATTTAAAGGCGTTGGAGAGAAGATTGTTCATCACCTGGGTAAGACGGAAGGAATCTCCCAGCACCTGCCGGTTTTCTATGTGCATCTCTTCCTTCAGCTGTTTATGCTCCTGGATGGCATGAACTCGGAACATATCCAGGCACTGGCTGATGCACTGGCTCAGGTCAAACTGCTCATGGTTCAGCACCACCTTCCCCTGTTCCATCCGGGACATATCCAGGATATCATTGATCAAATTCAGCAGCTGACGGCTGGAATTTTCAATTCTTCCCAGATAATTCTGCACTTCCTCCTGTTTTTCAAATTTCTTTTTTCCCAGCTGGGTCAGGCCGATAATGGCATTGAGAGGTGTCCGCATATCATGGCTCATATTTCTGAAAAAGCTCTGTTTGGCGTCCTCGTTCTTTTTCGCCACCTCCAGGGCGTCCTCCAGAAGCTTTCTCTCCCGCATCTGGCTCTGCTTCTCCTGATCCACTTCCCGGTAGCACAGCACCACTTCCTCCGGCGCCAGGGATTCGTCAAAGAGAACCCGGACGCTGACCCAGCGGTACTCATCCCCGAACCTGCGCTGGAAATCTCCGCCGAAATCTCTGACCCGCCTGGATACCAGCGCCCTGATATTTTCTCTGGAAAAACTGCTCATATAATCATCGTAGGTATCCGGCGCAATCACTTCGCTCATGGCCTGCAGCAGATCCTCATAGTTTCCCTTCTGGGGTACCCGCTGACGCATGTAATCCGATCCCTTGATCATCTCATAGGTATTGTCGCCGAAATTAATCCGGTACAGCGCATAATAGGAATTCCCCAGCACCCGCACCGTCTCATCTGTCCGGGCAATTCTGGCCCTGGATTTGATGTCTTTCCAGGTCATCACCACCAGCGCCGCCAGGCAAACTCCGAAAATCAGAACCAGGACCAGGGTAAAGCCCGTCAGGTCGTGGAGAATAACCGAATAGGGAACCGTGATAATGGTCATCCATCCGTTTTCCATAACGGCATAATAAGCCGCCCGCTTCTGCCCGTCCCTGTCAATAAAATAATCGTTATATTCCGCCTGGGTGCCGGCGCGAATCTCTTCCATCAGATCCCAGATGTAATCCTGCACTTCCTCCTGGGCCGCCTGCATATCCGTCTGGTAGTAGAGAAGATCCCCCTGGCTGTCACAGAGGAAAAAGGACAGCCCCTGGTCAATATCCGGCGGGTCCGTCTGGAAACGGAAGTTTTCCGGGAAAATGTCAAAAACCAGCATATTCTCTGAGTTTCTGCACTTTCTGGAGGCGGTCACCACCGGCTCCCCGCTGACCGCATCCGGGTACATATCGGTAAAAATGGTCA
>DVOS01000022.1 GCA_018713435.1 Candidatus Merdiplasma excrementigallinarum
CATAAGGATCAGCAGAAACCCTTTTATTCTTTTCTTCTTTCTTTTCCCGTCTGCCATTCTCCCCAACTCCTTCAGGTCGCTCTTACACTGTCTTCTTACCTATACTATAAAAGTTTTTCCGGAAATTTACAAGGATATAATTCTTAAGGTTTTATAATTCCCGGAAAATCATGGGAGCTGTCTTAAGAGCATACCACAGGATGCTGCCCAAGGCAACAGGAAAAACGGCTTTTTTTACCGTTTTTTATTTTTTCAGGCTGCCCGCCGGCCTCAGAGAAGCCGCTCCCAGAACAGCCGCCGCCAGGCTGCACAGCAAGGAGCGAAGCAGGTTCCAGACGGCAGTAAGCTGAGCTTCCCCCAGGGGCGCGGAAAAAAGCAGCAGCAGATTTTTCTTCTGCCGCTCCCACCAGTCCCCCCAGAACGCAAAATCAGACCACCGGGAGGGGATCATATCTTTGGGGATCTCCAGGCGGCAAAACAGAAACCATAAAAACAGAAGTCCCGCCGCTGCCGTCAGGAAAAAGAGCAGTCTTCTTCCCGGAGCGGAGCCGGCTCTTTTGGCGGCGCGAAACGCCAGTCTGCAGAAAGAACATACAAACAGAAAAGGCAGAAGCAACAGCATATTTTCCGCCGCCGCCCACAGAAATCCAAAATCCGCCGTCTGTCCGTCAAGGCCGTGGCGCAGCAGAAACTGCTGTCCCACGCTGTCTGCCGCCTCCTCTCCCGCCTTTTCCAGCACCGCTCCCAGAAGCAGGGAGCCGTCCTCCTCCCTTGCCATTCTCACCACAGTCCGCCGGACGCTCCCAAAAGTGCCAAGCACCGGACAGGCCGCTCCCTGATACCACAGGGTCTGGCCTCCCGCCGACCTGCTGCCAAAAAGTTCCTCTGCCGTTTTTTCATCCACCAGGCAGCCCTCCTGCCGCCAGGCCAGCAGACTGCCGCCCGGTATCAGAAGCCCGGGATTTCCCGTGCAGACCACCATCCCTGCCCGGACGCTTTTCCCCGTCTCCTGACAGGATACGGTCACATCCTGTTTTTCGCCCCAGAAGCACAGGGACACCCCTTCTTCCTGTTCCGCCTCCAGCCTGCAGATCTCTTCGCCTGTTTTTTTGTCCAGCCAGGTTTCCGTCAGAAATACGACAGCCCGGCCTGCCGGCTCTTTGGCCTGCCCGCACCAGCCTGCCGCCAGAAAAAGAAGGACAAGGGACGCCCCAAACAAAAGCATTCTCCACAGTATTCTCATTTCCCATTCCTCCTCTTTCCCCGGGCCGCCCTGCCGTCTGGCCTTTTATGAAGCCAGCCGTACCCTGCTGCCGTCATCCACGCTTTTATCCGAACTGACGATGACCTCTTCCTGGCTGCCCACCGCGCCTTCTGCCAGAGCCGCAAAGGATTCATTCTGCTCCAGAACTGTCACGCTTACTTTTCTGGCTCTGGTCTCGGTTCCCATAATGGTATCGATCTCATCCAGCACCAGCACATAGGGAAGATTTTTTTCGTCCAGATAGAGGGCGGACAGAGGCACGCAGATGGGATAGACTTCTGATTTTTTTGTAAAGTCCAGGGCAGCTGCCGCCCCAAGCTCCAGCGTATCCTCCGGAAGCTGTACGGTTACGGTGTAAACTCCCTCTTTTTCTTCATCCGCCCGCACTGCGGATACCGGCAGTTCCTCAAAGCTTTCTCTGCCTGTGTTTGCCGTCAGCGTCACCAGATCGCCTGCGCCTATGTATTTCTCCTGCTCCCGGGTAATCTCCCCCACAAACCTGTACCCTTTGGAAAGATCCGCCAGAAGAACCGCCGTAGTTTCCGCCGTCATCCCTCCTGTCTGGATATAGATCCCGGTCACCAGTCCGTCCGCCGGCGCGCAGACCCTCCCCTGATTTTCCAGGAGCGTCTCCAGCTTCTCAAGCTGCAGCTCCATCTGCTCATAGGTTATCTCATTCACCCGGTCCGAGCTGTTGGAAGCCTGGGGGATACCGGCTGCAGCCACCGCCCGTCCGGAGGTGACCGCCGCCTCATTGGCCGCGATGGAAGCGTCCACATAAGCATCCCGGGCTGCCTGCAGCGCGTCAAGCAGCCCCTGCTCCGTCTGCGCCTCCGCCGCGCTCTCTGCCGCCAGGCGTTCCTGCTGGTAGCGGGCCAGCGCCTCACAAGCCCGGTTCTTTTCCTCCAGAGCCGCGGCCGCCGCGTTCTGGGCTGCCTCCAGTCTTTCTCGGTAGCCGTCCCGGACCGACTGCTCCAGTCTGTTCAGTTCCTCCTCCGTGGGAGGGGCGCCGGAAACGGTTTCTCCTTCTGTCTGTTCTGTTTCAGGAAGCGCCGGGTTTTCCGTCCAAGGCTCCTCCTGTATCTCCGGCTCCCAAACCGTTTCCCCTGTTTCCTGCAGAATCGGCTCCTCCTCCAGAAGAATATCCGGATCGTACTCCTCCGGCGCCGCATCGGACAGATTTCCGGGGCTCTCTTCCTCTAAGAGACTATCCTGCGTCTCTGCCGGGCCGGTCTCACTCTTCTCCGTTTCCGGCTGAGAGCTGGTTTCCGGCTGAGGCTGGGTTTCCGGCTGGGAGCCAGCCGCCGGCTGAGGCTGGGTTTCCGGCTGGGAACTGGCCGCCGGCTGAGGCTGGGTCTCTGCCTGGAAGCTGGCCGCCGGCTGAGGCGCTTCCTCCAAAAGCAAATCCTCTGCCCCTGTCAGAACCGTCTGCCGGCTCTCCAGAGAAGCCGTTCCTCCCTGTGCCGCCTGAAGAGCCTGGTACACCGCGTTCTCTATCTGCCACTTCAGAGAATCCAGTTCCTGCACAGCATCCACATAAGCCTGGGTCTTTTCCTCCAGATCTGCCTCCAGGGCTGCCTCCACCGTATCGTCCCCCTCTTCCCTGCCGCTGTTTTTCCGAAATTCCTTCAGCTCCTCCCGGGCCTGGTTCAGATTCCTCGCGGCCCTGGACAGAGCCACCCCTGCCCGATTTGTATTCAGGGAATAATTCTCCGATGCCTGAGCCTGCTCATTGGCTTTCTGCTGCCGGCTTACGTCTTTCTGGCTTTTGGCGTCCTCCACGTTCAGCTGCTGTTTCTCCATCTCCTGCTTCTGGTTTAAAATCTTCTCCTCCAGCATAGTAAGATCCAGGGTAAACAAAAGATCCCCTCTGCTCACCCGGTCCCCTTCCCCCACCTCAATGGAAGCCACCCGCAGATTGGGCTCCGTGGTCACCGCCAGCTCCTGGTTCTGTTCCACCTTCCCTGTGGTTTTTACCTGATGGGAAATGACCATGCTGGAGGGACGTCCGGTATGCACCAGAGCCGTTCCTTCCTGATAGGCGGCTCTGGACAGTATGGTAAAACAGATCATCAGGCCGAAAAACACAGCCGTGATCCGCATCAGTCCTTTTCTTTTCAATCGTATCACTCCTTTACCGCCGCGGCGGCTATTCCCTGTTCCAGATAGTCCTGCCCCAAAAAGAACAGCAGCAGAGCCGGAATCAGCATCATCCCGGCAGCCGCGAACCCCACACCCGCATCCCCAAGGCCAATCTCCGGCAAAAACAGGGACAAAGGCCACAAAGACCTGGTTTTTAAAAAGGTCATGGGCTGTTCAATCATATTCCAGGAATCCAGAAAATTCAGCATCATGGAAGACATGATCCCCGGCATCCCCAGGGGAAGGCCCATCTTCAAAAAAGTCTGCACATGGCCTGCTCCGTCTATCCGGGCCGCCTCCAGAACCGCCTCCGGTATGGACTCAAAAAAGCGGTACATCAGAAATACCGGATAGGTGGAAAAAACCGCCGGAAGAATCACCGCCCAATGGGTATCCAGCAGCTTCAGCCCATCCAGCACCAGGTATTCCGGAAACATCAGCACCTGAAAGGGCATCAGCATCAGTACTGCGCACAGCGTCAGCACCAGCCTCCTGCCCGGGAACGCGTACCTGGCAATTCCCCAGGCCGCCGGCACCCCAAACAGTGCCTGACCAGCCAGGACACAGGCCGTGATTTTAATGGAATTCCAGAACATGGCAAAAAACTGGGGAGAGTCCAGCAGCAGTTCCACCAGGGAACGGAGAGTGGGAGCCAGCGGCAGCAGCCGCCATTTCGCCATACCGCTCCCCCCTCCCAGCACAGGCGCCAGATATTCTTCCAGCTCCCACTGGGAGGTAATCGCCCCCGTCACTGCAAAACAGACAGGAAAAAGAACTGCCGCCGCCAAAATCCCCAGCAGCAGCCCAATTCCCAGCCGCCCGATTTTCGCCATCTTCCTTCCCCCTTACTGTCCGGGCCGCTCCTCCCGGTCCCAGGCTCTCTTTAACAGTAAAATCAGCCCAAACACTACCGCGGAGGTAAGTACGGAGCCCGCCGCGATTTTATCAAAGGCCAACTCCCTGAACCAGTTATTGTAGAGATGCTGCAGCAGGTACATGCTCTGCTGCGGGTAATCCCCCGCCACCAGCCAGGCCTCCCGGAACACCTTAAAAGAATTCAGGAAAGAAAGGACGGATATGGTGTAGAGAGAGGGCAGCAGATTGGGCAGCGTGATTTTCGTAAAACATTTCCACTCTCCCGCCCCATCCACCCGAGCCGCCTCATAGATTTCCCGGGGGATTCCTGCCAGGCCCGCCATCCACAGCACCATATCGTACCCCAGGTTTTTCCAGAGATAACTGAGCACCAGCACCCAGAAGGCCGCCCCGGTGGTCATCCAGCCCACCTTCTCTCCTCCCATCCCCTCCAGCAGTCCGTTCAGCAGCCCGTTGGAATGAAACAGCGTCTTCCACACCAGCACCACAGAAGCTGCCGGCACCGCCACCGGCAGCAGAAAAGCGCTTTTTAGCAGCTTTCCTGCCTGCTTCATCCGCTGCAGCAGCACTGCCAGCAGCAGAGAACAGACAACCAACAGCGGAATACACACCGCCGTAAATTTCAGAGTATTGGCTGCCGCCAGCCTGAAGGCCGTATTGCCCAGCACCTCCCTATAATTTTTCAGTCCCATCCACTGGGAGGTAACCGCGCTCTGGAAGGAGCGGCGTATCACCTCCGCCATAGGCAGCAGGGCAAAGCAGCATACTCCTGCCAGATCCGGCAGTACAAACCAAAGCCCCGCCAGCTGCCCCTTTCTTTTCTTTCTCATAACCCCTGCTTTCGGACCGCTACTCCGCCAAATACAGATTCAGGGCCTGCATAATGGCATTCACCGCTTCATCCGGACTCATTTCTCCGCTCAGGCACCGTTTTGTATAATCCAGCACCGTATCTTTCATCACCCGGTTCGTATCCCCGCAGACAGTCAGCCCCTTTACCAGTTCCTCCAGAGCTTCCTGCTCTTCCTGGCTGGGCCAGTAGTAGAACAGTTCCGTGGTTTCGCCGGTCTGGTTATTGCTGGAAAAAACACTGTAGCTTCCATCTTCATAAATGGGTGTGGCAAGTTCCTCCCCGAAAACCCGGGCATTCACGCTGAATCCTTCCCTCCAGGAAGTCTGATTTCCTTCGGCGGACAGCAGGTAGGCCACAAAGTCCTCCGCCCTCTCCCGCTCCCTGGCGGTATTTAAGATACCCGAAACGGAAAGGGGTTCAAACACGTTTGTCTCCTCTCCTGCCAGGGCCTGCAGACCCGTATTGCCGGTAACCCGGTTTATGGAAGTAAGGGAAGAGTAGCCTGACATGTTGTAGAGAGCCCCCGTAAATACCCGACAGCTTCCATCCACCAGGGACAGACTGGCCGCCTCCACATCATCGATGCCGGTGGCTTCCGCCCCCAGCTGCCAAATGACTTCCAGGGCTTCCTGATCCTCCGGACTGGCCGCGGACAGATAATTGTCATAAATTTCTTTGATCCCATAGACAAACCGGGCCAGTTTTTCCTGATCGATGGTGCCGTCCTCCTTCTCCCATCCCCCCGCGTAGACAGGGTACAGGGTATCTGCCAGATTCAGCGCGCTCCAGGGAATAAAAGAATCCTGGTTCCGGGCCAGAGCAGCCAGATCTTCCAGGCTTCCACCGGAACTGATCAGCTCTGTATCCCCCACGATAACCGGAATGGCAAACCGGGTGGGAACCGCGTAGATCCCATCCTCCCGCTGATAAGCCAGGGCAATATTTTCCAGAAGCCCCTGGGACTTGGCGGCATTTTCCACAATTTCCGTCAGATCCGCCAGTATCCCCTGTTCCTCGTAGGTTTCCACCGAGATGCCGTCCAGTATCAGCACATCCGGTCCGTTTCCCGCCAGTATATCTGTATTCAGGGTCCGCAGGGCGTCCGATACTGTCACGGCCTCCTCCCCGCTCATCCCAATCTGATAGTTTACATACGTATCCGGATATTCCTTCTGAAACTGGCTGATCACCTGGCGCAGCCCCTCGTCCTCCTCCAGGGAATAAACCGTCAGTTCCCGCTCCGGCGTGGAGGGCACATCCGGGTCAAACCCATACTGCAGCAGTTCAGTCTGTCCGCTTCCTGTCAGGCAGAGCAGATAGAAAGTCTGATCCGCCACAGCCAGGTTCTGGAAAAGCCGGTTCGGTTCGGACATGGTATTTAAATCCCCGTCCACCACCTGCTCCACCGCCGCGCCGTCCGCCAGATGGGCAAAAATTCCTTTCTCTGTACAGTAATATATCCTGCCCTCTTCATCGGCAGTGATCACAATGGGATAGCCGGTGGATGTCAGTAAGTGATAGCTGGCTCCATTTCGGAACAATTCTTCCTCCCAGGCTTCATCACGTGCCAGGGGTTCCCCGGTTTTTTCGTCATACCGCAGAAGCTGGGAATCAACTGTCAAAAGCACTACTTCCGTTCCCGCTCCGCTGATAATTTCCCCGTTGTTCTCCGTCAGCTGAGCCGTCACCTCCCCGGTGGCGGGATCCAGCAGCACCGCGCCTCCTCCATAGCAGATACCGGCCAGATTCCCGTCATTTGTAAAACTCAGCTGATTGGGAATCTGACTGCCATTTTCCTCCACATTTCCCAGATCGGTTGTCTGTACATTCCCCTGACTGTCAACAGCGCTGAACCGATACTCCATGGCTCCCATATCGGATCCGGCTTCTGTCATTTTAAAGCTTACCACGGCAGCGCTGCCGTCCGGCGCCAGAGCCGCCGCCACAAGGTACTCTTCCTCCTGGGGCAGTTCTGCTGTCTGCTGCCAGGTTGCGCCTCCGTCACTGCTGTCCCAGATGCCAATCCCGCTGCTGTTTTCCTCCCCATAAATCTTTCCCAGAATCCTGATGCCGCCATTTTCCAGCAGCGTCATCCCGGAAGCCACCAGCCCCTCCGGCAGCGCCAGCTTCGTCTCCACATAGCGGCCCATGGCCGTTCCCTCCACAACCTGGGATTCTTCCCCCCATACCGTCATCATCACGCCGGTAAGAGCCATACAGGCTGCCGCTGCCGCAGCGGTCAGCCTCTTTATCCATTTTTTTGTATTTCCCTTCATAAACCAAACCTCCTCCCGTTTTCTGCCCCCAGTCTATCAGGGGATTCTCTAAAAAATCTCTAACAAGTCTCTAATTTGTCTCTAATGTCTGGCATCGGTGTACAGCGGACAATACGCCTTAGCCCTGTGAATTTGCCCCTTGTACACCGACGCTAGTATCATACTATATAAAAAATTACAGATTATTTAGAGATTCCTGTGATAAAATATTTTTATAATGAACAAACAGGAGATTTTGAAACATGCGACTGCTGCTGATTGAAGATGATGTTTCCCTGTGCCGCTCTCTGGAACTTTCCCTGGGGCAGCAGGGATTTGAGGTAACCGTATGCCATGACGGGGAGGAAGGATTATTTTATCTTCTGGAAAATGCCCATGACCTGGTGCTTCTGGATCGGATGCTGCCGGGGATGGACGGCATGGAACTTCTGGCGGAAGCCCGCCGGGAGGGCTGTACTGCGCCGGTGATTTTCCTTACAGCTATGGGTGAACTGGAGGACCGGATTCAGGGGCTGGATGCCGGAGCCGATGATTATCTGGCAAAACCCTTCGCTTTTGAAGAACTGATGGCCAGAATCCGCTGCGTCTGCAGACGGCCCAAGCGCCTGAACCTGTCCCGGCAGCTTTCCTGGGGCGATGTGATCTACGATCCCCAGGAATATCTGCTGACCAGGGCGCCGAAATCCTGCACCCTCTCCCGCCGGGAAGGGGATCTGCTTACTCTGTTTCTGCAAAACCCGGATCAGGTGCTGCCCCGGTCCACTATCCTGATGAGAGTCTGGGGCCCGGACGCGGAGGTGGAAAGCGGAAACCTGGATAACTATATCCACTTTCTGCGGCGCCGGCTGAAATCTGTGGACAGCCGTCTGGAACTGAAAACCGTCCGGGGCATCGGCTACCGTCTGGCAAACGAGCCGTAATGTCCGCCTCTTTATCAAAGGAGTTATTCTGTTTATGATCCGAACACTTCGTTTTCGCCTTGCCGGACTGTGCATCGGCGTGACAGCCCTGGTCCTGGTCACTCTCACCCTGGTCTGTCTTTTTATCTCTGAAAGAAATATCCGAAATCAGGAGGAAGCCTCCTTTCAGATCAATCTGAATACGCTTTATCAAAATCTGCAGCTGGAATCCGCCCTGTCTCACACCTGGCTGCGTCATGCGGAATACAACTACCAATTTTTGATCCGCCTCACAGACAACGGCAGCCCTCTGTTTTTCCAATCTCTCTCCAGGGATGCCGGACAGGAAGCCCTTCTGGATCTGGCTGCAAAAAAAGCCCTGACTGACTACGGGATCGATGCAAAAACCGCCGCTTCTGACAGAAGCCTGCTCTATCACCAGGAGTTCACCATGAAAGACCCCCAGGGCGGCAGCTGCTATGTTTCCGCCGGCCTGGTTCCGGTGGCGGACGGCACTCTGAGCGTTACGGTGGTACACCCTCTCTCCGCCAGGGATACCCGGATTTTCCGCCAGCGGGCTATTTTTTTCACGGCAGATCTGGCAGCCCTGCTTCTTCTTGGCCTGTTTTTCTGGTCTTTTATCCAAAAAATACTGGAGCCCCTTCAGGAAAACCGCAGACGCCAAACCCAGTTTATTGCGGCTGCTTCCCACGAACTTCGGTCTCCTCTGACGGTTATTTTAAGCAATGTAGAAGCCGTACGGCGAAAAAACATGGAACCGGATGAAGCATTTCTGACTGTACTGGAAACGGAAGGAAACCGTATGGCCCGTCTGGTATCGGATATGCTGCAGCTGGCGGGAGCAGACAATCACTCCTGGAGCATGCATATCGCTCCCACCGAGCTGGATACTCTGGTTCTGGAAACCTTTGAATCCTTTGAAGCTCTGGCTCATTCCAGACAGCTTCTCTGGGAGGTTCGCCTGCCGGAAGAGCCGCTTCCCCGCTGTCTGTGCGACGGGGAAAGAATCCGCCAGCTTCTTTCCATTCTGATTGACAATGCCTTCTGCTACACCCCCGCCGAAGGCCGGGTTCTTCTCTTTCTGGAAGCTTCCCCGGGCGCTTTCCGGATAGGCGTATCAGACAACGGCCCGGGGATCCCGGACAGCGAAAAGGAGCGTGTGTTTGAGCGTTTTTACCGCTTTGATGCCTCCCGCAGCCAGAAGGAACATTTCGGCCTGGGGCTGAGTATTGCCTGGGAAATCGCCAGACTTCACCGGGGAAAGCTGTTGCTTACGGATACGCCGGGAGGAGGCTCCACCTTCCTGCTGATACTGCCGGATGAGAAAAAAATTTTCTGAACCACTCAAAAATCTTGTTTTCGTGCATAAAACCTTCTATAAAAATCTTGTTTTCGTGTTTTTCATAATGCAAAGTCGCTTTAAGGCCAAATGTGATGCCGATTTTGCCGCAAATGGAGGATCTTTATGGAACGGAAAATATATAAAACCCTTACTGACTGGAAGAAAAATAGTGCGGGAAAAACCGCTCTTCTCGTTGATGGTGCAAGACGTGTCGGGAAGCGCTATATTGCGGCAAAGTTTGCCAAGACTGCATATAAGTCCTATATTCTGATCGATTTTAACATTTTTATATGACTCCGCTTTTATAAATCCCGCCAAGGATCTGCAGCCCTCAAGCTGGCCTCCGGCCGCCAGGGCTGCCAATGTTTACATTCTCACCCGCCAGCGTTATAATGTAACTTAACAGTAGAGCATCAGCAAAATGAAAAAAAGCAGACGGGACATACTTGTATGGCCCGGGATGATTTTTTCATTTTGGAAATGGGCGGTACGCCCATTTAACCGCAGGCGGAGGCTGCTTTGCAGCTGACAGCCTTCCTGCGGAAGGCGGCCTGCGGTCTGATGCTCTTTTACCACTATGCAGCAAGATGAAAAAAGCAGACCGGACATACTTGTATGGCCCGGGATGATTTTTTTCATTTTGGAAGGAGGAATCGACATGAAGAAATTAATAGCTTATTTTTCAGCAAGCGGCGTCACCGAAAAAGCGGCAAAGCAGCTGGCACAGATTACCGGGGCCGATCTGCATGAGATTGCGCCTGCCATAGCCTATACCCAGGCTGATCTTGACTGGAGGGACAAAAAAAGCCGCAGCACCATGGAAATGACGGATCCCCAATCCCGTCCGGCTCTTGCGGAAGAGAAAACCGATCTGTCCGCCTATGACACTGTGTATATCGGCTTTCCGATCTGGTGGGGCGTGGCTCCCCGCGTCGTGAATACGTTTATTGACAACAATGATATGGCCGGAAAGCAGCTGGTTATCTTTGCCACCTCCGGCGGCAGCGGACTGGACTATGCGGTAAAAGACCTGCAGAAAACCTATCCCCAGCTGCATATCAAAGCCGGAAAGCTGTTAAACGGCAGCGTAACAGAAGATATTCTGTAACAGCGGCCGGCCAGTCAACGGATACGGCTATGGACAGACGGCAGATAAACACCCGGTTACAGAAAGACCGAATATGCAAAAAGAGCAGATTGAGATAAAAATGATCGAATTTTATCAGGGGAACATCCCGGATATAAATCATTTCCTGAAAGTCTATGCCTTTGCGTCTCTAATCGGAAAGCAGGAGGGATTGGACACGGATACACAGGATATTCTGGAAATTGCCGCCCTTATCCATGACATTGCCTGTCCTCTGTGCCGGGAAAAATACGGAGATACAGACGGCAGACACCAGGAAGCAGAAAGTGAGACGCTGGCACGGGATTTTCTGGAAGAATTTCACCTGCCCCCTTCCATGTTGGAACGGATCGTCTTTCTTGTAACCCATCATCACACCTACAGCCAAGTGGATGGAATGGATTACCAGATTCTGCTGGAAGCCGATTACCTGGTAAATGCCGGGGAATCGGCCCGGTACGCCTGCCGCATGGAACAATTCAGGCAGCGGGTATTCCGGACGAAAACCGGTATAGAACTGCTGGATTCCATGTACCGGCTATCCCAGTGATGAGCTGCATCATAAAATCCTGTTGAGACGGAGGTGCTATTTATGAGATGGTTTGATTCAAATTACGATTATGTACAGGAATTAAAAGAAGCCTGGGAACGAGGCAAAAAGAAAATCCGCAATGCTTACCTGATTCTGGCGGCCGTCCTTCTGGCGGCAGGGATTCTGCTGGCAGTTTTTCCCACAGGCATTTTTGCCCTCATCCAATATATTGCGGCCATAGCGGTGATTATGGTGGGGATTTATCATTTTATTTCCTACGCATCCATGACCTATTACTTCCGGGATTCCATGCTGCTGGTTTCCGGCATCTTAAATGTGCTGCTGGGCGTTCTGCTTCTCTTTATGCCGGTGGAGCTGACGGCCCAGGTTATCACTTTCCTGCTGGCTTTTTTGCTGATTTTCAATGGCGGGGAAAAGCTTTCTCTGGCCTCCAGGCTGCGCTACTACCGGATTGAGGGCACCGGGTTTTTAAGCTTCTGCGGCGTCCTTTGCATTACACTGGCAGTCGTGTTTCTTTTGCTCCCCTTTGTCTCTGCTCTGGCTCTGAATTACATTCTGGCCGCATATCTGATAATAACGGCTGTTGTGCTCTTTGCAGAGGCGATCGGAATGAACCGGGACCGGTTCTGAATTTATTGCTACACAAAAACGGGAATGCTAAAAAGCAGTCTATCCGCTTTCTGACGCATCCCCGTTTTTTTATTATTATTCTTATTTTCTGAATGTTTCATGCGGGCAGTCAGCCCAGCATTTCCTCTTTCTTCTCCAAAATCGCTTCCGCAGCGGCGCAGGCCGGGCAGTCACAGTATTTCTTTCCGGCGGCTTTCAGCTCTTCGCCATGCTTTGCCACGCCCTCGGCGGCTTCCGCTCCGCCAAACACGCCGGCTCCCGCTTCCGTCCTGGCAAATGCGATCAGCTGCTCCAGGGGCATAATGTCTGCCTCAAGCTCCGCCACATATCTTGCGGTCTCCTCTTTTTCCCGGTCTGTTCCTGCAGCGTCCAGCCAGGCCTGAGCGGCTTCCTTCGCCTCTTTGCTGCAGGAAAAAGCAGCCATCAGCTCTTTCGTTTTTTCTGTCACATAGTTTCTTGTCTCTGTTGTCATGTTGGTTCCTCCTTCCGGAATATTTTTTAAGGGATGCCGCCCAATCCTGTGATTTTTGTATGCGGCATCCCTCGTTTTTACGCTTCTGTTTCAGTCTCTGTTTCAGCTTCTGTCGCGGATTCTGTTGCCTCTTCCGCTTCTGTTTCAGTTTCTTCTTCTGCTGAAGTTTCCGCCTCGGTCACCGTTTCCTCTGTCACAGACTCCGTCGCAGCTTCCGTTTCAGCTTCTGTGGAAGCTTCGCTCTGGCTTTCTGCCGCTGCTTCTGAACCGGCTTCGCTCTGGCTCTCCGCCTCCGCAGCCGCCTCTGTGGCAGCCTCTGTTTCCAGGGTCAGAGACATATCAAACACCATCTGATCCAGTACGTCTTCATCAACGGTAAATTCCGCTTCTTCCATCCACTCCTCATAGAGAGCGTTGACCGCTTCGCTCTTTCTCTCTGCCACGATGCTTTCTTTCTTTTCCTCCGTGGCAGCCTCGTCAAAGGCATCGTCCACCCGCAGTACATAGAAGCCGTTGTTTACCTGCACCACCTGCTCTACCAGAGTTCCGTCCTCCAGACCTGCGGTAGCCTCAATGATCGCTTCGTCCGGATAAGTATCGTCTTCTCCAAAGGTAAAGGTAGAAGTGCCTACATTCTCGTTTTCCTCAGCAGCCGCCTCTGCCGCTTCGGTAAAGTCAGCGCCGCCTTTTACTTCCTCCAGGAAAGCTTCCGCCTGGGCTCTGGCCTCCTCTCTGGCAGCCGCCAGTTCCGGATCCAGTTCCTCGGTTTCAGTCTCAGTCTCAGCCTCAGTGGACGCCTCGCTGTCAGCCTCGGTTTCCTCCTCGCTCACGGTCTCGTTCTCAGCCCCTTCCGTGGCTTCCTCCGTATCCGCAGATTCTGTCTTGTCAGCAGCCGCCTCTGTCAGAGAAGCCTCTGTGGCATCCTCTGCCGGCGCGGTTTCATTCTCGGTCTCCGCAGCCTCGGTTTCCGCTTCCGCCGCAGCTTCCGTTTCGCTCTCGCTGCCGGCCTCTGTCTCCGTCTCAGCCTCCGCCTCTTCGGTATCACTTTCTGTCTCCGCCGTAAATCTTACATAGGATACGGTTCTCTGAGCCGCCTCCTCATCGGAAACTTCTGTGTCCACATCCGCGCTCATCTGCGTCTCCATCTTGTTCTGGATCGTATAGAGAGTCAGCAGCCGCTCCGCGTTTTCCTGGGTAGCGCTCATCTTCTCCAGAACCTCTTCCTCGTTGGACTCCATAAATTTCTGGGCGGCCTGGGTAATGGCGGTTTTCTCTTCATCCGTCAGTTCCACGCTGTAATCGCCCATGTGTTTCTCAGCCAGCAGCAGTCTCTCCAGAGAATTGATCACATCATTTTTAAATGTCTCTCCGTAAGAAGTGCCTGTGCCGCTCAGATCCACGTTCCAGATATCTGTTCCGTAATAGCTCTGCAGCCATGCGCCATAGCTGCTCTCAAACTCCGCCTGCTGATACCGCAGGAAAAAGTTTACCAGCCCCGCCGAAATCTCCTCGCCGTCCAGCGCAGCCGCCGCTGCCGCGGTATCCAGTTCCTTTCCTTTTCCGCAGCCTGTCAGAACGGAAGCCGCCATGCAGACGCCCAGTCCCATTGCCAGTCCTTTTTTCCAGTTTACTCTCATATCCAAAATCCTCCGTCAGTCGAACAGCCCCGGGGCAGTGTCTTCTGCCGTCATGAGCCTGTTCTATTTTTTCAGCGGCATGTCCCGCTGTCATAATCCGTAGCTTTCATTATATCCTTTTTGCGCCCCTCTGGCAATCCTTTTCTTTCAGAAAACCGCTTGGCATTCCCTTTATTCCTTCACCAGTTCTCTCATCCGCTCCAGAATCTCCCGCACCAGGGTCAGTATATCCTCATTGTCCCTGCCGCTCTTTCTGGGCTTGAGGTAGGTGAAATAGGGATTGGCGTCCACGGTAAATTTCATTTTTCCCCGGTAGTCTTTCAGAAATCCGTCAATTTTTCCCGCGTCCACCCGGGCCTTCTCATAGAATACAAACCGGATTTCATCCCCCTTCTGGGTCAGCTCCGTCAGATAGTTCTCATGGGCCATTGCCTTCAGCCAGGCGATGGACAGCAGGTTCTGCACGGACCTGGGGGGCTCTCCGAAGCGGTCCATCAGCTCCTCCAGCATGTCGTCATACTCCTCTTCATTGGAGATGGCGGCGATCCGCTTGTAAATATCCAGCTTCTGGGCCTCATTGCGGATATACCGCTCCGGAATAAAGGCGTCAATATCCAGATCAATGGCGGTCTCGTAGTCCTCTCGGATGGTGGACTCTCCCTTCATTTCCTTCACGGATTCATTTAACAGCTTGCAGTACAGATCATATCCCACCGCCTCCATATGGCCGTGCTGTTCACTGCCCAGCAGATTTCCGGCGCCCCGAATCTCCAGATCCCGCATGGCGATCTTAAAGCCGCTGCCCAGTTCCGTAAATTCCCGGATGGCGGAAAGCCGCTTTTCCGCCACCTCCCGCAGCATTTTATTCCGGCGGTACATCAGAAAGGCATAGGATGTGCGGCTGGAGCGTCCCACTCTTCCCCGAAGCTGGTACAGCTGGGAAAGTCCCATGGTATCCGCGTCGTGGATAATCATGGTGTTGGCGTTGGAAATGTCCAGCCCCGTCTCGATAATCGTGGTGGTCACCAGCACGTCGATATCCCCGTTGATAAAGTCATACATGATGCTCTCCAGCTCCCGTTCCTTCATCTGGCCGTGGGCGAAAGCCACCCTGGCTTCCGGCACCAGCCGGGCCACGGTATTGGTCATCTCCACAATGGTATTCACCTTGTTGTATACATAATAGACCTGTCCGCCTCTGGCCAGCTCCCGGCTGATAGCCTCCCGCA
Source organism: Candidatus Merdiplasma excrementigallinarum (assembly GCA_018713435.1). GTDB lineage: Bacteria > Bacillota > Clostridia > Lachnospirales > Lachnospiraceae > Merdiplasma > Merdiplasma excrementigallinarum. Next base: position 15,321 of record DVOS01000022.1, read on the forward strand.
CCATCTCCTCGTTGTATTCCATTACAAAGGTCTGGATGGGCTGTCTGTCCTGGGGCGCCTCCTCCAGCACGCTCATATCCCGGACGCCGATCAGGCTCATGTGAAGCGTTCTGGGAATGGGGGTGGCCGTCAGGGTCATCACGTCAATATCCTGCTTCATCTGCTTGATCTTTTCCTTGTGGGTCACGCCGAAGCGCTGTTCCTCATCAATAATCAGAAGCCCCAGATCCTTAAATTCCACATCTTTTGACAGCAGCCGGTGGGTGCCGATCACAATGTCCACCAGCCCCCGCTTTAAATCTGTCACCGTCTTTTTCTGTTCCGCGGCCGTGCGGAACCGGCACATCAGATCCACCCGCACGGGGAAATCCTTCATCCGCTGCACAAAGGTATTGTAATGCTGCTGGGCCAGAATAGTCGTGGGCACCAGGTAGGCCACCTGCTTGCCCTCCTGCACCGCCTTAAAAGCAGCCCGGATGGCAATCTCTGTCTTGCCGTAGCCCACATCTCCGCAGATCAGCCGGTCCATAATCTTGGTGCTCTCCATATCCTCCTTCACCGCCTCGATGGCCTGAAGCTGATCCTCCGTCTCCTCAAAAGGAAACATCTCCTCGAATTCTTTCTGCCACACCGTATCCGGTCCGTAGACGAAGCCTTCCTTCCGCTGCCTGGCGGCGTAAAGAGCCACCAGTTCCCCGGCAATCACCCGCACCGCTCCCCGGACCCTGGTTTTGGTCCGGTTCCAGTCCTGTGTGCCCAGTTTGTTCAGCTTCGGCTTCTTTGCGTCCCCGTCCGCGTACTTCTGGATCATATCCAGCTGGGTCGCCAGCACATACAGATTGCTGCCGTCCGCATATTCGATCTTCATGTAATCCTTCATTACATGATCCACTTCTACCTTCTCGATTCCCCGGTAGATTCCAAGGCCGTGGTTTTCATGCACCACATAGTCCCCCGGGGACAGCTCGGTAAAGCTGCTGATCTTTTTTCCCTCGTAGGAGGTACGCCGCTTCTTTTTCTTTCGCTCCTTTCCGAAAATATCGCTCTCGGAAATCACTACAAACTTGATAAGGGGATACTCATACCCCCTCTGGACGCTGCCGTAGGTTACCAGAATCTCCCCGGGGTTCACCAGACGCTCTTCCTCTTCCGTGCAGAACGCATTCAGCTCGTGCTCCCGCAGATCCTCCGCCAGCCGTTTTCCCCTGGTGCGGGAGGCGGACAGCAGAATCACCCGGTATCCCTCCTTTTTCCAGCGCCGCAGATCTTTCACCAGCAGTTCAAAACTGTTGTTATAGGGATTTACCGCCCGGACGGATATATGGTATTTTCCCTCCACCTTCCAGGGAGCTCTGGCGTTTTCCAGGGTACAAAGCCCCACGCAGCAGCGGCGGCAGAGGCGGCCGATCATCTCCTGGCAGGAAAACAGCAGGCCTGTCTGGCCGGCCAGGGCATACCCCTTTTCCAGCCGGTGCTTCATGCTTTCCTGAAACTCCTGTTCAGCCGCCGCCGCGGACTCCGCCAGACGGTTGGGCTCATCCAGGAAAATTACCGTATCCTCCGGAAAACAGTCCAGAATCGACACCGCGTCCGGATAAAAGTAGTCCAGAAAGCCGTCCAGTCCGGCAGGATCTTCAAACTCTTCCAGCCGGTCCTTTGTATCCTCCAGCAGCTGCTTCACCCGATGGGCCTCCTCCGTTTTCATGGCCTGGCGGAGCACCTTCTCCGCCTTTTCTCCTTCCCGGACTATCTTTTTTAATCCCGCTTCCCGCACGGAGGGATCCAGAATCAGCTCGGAGGCCGGGTAAATATCCACATAATCCAGATTTTCAATGGATCTCTGGCTCTCCGCGTCAAAACTGCGGATGGAATCAATCTCATCCCCCCACAGTTCAATGCGGACCGGATTCTCCTCTGTCAGAGGGAATATATCCAGTATGCCGCCCCGCACGGCGTACTGTCCCGGTCCTTCCGCCTGGGCGTTTCGCTCATAGCCCAGCGCCGGCAGAAGGCTTTTCCATTCCTCCAGATCCATCTCATCGCCCGCCTGGAGGCGGCGCACCTGTTTTTTCCATTTTTCAAAAGGCATCAGATGGTTCATAAATGCCGCCATGGTAAGAACCACCGTCACAGGCCGCTCCTGGGCAAGCGCTTTCCACACCTCGATGCGCTGCTGCTCCAGCAGATTGCTGTGAATGTCCGCCTGAAAGAAAATAAAATCCTTGGCCGGGTACAGCAGCGCCTCCCGGTCAAAGAAGCGGACATTTTCATATAATTCTTTTGCTTTCAGGTCATTGGCGGTCACTATGATTTTATGGGAATATCCCTCCCCCAGACAGTCAATCAGATGGGCTTTCTGGGAATCAATGCAGCCGGTAATCTGCAGAACGCCCTGATTTTTCTTCAGTTTTCCCCTGATCTCCTCTATCTCTCCCAGTTCGCCGAGAGGGGCACGAAATGCTCTCATACCTGAACCGCCTTTCCGCAGCTATTCGCTCTGCTTCCTGTTATACTCATTCATCACTTCTTCCGCCGGACGGGTCACCAGATCCGCAGCCGCCCTGGCCGCCCGGTCAAAGGTTTCCTCCATCAGGATCCGGTCAGAAAAAGAAAAATGTCCCAGCACATAATCGGCCAGGTCATATCCTTCCGGTTTTTCGCCGATGCCCACCTTTACCCGTTTAAATACCTGGGTGCCCAGCTGAGAGATAATGCTCTTTACACCGTTATGGCCCCCGGCGCTACCTTTTTTGCGCACCCGGATCTGTCCCGGCTCCAGGCTGATGTCATCGTAAATCACAATCAGCTCTTCCTCCGGATCGATCTTGTAAAAATCGCATACCATCCGCAGGCTGTCCCCGCTTAAATTCATAAAAGTCTGAGGCTTTACCAGAATCACCTTCTGCCCCTCTATCGCCCCGGTTCCCACCAGGGCTTTGAATTTCTCCGCGGACACATCGATGCGGTACCGGTCCGCCAGCACATCCAGCGTATCAAACCCCACATTATGCCGGGTCTTCGCATATTTTCTGCCCGGATTTCCCAGGCCCGCAATTACATACATAGGGTACCTCTCTATTTCTCAAATATCTGTTATAGTTCCTGCAGCCGCTCTACAATTTTGGGGAAATTCATAAAATGGGAGGCCTTTACCAGCACCGTATCGCCGGCACTCACTTCTCTGTCCAGATTTTCCAGCAGTTCCTCCAGGCTGTCATAATGGGTCGTCTCAAGCGCCGGGTTGGTTTCTTTCGCTCCCTCTTCCAGATAAAGGCTTAAGGGCCCTACCGTCACCAGCCGCTGAATGGCGCAGCTTCCCGCAAAGGTTCCCACCTGACGGTGCAGATCTGCCTCCTTCTCACCCAGCTCCCCCATATCTCCCAGGATAGCCACCCGGCGGCCTGCCGCTTCCTGCAGCACCTCCAGGGAGGCTTTCATGGAAACCGGATTGGCGTTGTAGCAGTCGTCAATAATTTTATACCGGTCTGTATCAATAATGTGAAATCTTCCGCTTACCGGCTGCAGGCTCTCAATTCCCTCCCGGATCTGATCCGGAGTCAGCCCGTAAACCAGCCCCACCGCCGCGGCTGCCAGGGCATTATGTACCATGTGGCGTCCCGGCACCGGAATTTTTACCGTGAAATCTCCTGCCGCCGTGTGGATCCTGCACCTGGTTCCCTCCAGTCCCAGGCTTTCCGTCTGATCCGCCCGGACGGAAAGTCTGACTCCCGCCGCGGACGGTTCTGTTCCGAAAAACAGCGGCTCCACACCGTTTACCGCTTTCACTCCGGCCAGCTTGTCGTCGTTTCCGTTTAAAATAATATGCCCTTCCGGCTTCAGAAAATCAAATATTTCCGTCTTGGCCCGCAGAATGCCGTCCCGGTCATGAAGATTTTCCAGATGGCACTGGCCGATGTTGGTAATCACGCAGGTATCCGGTCTGGCAATTTTAGCCAGACGGTGCATCTCCCCGAAATCGCTGATTCCCATCTCCAGCACCGCGATTTCATCCTCCTCCCGCAGCCGGAATACGGTGAGGGGCAGGCCCAGCTCATTGTTGAAATTCCCCTGGGTTTTTAACGTCCGGTATTTCTGGGAGAGCACAGCGGCAATCACTTCCTTGGTGCTGGTCTTTCCCACACTGCCGGTTATGCCCACCACCGGAATGGCCAGCTGCCCCAGATAATACTCCGCAATATCCTTCAGCGCCTGCAGGGTGGAATTTACTTTTATCCAGCTGCCTGCCGTATCTTCCCCCAGTTCCTGTTCGGAAAGGACGCAGACAGCGCCCTGCTCAAATACTGCCGGGATAAACCGGTGGCCGTCCACCCGCTCTCCTTTGATGGCCGCAAAAAGCGATCCTTCTTTTGCCTGACGGCTGTCTGTTACCAAAGAGGAAATCTCCCGGTCTTCCTCCCCTTTTTTTGCGTGCAAAATACCGCCGCATGCCTGGGCAATGCGGCGCAGCGTCATATTTTTCATGTTTTGTCCCTGTCCCTTTATTTTATATTGCATTCAGTTGTTATCCCGCCGTCCATTATACACAAAGGCGGGGCTAAAGTACACTGTTTTCCACAGAATTTTCTTCAGCCCCGTCTTATGACTTTACCCTAATGAGGAATGGGTCCCCGTACCGTCGGATTTATAGCAGATCACCGGCGTTCCGATCTCCATTTCCTGATACATAATGGCCGCGTTGGCCGTAGGCGTATTGATGCAGCCGTGAGATCCTCCGTACAGATAAATACTCCCCCCGTAGGAATTTCCTCTCCAGGAGTCCGCGTCATGGATGCCCACGCCCTCATAAAATGGCATCCAGTAGTCCACCGGAGTGGAATAGCCCTCTCCTTTCAGGATCTCATCCTCGGATTTGTCCACCACACAGAAGATACCCTCCGGCGATTCCGTCCCGTTGGCCACGCATCCTGTTACCACCGGCGTGTCCACCACCAGGCTGCCGTCCTTGTAATACCACATCCTCTGGGTGGTGTAGTCGATCTCCACATAGGTATCTCCGATATCGTTCACTCCCCTGGCAGCCGCTCCCTCATAGTAGACCGGCCACCGCTCGGTGGACTCTCCCGCCATCAGAACCTGATACAGTTCCTCCGCCTCCTGCTCCTGGTTCAGCTGCCAGCCGTAGGTTCTGGCCTCCACGTACACCGTCTGTCCCAGGGAGGTGGTAAAGGGCTCCCAGGTCCCGATGGTATCATACTTTTCGGCCAGCCCGGCCACATAGGCCCGTATGGCCTCCCGGTCAAACACAGGATTATCATTTTCATCCGCGCTCAGCCACCCGGTGATGGTGGCGGAATCCAGCACTTCTGTCACGTCTCCCCCCATCTGATAGGTAACGGTCATGGATGCGTACCGGTTCAGGGCCGCTGCCTTTTCGTTCAGTTCCTCATCGTCCCCGTATATGGAAGGATTCTGATAGCAGCCCTCCGCCTCCAGATCCACTTCCCGTTCTCCCGTCCTGGCGGCGTCCTTCAGCAGTTCAAAAACCTTCTCCTCCTGCAGCGTATTTCCCATAATCTCCGGCGTCACCTGATAAGAGCCGTCCTCCTGCCGGACAATCTCCGCGTCCGCAGGCGCCGTCACCTGCTCCGGGTCAAAGCAGTTCAGTTCCAGCATGGACTGGCGCAGCCTTTCTTCCTCAAAGGCGGTGGCCGCTGTCATGGTGTATGCCGTTCCTCCCCTCAGGCGGTTGGGCAGCCACTCCAGGATATTCTGGGAATCCAGAAACTCCTGCACCTCCCCGCCGGACACGAACCGGTAGCCCATCTGCTCCGCTCCGATCGTCTCCCGGCTGCCGCCTCTCTCCTTCAGGGTGATTTCATAATCTTCCACCATGCCGGCTATGGCCGCTTCCGCCTGGCTGACCGTCATGCCCGACACGTCTATGCCGTTGATGGATGTGTTTTCAAAAAAACGGTCCGCGTATCGAAGACCGATCCCCAGATAGGTGCCTGCCAGCCCGATCACCGCCGCTGCCCCGATCACGAGGGGGATAATCACTCTCTTCTTCATATGTACCTCCTGTGCTGACTGCCATTCAGGCCATATTCAGTCTAACACAGGAAGCTTGAAAATTCTGTGATGGTCTTATTATGGATTTCTTAAATCTTTGTTTGTTTTTCCGTTTTCTCCCCATTGGGCACAGCCATCAGCACCATGGCAGAAGTAGGGGGCATATGGAGCCTGAGTTCTCCCTGATCCGCCTGGTATTCCTCCGGTTCCGTCGTATAGCCTGCTCCGTCCGTGAAGAAAATCCGCCGCAGCTTCTGATTGGCTTCCACCTCGGCGGGCCATACCTTTATCGTCAGATCCCGGTCCTCTCCGTTATTATTAAACACCACCACCATCTTCTCCCGGGCGTCAAATCTCCCGTAAGCCAGACAGTTATAGTCTCCCATCAGAAACTGCAGCGACCCGCCGGTAAACACCGGATGGGCTTTGTGCAGGGCAATGATTTCCCGGTGAAATTCCAGCATCTGGGTGTCCTCATGGCCCCAGGGATAGGTCCGACGGTTGTCCGGATCCGTAAAGCCGCAGACTCCCGCCTCATCCCCGTAATATACAGTGGGGGCGCCGGGCCAGGTCATCTGCATCACCACGGCCTCCCGCATCACCGCCGGATTTACGCCGTCGCTGGCCGCATCGTAGTCAAAGTGATCCATCCGTCCCACCCTGTGGTTGGTTCTGGTCAGGAACCGGGAGTGATCATGGTTGGAAAGCTCATTCATGGCCACCTGCTGGGAGGGGGCCATAAAACTGGCCATGTGGTAGCGCATGGTTCCTATGAAGCTGTCCGCGTTTCCAAACTGCCCCTCCTGGTAATCGTCGCTGTGCTTTTCCATACCGGTAAAAAACCAGGTGAGCGGTTCCATGAACGCGTCATAGTTCATCACCGTATCCCACTCGTCTCCCCGCAGCCATGCCGCCGGGTCCCCGTAGTGCTCCGCCAGGATCAGGGCGTTGGGATTGGCCGCTTTCACCGTCTTGCGGAACATTTTCCAGAATTTATGGTTATACTCATTGCTCAGCCCCAGATCGGCAGCCACGTCCAGCCGCCACCCGTCCACATTGTAGGGAGGACTGACCCACTTCCTGGCAATCTCCAGAATGTAGTCCACCAGTTTGGAAGAATTTTCGTAGTTCAGCTTTGGCAGGGTGTCATGTCCCCACCAGCCGTCATAGTATTCATTGTAGGGCCATTCATGCTCGTTGGTAAAATGGAAAAAGGTGCGGTAGGGGCTGTCCGCGGACACATAGGCCCCTTTTTCATAGCCGGGCTGGTTCTCGTAAATGCGCTCCCGGTCCATCCATTTATTAAAGGAACCGCAGTGATTGAACACGCCGTCCAGGATCACCTTCATCCCCCGGCTGTGAATCTCCTCCACCAGCCGGATGAAAAGCTGATTGCTGGCCTCCAGATTTTCTTTCCTGGTGACACGGTTAATATACCGGGTTGCCTGCATGTTGTCTTTCGCCCAGCTAGGAAGAAGGGCGCCTTCATCCATCACAATCTTTCCGATGTGGGGATCAATGTAGTCATAGTCCTGAATATCGTATTTATGATTGGAGGGGGATACGAACAGGGGGTTAAAATAGATCACATCCACTCCCAGCTCTTTCAGGTAGTCCAACTTCTGGCGCACCCCTTCCAGATCTCCGCCGTAAAACTCCCGGACGCCCATGGCGGCGGGACGTTTTCCCCAGTCTGTCACCCGCCGGGTGCCCTCTTTGATATAAATGTACTCATTGTCCAGCACATCGTTGCTTTCATCCCCGTTGAAGAAGCGGTCCGTATAAATCTGATACATCACCGCCCCCTTGGCCCAGTCCGGTGTGGAAAAACCGGGCTGTATGGAAAATGCCCGGCTGTCGCTCAAGTCCCGGGTCACTCCCATTTTATTGTAAAAGCAGTGCATTTTGCCGCTCTTAATCTCAAAGAAATACCGAAGCGCCTCCTCGCCCAGCTGTATCTGCGTCACATAATAATCAAAAAACTCTTCATGCCGTTCCAGATCCATCTGCTTCTTCAGCGGTCCGCTGATAAGATAAACCGTATCCACGTTATCCCTGCCGGTCCTGAAGCGGATCGTCACCGTATCGCCGGGTTTGGGCTCCATGGGGGATACATAGTTTTCTGTCTCATCGGAAAAAAGGGCGTCGCCGTTAAACACAGGGCGCATCTGCAAAATATATTTGGCAGCCCGCAGGGACTGTTCATAGCTCTTATAACTCATACCGTCTCTCCTTCTTGCCTTTCCCTGGCTGTTCTCTTATCCGTGCGTTCCTCCGGTTTCTGACCGGAGTCGATACCTTATTGTATATCACCCGGGGATTTTATACAACATTTTCCTTATTAAAAGGTATGTAGGGGAGTACGATCACATGAAGGAGTTTTTAAAAAACGTCTTTATCCGATTGAATTAATTTTTCTTTTTGTTTTGCCCCTTGTGCACCAACGCTACAGTCCGCACATACAGAACAAGCAGCTTCCAGGCCCCGATCCCCAGAAGCACCAGAAGAACGCCTATGATGACCGCATAGATAAAGCCCGCCGCAGGGGGCAGCGTAATGGGGCCAAGCTGAAACGAAATCAGCGAAATATCATAGTCAAAAAACAGCAGGGCTCCAAATTTAACCAGCCCCAGAATGGGCGTGACCGCTCCGCACAGAATAAATACCGGCGCAATAATAGCCAGAACCGGCAGCACGATAATACCGGAAAACCCCACCGCGCTGTAAAAAGCGCAGGCCGCCAGAAAGCGGTTCCATCCAAACCCCCTGCTGTTTGTCACCAAGTCTCCCAGATACGCTCTAGCCAGTTCCTTCGGGTCTCCCAGCCGTTCCAGTATCGCATCCGAAGAAAGTTCCTCCTGCTCCATCTCGATCATGGAACTTTTAATCTCCCTCACTATATCCGCCCTCTCCGATGCGGGAAGCGGTTTTAAATGCTTATCTACCGTGTTCAGATATTTTTCCAGCTTTATATCCATATCATTATGCTCCCTTCAGTTTTTCTATGGCAGACAGAAGACTCTGCCACTCCTCATTCATAGCCTTTAAATACTCCCGTCCCTGCCCCGTCAGCGAATAATATTTTCTGGGCGGCAGCCCCTCCGCCGAATCCTGCCAGACAGACTGCAGACAGTTTTCCTTCTGCAGTCTCCGCAGCAGAGGATAAACCGTGCTCTCCGTGGAAGCCAGCATGGGATACCTGTCAAGTTCCTGCAGAATTTCATAGCCATAGCGGGTTTTTTTCTCCAGCATCAGCAGAATACAATATTCCAGCGTTCCCCGGGCGATCTGAGATTTCCATTTGTCCAGATTCATCCAGCCTCACCTCCCCCTTTCCCTCATTGCCTTGCGGCGGGTTTCCAGGTCAAACAATCTTATACTGTGTTCTAACTATGTACATCGTACTACACAGTATAGTGTTTGTCAATAATATCGTGAAATGTATAATTCTTAAAACAATATCCGGGAACCGATGCTGAATAGCCAGATACAATATAAATGCTTCCTGCACATCCGAGTGTACACATGTCCGAGACAGATGTTCCGCAGCAGGCGGAATATTCCGACTGCTGCGGACAGATGTCAGAAGGACAAGGTGAACACCGGATGTCAGGAAGCATATACGTAAAAAAGACAGCCGAAGCTGTCTTTTTTGGAGAAGGTATTTCTCTTATGGGGTGTAGCAAAAACTATATAATGTATTGGGGGGTTTTACGCTAATTATAATAGCACAGAGAGCAAAATAAGTGTGCACAAACTTCACAATTTTCATGCTCTGTTTTTGTGCAAATTTTACATCACTTTTTCGGCATTTTTGTTAATTTGATCGTCATTTTTTCTCTGTTTTCCCCAAAATTCCCGTTCTGCTTTTTCAGCAGGCTTCCGGTCCGGCCGCCTGCTCCGAAGCGCTTCCCGCGGTCTGAAACAGAGCTTCAAATTCTTCTCTGCTGACTTTCTCTTTCTCGATCAGAAGAGCCGCCGTCCGGTGGAGCACCTCTTCATGGGCGGAAATCAGTTCCCTGGCCTTGCCGTACGCCTCGTCGATGATCCGCTTTACTTCCTCGTCGATCACAGTGGCCACATGCTCGCCGTAGCTTCTGGTGTGGGCCAGATCCCGGCCGATGAACACCTCGTCCTCATCCTGGTCGTAATTGATCAGTCCCAGCTTCTGGGACATGCCGAACCGGGTTACCATGGCTCTCGCAATGGAGGTGGCCTGCTTGATATCCTGGGACGCTCCCGTGGTCACATCCCCGATCACCAGTTCCTCAGCCACCCGGCCTCCCAGATCCACCACAATATTCTCAAACATCTGGTTTTTCGTGTTAAACATCTCATCCTTCTCAGGAAGAGGCATGGTATACCCTGCCGCGCCCCGGCCCGTGGGAATGATCGAGATGGTATGCACAGGCCCCACATCCGGCAGCAGATGAAACAGAATGGCATGGCCGGATTCATGGTAAGCCGTGATCCTCTTTTCTTTTTCCGAAATCACCCGGCTCTTTTTCTCTGCGCCGATTCCCACTTTCACAAAGGCCTTGTTGATATCCTCCTGGATAATGTAGGAGCGATGGGCCTTGGCCGCCATAATGGCCGCCTCATTCATCAGATTTTCCAGGTCGGCGCCTGTAAATCCTGCCGTGGTCCGAGCTATCTCTCCCAGGTTCACATCGTCCCCCAGAGGCTTGCCCTTGGCGTGCACCTGCAGGATCTCCTCCCGGCCCTTAATATCCGGCCGGCCTACCGCCACCTGGCGGTCAAAACGTCCCGGCCGCAGAATGGCCGGATCCAGGATATCTACCCGGTTTGTGGCCGCCATAACGATAATGCCCTGGTTCACGCCAAAACCGTCCATCTCCACCAGCAGCTGGTTCAGAGTCTGTTCCCGCTCATCGTGGCCGCCGCCCATGCCGGTTCCTCTCCGCCTGGCCACCGCGTCAATCTCATCTATAAAAATGATACAGGGCTGATGGCGTTTGGCGTCCTCAAACAGGTCTCTGACTCTGGACGCTCCCACGCCCACAAACATTTCCACAAAGTCTGAGCCGGAGATGCTGAAAAACGGGACTCCCGCCTCCCCCGCCACGGCCTTGGCCAGCAGGGTCTTTCCCGTTCCGGGAGGTCCCACCAGCAAAACGCCCTTGGGAATTCTGGCTCCCACCTTCAGGAATTTTTCCGGTTCCTTCAGAAACTCCACCAGCTCCTGCAGATCTTCTTTCTCCTCCTGCAGGCCCGCCACATCCCGGAACATGACTCTCTTTGAATCCGGAGAAATCATTCTTGCCCGGCTCTTGCCGAAATTCATCATCTTGGCGTTTCCGCCTCCGGACTGACGGTTCATCATGGCCATCATAAACACCACTACCACGCCGGTCAGCAGAATCGGAAGAATTGTGGTGAGAAATACGCTGTCACGCTCCACGTTGCGCACGCTGACTTCCACCTCGTAGCCGTCCATCATCTCCTGCGCCTGATTTACATCCGACACGTTGACTTCCACCATGGAGCCGTCCTGCAGGACCCCCTTCAGAACGCCGGTAGGCGCCACCTGGTTCTGAATCACCTCCACGGACAAAATCTGCCCCTCCTCCAGCAATTCCTGAAATTCTCTGTAGGTACAGTCCTCCGCTCCGTCAAAGCTGTCCCGCAGTCCGAAAATCAGAAACAGGAACAGCAGAACCAGCAGAATATATCCCCACAGACCTCTTGTGCTTCTGTTCAATTCATGTACTCCTTTCAGTTTCACTCTTCATGGTCTTCGGCCAGTGTCACCACGCCGATATAAGGCAGATTCCGGTACTGCTGGTCATAGTCCAGCCCGTAGCCTACCACAAATTCATCCGGTATCTCAAATCCGGTATAATCCACCTTCACATCCGTCACCCGGCGCTCCGGCTTATCCAGCAGCGTACACAGCCGCAGGCTTTTCGGATGCCGGTTCCCCAGATTTTCCAGCAGGTAGCTGAGGGTTCTTCCGGAATCGATAATATCCTCGATGACAATCACGTCCTTCCCCTCCAGAGGCTCATCCAGATCCTTCACCAGCCTTACCACCCCGCTGGATTTCGTGCCGGCTCCGTAGCTGCTTACGGACATAAAGTCCAGCGTTACGGGAATGGTAATCCGCTTCGCCAGTTCGCAGGTAAAAAATACGCTGCCCTTCAGAATGCAGATCAGGTGCACGCTGCCCCCTTCATAGTCTCTGCTGATGGCGGCAGCCATCTCCGCAATCCTGCGGTCCACATCCTCCTCTGAAATCATGACGCGAATATTCTCTTTCATCTCTCTCCCTCCACCATCATCTGTATTTCCAACAGCCTTTTTTCTCCGCCGACGACTCTGGCCCCCTGGCTGATCCTGTATCCGGTTACCCACAGAATATGGGAACCCTGAGCCACCAGGACGATCTGATCCCGCTCCTCCCTGGGAACCTTCTGGTCAATCAGATAATCCTTCAGTTTTTTTCTGCCGCCCTTATCGTTTACAAGCAGATAATCGCCGGTTCTTCTGGTCCTTAAACAGATATTATCTGTTATTGTATCATAAGCCAGCCATTTCGTATACTTTTTTTCCTGAAAACAGGAGGGGGCCTCCTCTGCCGGCCGGTATTTTACCCGGAACTTTTGGCCCAGGAATGTATAAACCCCGTCCCCCTGCAGGAAACAGCATTCTTTTTTTCCCGTCTCCGCCGGCCTGTCTTTTTCTGTTATCCGCAGCACAAGCCGCTTCTCCTGCCGCACTGCCTGGAGGCCGCCGGGGAAGTCCATGCGGCGCCCGCAGTCCATACGGCACAGTCTCTGCATCTGCCGGATATGGTTTTCTCCGTAATCCTTCAGTCCTCTGCCGCCCAGCACCCGGGCTGCCGCCCGCCGCAGCACATACTCCTGCATCAGCTCTTCTCCCGCCAGAAATTCTGAAAGCAGAATGTCCAGCCGCCCGGGAACCTCCTCCCGGACCACGCAGGCTTCATACAGGCGTTCCGCCTGCTTTTCCAGGTACCGCTGCGCCTTCTGTACATGCGCCGCCCCCCTGGCAAGGTGGCTTACCGCCTCCGGGTTAATCTCCCGCTCCAGCCAGGGCAGCGCCTGAAGCCGCAGCTTGTTGCGGGTATAATCCGTCTCCAGATTCGTGGCGTCCGTGCGCCAGCAGATATGGTTCTGAAGCAGCCACTCTTCAATCTCCTGCCGGGATACCGTCAGAAGAGGCCGGATAATGCTGCCCCGCACAGGCTGCATCCCGCCAAGCCCCTGCAGGCCGCTTCCCCGCACCAGATTCATCAAAACAGTTTCCGCCTGATCATTTTCATTATGGGCCACCGCAATTTTCCCGGCGCCCAGCCGTTTTCTCCACTTTTCAAAAATCTCATACCTGGCCTGCCGTCCCGCCTCTTCCAGGGACTGGCCCTTTCTGTCCGCCAGCTCATTTACCTCTATATGCTCCACATAACAGGGAATCTCCCACTCCCGGCAGAGCCGTTCCACATACGCCGCGTCTTCCATTCCCGCGCTGCCCCTGAGTCCGTGTTCCACATGCACCGCTGTGACAGTCCACTTCCTCTCTTCCCGGTATTTTCGCAGAACCGCCAGAAGGCAGACAGAATCCGCGCCGCCGGAAACCCCTGCCACTACGCCTTCTCCCTGCTGCAGCATACCGTATGATTTTATTGTCTCCAACACCCGTTGGTCAAGTTCTTTTTTCCCCTTCATCCGCCTGTCCGTCTTTTCTTATTTTTCCCAGATCTGCCCCACCAGCACCGTCATATCATCTCTGGCCTGAAATTTCTGCTGCAGCAAAATCTGTTCCAGCAGCCTGCGGGCAAACTCTCTGGCATGGTTGCTTCTCGCCTTTAAAATCAGCTCTCTCATCCGCTCTTCCCTGTTTTCCCGGGGGAGGGCGTCCATCACCCCGTCTGTCATCATAATAATCCGGTCGCCCGGCGACAGCTGCCGCTTTACCGCTTCATACTCGCAGGACTGCATCATGCCGGCCGGCAGGTCCCGGCAGAGTACCATCTCGATCTCTTCTCCCCGCAGCAAAAACGTGGGGCAGGCTCCGGCCTTTATCATGCTGCAGGTTCCCTCGTACAGATCCACCATACACAGGTCGATGGTGGAAAAAATCTCCCTGTGGTCCTGCAGCACCATGGAAGCGTTAATCATTTTCACTGCCGTCTCCTGGGAAAAGCCCGCATCCAGAAACTGCTCCAGCAGTTCGATTACCTTCTCGCTCTCCCGGCAGGCTTCCACGCCGGTTCCCATGCCGTCCGCCAGGCTCATGACTACCTGTCCCGTTTCCCCCTGCCAGAAGGCGAAATTATCTCCCGATACCAGTTCTCCCGTTTTCATCATCCTGGAAATGCCGCAGAACATCTGATACTCCGTATCGGTCACATAATGGAACGTATCCGCCTCCCGTTTAACCGCCAGGCGGCAGTCCCCCGCGGGAACCAGCCGGCAGCCCAGGGCCCCGGAAAGGATCTCCGACAGATCCCTGGCCGGAATGCAGCTTCCTTCCTCCACCCACATGGTAATATACAGTTCCGGATGACGCCCGTCCTTTTTATAGAACCAGGCGCCCCGACAGTTTACTTTCTCATAGCGCAGTTCTTTCTCCAGTCTGCGGTACTCCTTTTCCCGCAGGCCCTGGATCTGATAGATCCTCTCTGCCATCTGGTGCAGCAGCAGGGCCGTATCCCGGATCTGTTCCCCCGCTGCCGCCCGCTGTTCCAGCATCCGGTTGCTCCACATCAGGTTTGTTCGCTCCTGCAGATAAAATTCCCGGAGAGCCGCCCGTATTTCCTGCTCCTTAAGGCAGTATTCTTCCAGTTCAGGGTCCGGCTCTGTCAGGTCCTCATCCCCCTGCTCCATATGCCAGAGGCGGTTCTCCAGCAGGCACATGGTCTCATAGCCGCCTTCTCCCCAGCAGATCTCCTGCCTGGCGCAGTTTCGGCATTCTCTTTGCCGGATCAGCTCCAGGATATGTTCCGCCTCCTCGTCCCCCAGATGTTCTTTTTTCTCCGGCATCTGCCGGTAGCTTTCCGCCAGCCGCCCAAACGCCTGCGCGTACCGCTCCACGTACTCCCTGCCGGGACTTACGGACAGGCTGACCGCTGTCTGCTCTTTGGGCAGCTCCCGCAGCATCCATCTTCCCAGTTCCAGCAGCATCCACAGACCGCTGACAATCAGCGCCGCCGCAATAAATTCTACCATACGCTTCCCTCCCTGTTTTCTGGCCCTTGGTACCATTATAGGAAGAGGGGTATGCGCATTTTGTCAATTCAGGCCGTCAGCCCCAATAAATCTTTCGACATAAAAAAGAGATGAGCCTCTTATGTCCCATCCCTTTATTCTTCCGCTCTGAATATCACTTCGTCCGGATAAACCAGGCCAAATTTTTCTCTGGCCATCTTCTCTATATACTCCTGCGACTGGGTGTACTCCGGAAGCTTCTCCAGTTCCTCAGCGCGGGCTTCCTGCTCCGCAATCTGCTGTTCCAGCTCCGTCACCTGCCCGGCATATGCCGTATTCTTATTTTCCAGCCTGTGGCTCTGCACCAGCAGCACCGCCAGCAGCGTCAGCACCACAACCGCGATCCCGGCCATACCGATCCGGTTGCCCCTGCTGGCCCGCCTTTTCTGCCTTTTCGCCATATTTCAACATTCCCTTCCGGTTAGTAACTTTAGTTTATCCTTTTTCGGCAAACTTTGCAATAGTTTTATGACAAAAGATGTCGATTTTTTTCCAAAAAAAAGAAAAAAGCCGAATCGGCAGACGGAAGATCCAGGAAAGGCCCCGCGCCACCCGTTTTCCTGCGATTTTCCGGTAAAGCAGCATGCCGCCTCCTGCTGCCGCGGCCATATACAGACGCAGCTGGCCGTCCTGAAACAGAAACACCAGAATAAACGACCACACTCCCGCCCCGAACCAGAACAGTACGTCCTCTATTCCGGTCCAGACAGGTCCGTGGGGCACGACGGTCCGCCAGGCACGCAGAAGATCGCTTCCAAACAGCAGACATATCCCGTGAAGAACAAAAACCAGAAAAACCTTTGCTTCCTCATAGATCAGTCCGCTCATTTTCACCTGCGGCTACTGGAACAGCCGCTTCCAGGAACCGGGTCTGTGTCTGCCCCTGACAGGTCCGTTGGAATAGACCAGCGCCTCCACCGTTCCCTCCAGATCCACCTCGCCCTGATCCAGAGACAGTCTGCTCAGGTGGAGTTCCTTTCCTCTGACAGTAAGCATCCCCAGCTCCGTCTCCAGACGTATCTCATTCACGTCAAAAGCGAGGACATCCTCCACACCACTGACGGTACCTTTCTTCCTGTTATCAATGGTGAGTCTGTGTCCCCGCTTTTCTCTTTTTTCTTCCATATGGTTTCTCCGGTTTCTGCTCTCTACTCATTTTATGCCGGAAGCGCCCGGTTTATGCTTCCCCTCACAGATACCGGAAGAGTTCCTTCGCCTCGTCCTTTTTTACGGTCTCCTGTACATCCAGGACTTCCGCCTTCACATCCCGGGTTCCGAAGCGTATCTCAATCACGTCCCCTGTCTTCACATTGACAGACGCCTTGGCCACCTTGCCGTTTACCAGCACACGGCCTGCGTCGCAGGCCTCGTTGGCCACTGTTCTGCGTTTGATCAGACGGGAAACTTTTAAGAATTTATCCAGTCTCATTTCTTTTCCCCCATTCACGCGGAATTTCTTTGCAAAACAAAAAGAATGCGGCAAAATACCAGGTATCCTGCCGCATCCGGTTGCGTTCTCACTGTGCCGGCCAGCGTAGCCGGTGTTTTTTAGTTCAGGCTGTCTTTCAGAGCCTTTCCTGCTTTGAACTTCGGAGTCTTGGAAGCTGCAATCTTCATGGTTGCGCCGGTCTGGGGATTTCTTCCCTCTCTTGCGGCACGCTCGGATACTTCAAATGTTCCGAAGCCTACCAGCTGGATCTTCTCACCTTTCTTCAGCTCGTCTGCTACCACATCGGTGAAAGCCTTTAACGCCTTCTCGGCATCCTTCTTTGTCAGCTCGGATTTCTCAGCGATCGCTGCGATTAACTCTGTCTTATTCATGGAATAGTTCCTCCTCTGATTTTGTCTGATAGATATTCTTTTAGGGGCCAGGATTCGTATCCCGAACCTGCCGTTCGTAAGCCCTGCTATTACTTATATACTGGAATTGCCTCTTTGTCAAGGAATTTCCGGGATTTTTCCCGCAAGATACTCCACTATCTCCCGGGCTGCTTTTGGAACCTCTTCCTTTTCCCTGTCACGGGCTGCTTTGTCTCCCCGGCTTTTCTCCTGCCGTTTTATCTCCTCCCAGCTGGCCAGCACCTGCTGGCTGGTCTGGACCTTTGCGTCCGCGAACACATGGGGGTGGCGGCGGATCATCTTTTCCCGGATCCTCCCGATCACATCCTCCATGGTGAAGCGGCCTTCTTCCTCCGCGATGCGGGCCATCAGCACCACGTTCATCAGAAGATCCCCCAGCTCTTCGCAGAGGTTGTCCGCGTCTCCCGTTTTCTCCAGAAGATTGACCGCCCCGATCACCTCTGTCAGTTCATCTATCATACAGGGTTTCAGAGTCTCATAGGTCTGCTGACGGTCCCAGGGGCATCCGTCCTCGCCCCGGAGCCGGTCGATCACTTCCTTGAACTCGTCGAATCTGCTGTTCATGCCAGCATGTCCTCAATCATCTTCAGCACTTCTTTTCCGAATGCCTCTGACTTCCGGTCCGCATCCTCCAGCGAAGTTCCCTTCACTCCATAGTAGAACTTCACCTTGGGCTCCGTGCCGGAAGGACGTACGCACAGCCATGCGTCATCTGTCAGATCGTAATAAAGCACATTGGACGCGGGCAGGCCGGAAGGACGTTCCTGGCCGGTAGCCAGATCCCGGATCACGCCGGACTTGTAGTCCCTGGCGGAAACAACCTGGTATCCTCCCAGTTCCTTCGGGGATTCCCGGCGCAGCGTCTCCATAATCTCCTGGATCTTCTGCAGTCCCTCCACACCCTTCAGGGAAACGGACTGAATGTCATCTTTATAATAGCCGTACCGCTCGTACATATCGATCATGGCATCCCACAGCGTCTTGCCCTGGGCCTTATAGTAAGCCGCCGCCTCACACAGAGCCATGGTAGCCACAATAGCATCCTTGTCCCTGGCGTGGGTGCCGATCAGGCAGCCGTAGCTCTCCTCAAAGCCAAACAGATAGCTGCCCTTTCCGGTCTGCTCAAATTTCAGGATCTGCTGTCCGATATACTTAAAGCCGGTCAGCACCTCGATCAGATCCACCCCGTAGTATTTCGCGATGGCATCCGCCATATTGGTGGTCACAATAGTTTTGATCAGAACGCCGTCCGCCGGCAGGCCCTGCAGGGCTTTTCTCTGCCCGATCTCATAGTCGGCCAGCAGGCAGCCGGACATATTGCCGGTAAGGGTATGGTACACGCCGTCCCGGTCCTTTACCCGTACTCCCAGACGGTCAGCGTCCGGGTCCGTAGCCAGCACCAGATCCGCGTCCACCTCTTTTGCCAGCTTCAGTCCCAGCTCAAAGGCTTCCGCCGCCTCCGGATTGGGGTAGCTGACAGTGGGGAAGTTTCCGTCCGGCAGCTCCTGCTCCTTCACCACGTACACATTCTCAAATCCCAGCTCTTTCAGCACTCTTCTGGCCGGAATATTTCCGGTGCCGTGAAGAGGCGTATACACGATTTTCAGCTTCTTCTGCTGCTCTTCGATGGCGTCAAGATGAAGAACCTGGCTCTTGAGCTCCGCAATAAAAGCGTCGTCAATCTCTTTTCCGATGGTCTGATACAGTCCCGCCGCTTTGGCAGCTTCTTTATCCATGGTTTTGGTGGCGCCGTAGTCTGTTACCTTCTTTACCTCAGCCATAATGCCCGTATCATGGGGCGGGGTAATCTGGGCGCCGTCCTCCCAGTATACCTTATAGCCGTTGTATTCCGGCGGATTATGGCTGGCTGTAATGTTGATGCCCGCAATGCAGCCCAGCTTTCTCACCGCGAAGGAGAGCTCCGGAGTAGGACGCAGGGACTCAAACACATAGGCTTTAATCCCGTTGGCAGCCAGGCACAGGGCCGCAAAATCCGCAAATTCCGGAGACATTCTTCTGGAATCATAGGCGATGGCTACGCCCTTCTCGCCTCCCCCGACCTGGAGAATATAGTTGGCCAGACCCTGGGTGGCCTTGCGCACCACATACTCGTTCATACGGTTGGTTCCCGCGCCGATGATGCCCCGCAGGCCCGCGGTGCCGAATTCCAGCTCTCCGTAGAACCGCTCTCTGATCTCCTTCTCATCGTCCGCGATCCCCCGGAGTTCCGCTTTCGTCGCCTCGTCAAAACAGGGGTTCGTCAGCCACTCTTCATACGCTTTCCTATAGTCCATCTCACTACCTCCTAAGTGTTTTCCTTATCTGTCTATTATAATACATTCCCACAGGGAAATAAACTGTTATTCCAGCAATTTCAAAAAAAGATGCCGCTGTTTTTCCTGTCCGTTCAGGGTTTTCAGCTTCTGCAGATACAGCCCCGGTATCCAGGCTTTGCTGCCGCCGTAATAGTGGTTGGCCAGCTTCCAGAATTTTTCCGGAAAGGCCATTCTCACATACAAAATCCGGCGCTCTGCCTCAGGCAGCGGCCGGATCTCCTCATACGTAAAAAGCATCTGTTCCCCCAGCCCCGGATCCCAGTCCTGCTTCTCCAGGATTTTTCTCATAAACTGGTACAGATCATTCACCTGATAATCAAATCTGCATCGGCCGAAATTAGTAGTGGCGATTCCCTCCTCCAGAAACAGCACGTGATGGTAGGTATAATCTCCGTGGCAGACGCAGCCGGTCTCGATCTGCCGGGCCAGTTCCGCCTCCCCGCCCGGCTCTTCTGCCAGAGCGGCCGCTTCCCGGGCCTGGCTGTAAAATGCGGGGAAGCTGTCCAGAAACATCTGCTCAAAGGGATGTTTGGGTTCTCTTCCCCGGATAAAGGAACGGATTTTCTTCAGTTCTCTGGTCCTGCCCTCCAGCTCCTGCTTCAGGGGGCGTCCGCAGTAGGTTTTCTCTTCTTCGGGAAATACCATCAGGCAGTGGAGCCTGGCCAGATTTTCCACGGCTTCCAGGATCTCCCGGCGGCCAAAGGAGGAGCACTCCCGACCCGAAAACCAGTCTTTTACCACATATCTGTTTTCATCCCGGTCCAGGGACACCAGTTTCCCTTCTTTATTTTCCAGCGCCGTATCCACCGTCCCGTATCCCGCTTCTCTCAGCCTGTACAGTATCCGGTTCTGAAACTCCATCTTTTTTTCCGAACCCCTGAAATCGCACAGAAGCTTCAGCCCCTTGTCTGTCTCGCAGATATAGGAGCCTCTTCCCCTTCTGACGGAGACCGTTTCCAGTTCATACTGTTCCAGCACTTTCAGTCCTCTGTCATTCATCCCGCTTCCCCCTTTTCATGCTCCTTCTAGCTTATGAAAAGGAAGCCGCGGTTATGCTTGTTTCTGAAAAACAGGGAAGGCTTACTGCAGCAGCGTATCGCTGTACACTTTCCGGATCTCCCTGTATCCGCATTTTTCCAGTGTTTCCACCTGGAATTTGGCGTTCTTTTTCAGGGGCTGCACCGTGACGATCATGCCCTGCTCCCGCATGGCGGTAGCCAGTTTAAACACTTCCAGCAGTTTGCCGGGCTCCACCCGCTCGTCCACCAGAAACGCTCGTCTCTCCTTCCGGTTTCCCTCATCCGTCCAGTTCAGATCTTTCAGAATCGTGACAATCCGCTCGAAACCGATGGAGAAGCCGCAGGCAGGCACCTGCTGGTTGGAGAATCTTCCGATCATCTCATCATAGCGGCCGCCGCCGGCGATGGAAAAGTTGTAGCCGTCAATGCTGATCTCAAAAATAGTTCCCGTGTAGTAGGACATTCCCCGCACCAGGGTGGGATCAAACTCCAGGCGCACGCTGGGATCGATCATGCAGGACACGCTGTCCATAATAGCGTCCATATTGGAGGCAACCCTGCCGTCCAGATATTCCCCGCCGATCCGGCCGCAGAACTCGCCGCACTTGATGCCCGGGGTAATCTGGTTCAGAAGGCCGATATAGCTTTCCACGGCCTCCGGATCATATTCCTTTTTCAGAAGGCTTTCCTTTACGCCCTCCAGACCGATCTTATCCATCTTATCCAGGATGATAAACACATCGTCATACTGCTCCGGCGTAAATCCGGCGCTGGCCGCCATGGCTTTCAGGATCCTCCGGTCGTTGATGTGAACGGTAAATTCCCGGATCCCCACCTCGGAAAAGATGCGGGTGAGCATCTTGGAGGTGGCGGCAATCAGCTCAATCTCCGCCATAATGGAACCGTCCCCGATAATGTCAATATCGCACTGGGTAAACTGGCGGAACCGCCCCTTCTGAGGCTTGTCCGCTCTCCAGACGCTGCCCATCTGCAGCGCTTTTAAGGGGGTGGGAAGGCTGTTCTTATTGTTGGCATAATATCTGGCCAGAGGCACTGTCAGATCATAGCGCAGGCCGCAGTCCGCCAGCTCGCCGGTCTCCATCCCCTTTTCCAGCTCCCGGCCTCTTTTTAACACCTTGAAAATCAGCTTTTCATTTTCGCCGCCCTGTCTGCCCGTCAGATTCTCAATATGCTCCATGGCCGGGGTCTCAATCTGATCAAATCCGTATGTGGCGTAAGTTTCCCGGATCAGTCCCAGCACATGCTCCCGCAGCCGCATATCCTCCGGCAGAAAATCATTCATTCCCTTTACAGGGGTTGTGATAAACTTCATACATTTCTCTCCTTCAGCTTTCAACTTACTTGTCTCTGGTTATTATATACGCCCTGCATGGCCTTATCAACCGTTTTCTGTTCTTCCCGTCCCCGGTCATTCTTCCGCCCGGGCGGCCAGTCTCCGGCCCTCCTCCAGCAGATAATCCCTCTGGTTTTTCTCCGGGCAGGCCAGCACTTCATCCAGAAGCCGGTTCAGGATCTCTCCCAGCGCCCGGCCAGGCTTCATGCCCGCCTCAATCAGGTCATTTCCTGTAACGGCCAGTTTTTTCAGAGACAGGCAGTCTCCTCTCTCCAAAATCTCCCCGTATATTTTTTTCAGTTCATCCAGGTAGAGCAGTTTTTTCTCCCACACCTGGGGATGCTGGCCTAAAACGTCCGCCCGCTTTACCTCCAGGAAATCCGGAAACAGATCCTCTCCCACCTGAAAAATCCCTCTGCGCACTCCCTCCGGATCCGCAGACGGGTAAAGGGAATGGTTTTTCACCAGCCTGCAGACCCGGGAAGCTGTATAGTTGTCAAATTTCAGCCGCTTCATCACCCGTCCGGCTATCACAGCGCTTCCCGCCGCATGGCCCCTGAAATGATAAATCCCCTTTTCATCCCGGGTGGCAATCTCCGGCTTTCCCGTATCGTGAAGCAGCATGGCAAGCCGCAGCACTTTCCCGGCCGGAACCGCCTCCAGTGTTTTCAGCGTATGCTCCCCCACCGAATAGATATGGTGGGCGCTGTTCTGAGGCTGCTCCATCATCCGGTCAAATTCCGGCAGAACCACCCCGGTAATGCCCAGTTCCCAGGCCCGCCTCAGTTCTCCTGGGTTGGGGGAAACCAGCAGCTTTACCAGCTCCGTCTGCACCCGCTCCGCGCTGATGCGTCCGAGGGAAGAAACCTGGTCCTTTACCGCCCCCGCCGTATTCTCCTCCAGGGAAAATCCCAGCTGGGCGCAGAAACGGACAGCCCGCATCATCCGCAGGGCGTCCTCCGAAAACCGCTCCTGGGGATCTCCCACGCAGCGCACCCGTCCTTCTTCCAGGTCCCGGCAGCCTTCAAACAGGTCCACCAGCCCTTCTCTCTCATTGTAAGCCATGGCATTTATGGTAAAGTCCCGCCGTTTCAGGTCCTCCTCCAGGCTGGAGGTATAGGTTACCTCCCGGGGATGCCGGGAATCCTCATACTCACCGTCAATCCGGTAGGTCGTCACCTCAAAGCCTTCTCTTCCCATCAGCACAGTCACCGTCCCGTGGGCGATTCCCGTATCCACGGTATGGGGAAACAGCTTTTTTACACTGGCGGGAGACGCGCAGGTGGTAATATCCCAGTCGCTGGGTTCTCTACCCATCAGGCTGTCCCTGACGCAGCCGCCCACCGCGTACCCTTCGTAGCCGTGGGCTTCCAGCTGATCCAAAATCATTTTTACCTTTTGGGGCAGTGCAATTTTCATTTCCGTATCCTTTCCGCTGTCTTTCCCGCCTCTTTATGGAAGTTTCACGGGAAAATCCCGCGGGCAGCACCGATTCTTCTCATCAATCATACCATGTTTTCACATCTCTGTCACATTTATTCCGTAAAATGATAAAAGAAACTCGGAAAATACAGGAGTGATTTACAGTTAGGAGAATTAATGGTATGATAAGGCAATACCATTGATTTGCCAGAAAAGTAAAGCGAGGAAGGGTCTATGAAAAAAAGATATCTGTTACTGTTAATGGGAATGCTTGCGGTCTGCTCCGTCTCCGGATGCGGGAAAAGCGGTTCTGACGAGACTGAGGCGGCTTCGGAAGCGGCCGGCGCCGAGATTACCGGCTACCTGGTAGACGGCGCGGATCAGTATGTGACGCTGGGAACCTACAAGGGAATGGACGTGGAGCAGCCGATCTATACGGTCAGCGATGACGAGGTTGCCATGGAGGTAGACGCTACTCTGTACGAGTATTCCACCGTTGAAACGGTGGACCGGCCTGTCCAGGAGGGCGATCTTGTTACGGTAGACGTTACCGCCACCGTAGAGGGCGAGTCAGAGCCTACGCTCTCCGAGGAAGATTACACGGTGGAGCTGGGATACGAGGAATTCGGAGCGGATTTCGACCAGCAGATGATCGGCGCCCAGGCAGGGGATGAAAAGGAATTTTCCACCGCTTTCGGGGAAGATACCTGGTATGAAGAGTGGATTGACCAGACGGTCAACTTTGAAGTAACCGTCAAATCCGTGGATGAGCTGGTTCAGCCGGAATATACGGATGAATTTGTATCCGATACCCTGGGATATGAGTCCAAGGAGGCTTTTGAGACGGCCCTGCGGGATGAACTGGATGCCGGCTATCAGGAGCAGAGCCGGGATGAGACCAGGGAAAATGCCATCATCGCCGCCATGGACGGCTGCGAATTTAACGGTTACCCGGATAAGCTGTATGACACCTGTGAGGCTTCTGTTTCTGAAACCTATACCTCTTTTGCCGACAGCTACGGCATGAGCGTGGAGGAACTGTACGACGCCTACGGCATGACCCAGGAGGATGTGGACGCCGAGATTATGGATACGGTGAACCGCCGCCTGTTCATCAGCGCCATCTGCCAGGCGGAAGACATCACCGTAACCTCAGATGAATACACCGCGTTCCTGGAAAGTCTGTATCCGGATTACGGCTATGACGACGCCGAATCCTTTGAGACCGATTACGGCAAGGATTATCTGATGTGGTACCTGTATGAAAACAAGGTGGCGGACTACCTGGTCAATAATGCCTCCCTCTATGAAGCGCCCGTCAGCATGGACGCGGAAGACCTGGAGGTATACGACGAGGATACGGAAAGCGAAACCGAGGGGGACACTCTGGAAGGTCTGGATGACGCGGACGCGGAAGAAGAATATGTGACCGAAACAGTCACGGAAGAGGATGATCTCACAGAGGAAGAAACAGAGGCCGAGAGCTGAGGCGGCGCCGGACAGAAACCGGGGAAAATGGCTTGACAGAAATACCGGCAGGGCATATAATCAAGGGGCAATCAGATTTAAGGTTTTAAGATTTGTCACGTAGCTATTTTGATTATGAAACCAACGCCTTATAGTCTATAGTTAGTGAATGTTTTATTACCAATAATCGAAACAAATTTCATAATCGAAATGGAGGTACCGTGATGAACAAAGGTACAGTAAAGTGGTTCAACGCAGAAAAAGGCTATGGATTTATCACCGGTGAGGACGGCGCGGATGTATTCGTACATTTCTCCGCTATCCAGGGCGAAGGCTTCAAGACTCTGGAAGAGGGTCAGGCCGTTACCTATGATCTGACCGAGGGCGCCCGCGGCATGCAGGCTGCCAACGTGGTAAAGTGCTGATAAGTGAACTGTAAAAAAGAGTGCCGCTCTGTCATGAGATTCATGATGGAACGGCACTTTTCGTTTGTCCTTTTTATACATTTCCGTAGATCTCCCGGGGAACATAGGCTTTTACATATATGCCCTCTTCCCGGTACTCTTCCTCCAGCAGCTGTCCGAATTTCCGGATCAGCTGTATCTTTCCGGCCTGACCATAATCGTAGAGCCGTTCGATAAGGATCTGATTCTCCGTCAGGATTTCCTCCAGCAAATCTTTCAGTTCCTCCAGCCCTTCCCCGGTGCGAGCCGAAATGTTCAGGGTATAATCTGCCTGCCGATCCCGGATCCGGACAGGCGCTTCCAGCTTATCCTGCTTGTTAAAGAGGGTAATCACTTTCTTGCCCGTCACCTCCAGCCGGCGCAGCGTGTCATAGACCACCGCCATCTGCTTTTCCATCTGGGGATTGGATACATCCACCACATGAAGGATAAGGTCCGCGTACCGGGCTTCCTCCAGGGTACTCTGAAAGGCTTCCACCAGATGGTGGGGCAGTTTCCGGATAAACCCTACCGTATCGGTAAACAGGATCTCCTGTCCTCCCTCCAGCTTCAGTCCTCTGGTGGTGGGATCCAGAGTGGCAAACAGCTTGTCCTCCTCCAGCACACCCGCCTGGGTCAGCCGGTTCAGCAGGGTGGATTTACCCGCATTGGTATAGCCCACAATGGCAGCCACCGGAACAGCATTTTTCTTTCTCCGCTCCCGGATCAGTTCCCGGTGCCGCTTCACCTCCTGCAGTTCCCGCCGCAGCTGGGCAATACGGTTTTTAATCAGACGCCGGTCCATCTCCAGCTTTTTCTCGCCGGGTCCCCTGGTGCCGATGCCTCCGCCCAGCCGGGACAGAGATTTTCCCAGTCCTGCCAGCCGGGAGAGCCGGTACTGAAGCTGGGCCAGCTCCACCTGTATCTTGCCTTCGCTGGTGGCGGCCCGGGAGGCGAAAATATCCAGTATCAGAAGCGTCCGGTCCATCACCTTGCATTCCAGCTCCTGCTCCAGGTTCCGCATCTGCGCCGGAGACAGCTCATCATCGCAGATCACGCCGGTGGCGTCCGTCTCCAGAATTTTTTCCTTTACCTCCTGAATCTTTCCTTTTCCTATATAGGTTCCGGGATGGGGCGCTTCCCGGTTCTGAATCTCCATCCCCACCGTGACGGCTCCCGCGGTCTTTGCCAGCTCTTCCAGCTCCTCCAGGGATTCCCGGGTTTCTCTGTCATCCTGCAGGCTGACTCCCAGCAGAATCACTCTCTCCTGCAGCTCTTCCAGTTCTCTTGCCTCTGCCATTCCTTTATATTTCCATCCTTCTGCGTTCTGTTCCTGCTAGCGGGTAGACAAAAATTCCAGTTCCTTCTGCCCCGCCTCGTCTGTCGGATAATTTTCCACATAAACCTGGGCCTTGGCTCTGGCCGTATCAAAGTCCAGCATTCTCTCATAAACCACAATTTCGTTAAAATACAGCTCCTGCTTGCCGGCTGCTCCCTCCAGCGCCAGCCCCTGGGAAATATACTCCAGCGCCTGGTCATACTCTCCCGCTTCCAGTGCGCACAGAGCCAGCCCGTTATAGCTTTCCGCGCTGTCCGGATGTTCCGTCAGAATGGATTCGTAGACAGAACGGGCTCCTGCGTAATCCTCCTGGGCCAGATATATTTTTCCCTGCAGGTACAGCGCCGGCAGATAGCCTTCCTCCTGGGGTTTCAGCAGGGCGCTCTGGGCCTGGTCATACTGCTGCAGATAATAGTAAATCTGTCCCATGTGATAGTAATCCTCTGCCTCCTCCGGAACAATGCTCAGAGCGGTCTGAAGATATTCGTCTCCCAGGGCGGAAAGGTCCTGGCTCTCATAGCACTCATAGATATTCAGGTATAAGGTATAGTCCTCCGGCGCGGCAGCCACCGCCCGGGAAAAATTCTCCTTGGCCTGGTCCTGAAAGCCCTGGCACAGATAGCTGGCTCCCCGCAGATACAGCGCGTCTGACGATTCATTTTCCTCCTCGTCCACCAGTCTGCCGCAGGTGTCAATCGTTCCCTCATAATCCTGAAGACGGTACTGAGCGGAGGCCTTGTACAGAAGCAGGTCCTCCACTGTCTCCGGCATCTTTTCATCCGTGTAGAGCAGCGCCTGGTCAAAGGCGGTTACCGCCTCCTCATACCGGGCCAGTCCCATGCTGGCCATTCCCATTCCCCGGTATGCCAGGACCTGGTCTTCTCCCTCCTGCACGGCCTGCCCGAACAGGCGCAAAGCTTCTTCATATTCCATGGCATCCAGGCTTTCCATCCCCTGAGCCGTCAGTTCCCCTCCGGCTTCCTTTCCCAGACAGCCTGTCAGTCCCAGCGCTGCCGTCAGCAACAGCGCCAATAAAACGGTTTTCTTTTTCATGCAAGTTCTTCCTTCTCTTTACTTTGTGACCTATCATACCATATCTGAAGAATTTTTCCAACTGATGCTTTGCCTTCTGCTATTTCTTCCAGTAATCTTTCAAAATAGTCTTCATCCAAATAGTGTTCCGTCCTCATACCGAACTTCTATGCCATCACTGTGATTTTGCTTCTCAAATATTAAAAATTCCGCTGTACTGCTGCGAATCATAAGTTTTTTATTTCCCATTTGCCAATTAGCCTCCCCGTATTGTCCGCGCTCCATTCGTAATTAGTTTTTGTTTCCATCTTATTATTTACTTTTTGTGATGTCAATCATATATTTTCAAAGCCATATTAAAGGCGAAGAGTTTTCACCCTCCGCCTCTGCCAGCATTTTATCCGACCCTCCAGCCTTATCCTACTGCCATATGATTATCGGGCATCCTTTCAGCTCCATAGCGTAATCCACAGCTGCCATGCCCATGGCGAATGCCAGGAGCAAAAACAGCATCACCACCGCGGCCCAGTCATAGGCGAACCGTTTCTGCCCCACAGCCTGGGCTGCCAGAGCCTCTGTCCCCATACCGATCAGCACCACCGGCCAGAGCCGGAAAATAAAACGGTATTCCAGCACCGGGAAAAACAGATGGAGCAGGAAGAGAATTCCGAATAAAATCAGGACCACACCGAACGTAACTGTCCCTACTCTGTGCACCCGCTCTTTCGTCCCTTTTTTTCTGTCCGTCTGCCCATTCCCTGTTTTCTCATCAGACCTGCCCGTCATCCTTCTCATCTCCTTCCGCCGCTGCCAGAGATTTCACCGAATCCTCCGTTTCCCTCCGGTCTTCTTCTTTTCTGTCTTCTTCTTTTCTGTCTTCTTCTTTTCTGTCTTCCTGTTCTGCTTTCTCTTCTTCAAACAGATCTCTCTTCTTGCCCCGGATCATCCAGCATCCCAGCAGTATAATCCCTACGCCGATCAGTATCTGGGGAAGCATATAAAACAGATCGTCTACCCAGAAAGCTACCGAGGAAGGCAGATAACGCCAGATCAGGTTCCGGAAAGCCCGCAGACAGAACACCGTTCCTAAAATTACCAGAATCACTGCCACAGCCCGGGAGGTATTCTCGCCCCGGAACAATTCTTTTGTTTCCGTTTCCATCCTGCCGCCCAGCAGGAATTCATCCTTCTGATTTTCAAACTCCGCATCTGGCATATGTGCCATATTCCTGGCATGGAAAAAGCTGTAAAACCAAGCAACCAGCGCCACAAACAGCAGCGGTCCTATATTCAGTACGGCCGCCAGGGCGATCAGTCCCCAGAACACTGTCATCAGGCTCAGTCCCATCTTCATAAACCCCATATACATTTCCGCGCATCCCGGCAGAAACGACAGGCAAAACGTCCAAAATCTGCTTTTTCTGCTTTTCATCTCCATCATCCTCTCTATCTCATTCTTTCTTACACCCTTTTATTTCCCAGGTATCAGCCATTCTGAAACTGCTTCCAGTCCTCTGCTGAGCTCTTCCGTTTTCTCTCCCAAACCTCTGGTAATCGTATCGGCAATTCTCTCCGTCTGCTCTCTCCGATTCCAGGTCTTTCTTCCCAGATCCTCAAACTCCTTTACCGGTACGGAAAACAGCATCACAATGGCCGCCGCTGCCGCCGCTCCCACCTTCAGGCTGTACAAAAACAGTTCCCGTTTTTTCTCTTTTCTGGTTTTGGGAAGCCTGGGAAGAACAGGACGGCTCTGCAGTTCCAGCGCCCGCTCCAGGCGTTCCATGGTTTCCGCCTTCAGATAGGAAGGGGCCCGCAGCATCTCATGCTGTTCTACATGGCCGATCAGCCTGTTTAACTCCTCATCGGTTAAATAACCTGTTTTATTCTCATCCATCCTGCCGCTCCTTTCTTCCCGGTCCTTCCCGGGATTTTCCCGCTTTCCCGCCGCCTTCCTGTCCGTAAAGATGCCTCAGCTTCTCTCTTGCCCGGTAAATCTGGGTTTCCACCGTCTTTTTATTTTTCCCCTGTTCATCGGCAATCTCCTCCGGTTTCTTTTCCAGATAAAAGTACTGATAGGCGATTTCATCGTAAGGAGGCTTCAGACTCCGGCACTTTTCCCGCAGCTCCTCCCGCACAGCCGCTTCCAGAGTCTCCTGCTCCGGCCTTCCCGCCGGCGAGTGAAAGGCATCCATGGAAGCATCTTCCGTGGGAATCATCCTGCGCCCTGCCTGTCTGAGATAATCCGTGCATTTGTTTGCCGCAATCCGGCACAGCCAGGCCTTCTCATTTTTCCCGTCAAATCCTGCCATGTGGAGAAAAGCGGCCAGAAAAGTTTCCTGCGTCAGATCCTGGGAGGCAAAGTAATCGCCGGTCATATGAAAACAGACGGACAGTATCAGATTTTGATACCGGTCAATCCAGTCCGCCAATATCCCTTCCCTGTCGATTTTCCCCACCTCCTTTTCTCTTTCCTGTCAGTATCCCAAGATTTCGAAATCTTTCACAAATTATAACGAATCGAATTCCTCAAAATCTTCAAAAAAAGAGAAAATCTGTTTCATCCTCTGACGTTTCCACAGATCTTCTCTCTTTGCTCTGTTTTCGCTTTTTACAGCCTGGACTGGATCACCGGCCACAGGATGGCAAGCAGTACCGCCGCCACAATCAGCCAGCTGATAACAGCCCGCAGATTGATGCCCTTTTTAGGTTCTTTTCTCCCATCGTCTTCCAGACGTCTTTTTCCCACTGCCGCTGCCGGCACATGATATTTTCTCAGTATCTCCCGGGCCCGTTCCAGATCCTTCTCCTGCACCAGAATCTCCTCCCCGTATACGGATTTTATGGTGTAGATATCTCTGGTTCCTCCCTGCCGTTTCACCGGTATGCCGTTTCCCTTCAGCAGCAGTTCCATCCGGTCTCCGTCCGCCCCGCTCACCGCATAGGCTACCCGGATCCATTCTGTTTCTTCCATCGTTCTGTCTCCTGTCGTATTCTTTCAGAAAACCGGCTTTTATCTTTCCGGTCCTACATCTCCGGAACCGGAGTGGGCCGGCTGTCATCCCAGGCCAAAGACACGTCAAACAGATCCGTCAGCATATCCGGGTTGTAGTACATCCGGTAGCCGTCCAGATTTCTCCGGCCCTGCCGCATATAGTTGTCTCCGAACTGCACCCAGTACTGGCTGGAATCCACGTTGCAGAAAATATTGAAGCCCTGGCTCTTTAAGTAGGTGAAATACTGATTGTCGCTGGTATAGGGCTGCCAGTCTCCGATATCCGCCCCGAAGGCAAAGATCAGCACGTCCGTATCTCCCACCACCGTGGCCACGTTGTTCAGCCATCTCTCCGTATCCTGTACGGTCGCGTCGTACCCGTAAGCCAGGGGATTAATGTGACCCCAGGTGTGGCTGGCAAATTCCCAGCCGGAATCCTTCATGGCCTGGGCTACCTCCTTGGCCTGAGCCACCTCCGAGTCCCAGTCAAAATCCGGATTCTCATCAAAAAATTTCTGCTGGTACTCCGTTACCCGGCTTGCCTCCCGGGTACGGTAAACCTCATCGGTGCGGTAGCCCAGCACGCCCTCATAGCCGGTAAGGGCAATAATCCCTTTATGGCCGTGATAGGAAAAATCCGGATGCTCCTTCACAAAGGTGTCAATCAGGGGAACCATATCATAATCCCCCACAGAAACGGAACCGTCATCCTCTATGTAAGTATTCTTCACATCGCCGTTTTCATCCACGATCAGCTTCTGGGCAAAGCCGTCCCCGTCCATATAGTGGTAATAGCTCACGTCATCCTGGGACAGCACAAAAGGCTTCTTGCCCTCGGGAAGAAGAATTTCCTTCCGGGACACGGTGCCGTCCTCATTCACCTGGCACATATCATGTACGCTTACCATCACATATCCCCGGTCATACATCTGCTGAATGATGCTGTTAAACTCGGAGATCGTGGTCATTACCTGGTTATAGCCTCCCTCTTTGGAATCCCCGTCAAACGCCTTGCTGGTATCCCGGATCAGAGTATGGAAAAACACATGGGTCACCTGGTCCACCGGGTAGGAGACACAGGCGTCCTTCTGCTGCTGAAAGCGGGCTGCCGCTTCCTGCAGCTCTGTGTTGGAGCTGTAATCCGATGCGGACTGCAGAAGGGCCATGGCCCCGTCGTAATCATACTGAGCCGCCATCAGCTCTGCCTGGTCCAGAAGGCTCTGTCCGTCCTGGGACACGGCCCCGGCGCTTCCGTCCTGCCCGTCTCCCGCAGTCTGGACGGCCTCTGTCTGAGCTCCTTCCGACAGAAGGATTTCTTCCTGGCTGTTCTCCTGAATCAGAGCCTGCCGCCGGGTTTCCTCCCCGTGGCTGATAACCAGTTCCCGCACCAGCACCACGGCCAGTCCGATCACCAGAAGAATCAGCAGGGCAATCAGGCATTTCATAATCAGTTCATTTTTTCTTCTTTTCGCTCTCCTCTGCTGGAGGCGGCGTTCTCTTTCGTCCACAGTCTGTACCTCTTTTTTCTATAATAGTACCATGATGCTACCACATCTCTTTACGGGAAAAATGATTTTTTTATTAACTTTCTCTTCCGATTCTTATTAAATGGGCGGTACGGAAGGCGGCCGTTTGGGATCCCAGGCCTGGGAGACGTCAAACAGATCCGTCAGCATATCCGGATTGTAGTACATCCGGTAGCCGTCAATATTTCTTCTGGCCTGCCGCACATAATCCTCTCCCATCTGCAGCCAGTACTGAGCGGAATCCACGCCGCAGAAATACCGGAAGCCCTTGGATTTCAGGTACTCAAACCGTTCGCCCTGGTAGGGCTCCACGCCGCCGATATCGCCGCCGAAAGCGTAAATCAGCGTATCCGTCTCTCCGATCAGGGGTTCCACCCGCTCCTCCCACTTATCCGTATCCGCTTTGAACTGTTCAAAGGTAGTGGAGCCTTCTCCCAGTCCCACATGGCCCCAGGTATGGCTGGCAAACAGCCATCCGTCCTCCTTCAAGGCCTGGGCCACCTTTTTGGCCTGCTCGCATTCCCACTGGAAGTCTTCTTCGTCAAAATCCGGATTCTCCTGGAAAAATTCTTCCTGATACACATCCAAATTCTCCCGGGTCTGGTAACTTACGTCCGTCCGGTATCCCAGTATTCCGTCATAGCCGGTGAGGGCTATATAACCCTTGGCCCCCCGGTAGGAAAAATCCGGATGCGCTTCCACAAACCGGTCAATCAGGGGAACCATGTCATAGTCTCCCACGGAGACGCTGCCGTCCTGCTCAATGTACTCGTTCTTTATATCTCCGTTTTCATCAATGATCAGCCGGGAGGCAAATCCGTCCCCGTCCATGTAATGATAATAGGATACGTCGTCCTGGGACAGCACAAAGGGCTTTTTCCCCTCCGGAAGCAGGATCTTTCCTGTCTCGAACGAGTAGGTTCCGTCTTCATGGAAGACTGTGGGAGCCACGTCCTCCAGCGTTACCATCACATAGCCCCGGTCGTACATCTGCTGAATGATGCTGTTAAATTCATCAATGGTCACCATATACTGATTGTAGCCGGCTTCATACTGGTCGCCGTCAAAAGCCAGATCGGCGTCTTTAATCAGCGTATGGAAGAAAATATGGGTAACCTGATCCGCCGGATATTCCACGCAGAGGGCCTTTTCCTCCTCATATCCCGCTACCGCGTTCTGCATTTCCTGATCCTGGCTGTAGGTGGCGCAGCTTTTCAGAAGCTGGATGGCTCCGTCATAGTCGTACATGGCCGCCAGCAGGTTGGCCTCCTCAATCAGTTCCGCTGCCGTCTGGCCGGGCTCCCGTATGCCCGGAAGGACTCCCAGCAGCTGGTTTTTCAGCTGAATGGAATCGGCCGTCTCCACCACTGTGGTCTTTACAGGCTCCTGCTCTGTCTGCGAAACTTGCGGGGACTGATTTTCCTTTGCCGTTCCCGTTTCTCCTTCCGCCGTCTCCTCTTCTTCTCCCGCGGCGCCGGCCGGCGTCTCTTCCTCTGCCGTTTCTGTGGAGGCTTCCGTCATAAAGCGGAGTCTTTTAGGCTCCTCACTTTCCGCGGACGCGGCAGCCAGCTCCCCTTTCTGATAGGTATGCCTGCTCTCGTATCCCTGCCACACCAGCGCGATTACCAGAACCGCGCACAGTATGCCCAGTATTCCAAACAGTACTTTCGTCTGAGGATCATAGGATGTCCCCCCTCTTCTGGGGGGACGTCTTCCCGGTCCCTGCGGTTCTTCTGAATCCTTTTTCCAATTCCAGCTTTTCATTCCACACACTCCGTTTCTTACTGCTAAACCCAGTATATTGACCTGCCTGCCCTTTGTCAACCGTCAGCTTTCCCGTCCCTTCAGCCTTTCCAAACCTACTTGCATTCGATTCCGGCAGATGATATGATAGGACTGTCAGATCAGAGAAAGGAAAGGAGTATCCTTCATGCAATGGGGTGAAAAACCGTATCACTCTCTGGATTTTGAACTGCGCAGACGGTTTGGCGAAAAACTGTACAAACTCTCCCTGAACGGCGGCATGACCTGCCCCAACCGGGACGGTACCCTGGGTACATCCGGCTGTATTTTCTGCAGCCAGGGCGGTTCCGGCGATTTTGCCGGAAATCCGGACCAGTCCATCTCCGGACAGATTGCCTCTCAGAGAGAATTGCTGAGACGCAAGCGTCCCGCCGGAAAATTTATCGCCTATTTTCAGGCCTACACCAATACCTATGCGCCGGTCTCCTATCTGGAGCGGATTTTTACGGAAGCGGCCGATCATCCTGACATTGCGGTTCTCTCCATCGCCACCAGGCCCGACTGCCTGGGAGCGGATGTACTGGATCTTCTGGAACGGCTCAATGCCAGAAAACCGGTGTGGGTGGAGCTGGGCCTGCAGACGGTCCATGAGGATACCGCCGCGTTTATCCGGCGGGGCTATGAGCTGCCCTGTTTTGAAGAAGCCGTGAAAAATCTGCGGAGTCGGAATCTGGATGTGATCGTCCACACGATTCTGGGCCTTCCCGGCGAAGAGGAAGAGCGGATTCTCCAGACCATGGAATATTTAAATCAGCAGGATATTCAGGGCATCAAGCTGCAGCTGCTTCACATTCTTTCCCACACGGATCTGGCCGCATTTTACAGGCTGCATCCCTTCCATGTGCTTACCATGGAGGAATACATCCATCTGGTCATCCGCTGCCTGGAGCATCTCTCCCCGGATCTGACCATCCACCGGCTGACAGGGGACGGCCCCGGAAAGCTGCTGATTGCGCCTGACTGGAGCCGGGCCAAGCGCACCGTGTTAAACGAGCTGCACCGGGAGATGAAACGGCTGGATACCTGTCAGGGAAGGCTGTACAAATCCCCCGTTTGATTTTGCCCTGACGGCAGAAAGGAAAATTTATGTCTGATTTTAATACACTGTACAAGCTGATGATTCTCTATATGCTGAGCAAAGTGGATTTTTCCCTTACCAACGCCCAGTTTTCTTCCTTCTTCCTGGACAAAGGGTACACCGATTATTTCACGGTCCAGTCCGTCCTGTCTGAGCTGACGGCTTCGGACCTGATCCACCAGGAGGTGGTGCAGAATACTTCCTACTATACGATTACTCCCGGCGGGGAAGAGACGGTGGGATATTTTAAAAACAACATTTCTTCTTCCATCCGCAGCGACATTGATGAATATCTGAAGGCCAACCGGATACAGCTTCGAAACGAAGTATCCGTCCTGGCTGATTATTATAAAAATACCGGCGGGGATATCTCCGTCCGGTGCCGGGTAAAAGAAAAACAGTCTGACCTGATCGACCTGACCATCACGGTTCCTGATGAAACCCAGGCAAAGGCCATCTGCCGGCAGTGGCAGAAAAAATGTCAGACTGTCTATGAATTTATCATGCGGGAGCTGATGCAGTGATCAGTCTCCCGCTTATTTTTATACGTCGTACTTTACGCCCATCTGTTCCCGAATCTGGTCCATCAGCTCCATCATGCGGATTGTCTCACTGTGGGGCATCTCGGGGCACTCCAGATCTCCCTTCGCTATGGCTCTGGCGCAGGCTTCCACCTCGTATTCATACCCGGTGATCTGCCTGGGCGTCTCATATCTGGCAATCTCCTGATGATTTGCGTCATACACGATGATACCCTCGCAGTTATTGATATTCAGCACCCGGATGTATCCCTTCTCACCGTAAATCAGGCCCTCTCTGTCCGATTCCGCCTGGGCGTTGCTGTGCAGGACCGCCATCTTCCCGTCCGGGTAAAACAGGGTGATGGAATCCGCCAGGTCAATGCCCTGATCCGAGAGAACAGAGGAAGCCTTTACTTCGCTGATGTCGTCTCCGAATACCATGGAGGCAAAATTCAGACAGTACACGCCGATATCCAGCAGAGCCCCGCCGCCCAGGGAACGGTCCACGATCCGTTCTTTGTGCAGCAGGTAGTAGGACAGGTTGGCCCAGAGAGAGGTTGGCTTTCCAATCACGCCGCTCTCCAGCACCTCCTCCAGCTTCCGGCGCATGGGCATATACCGGGTCCAGATAGCCTCTGTCAGCAGCAGCCCTTTCTGCTCTGCCAGGGCCAGCACCTCCCTGGCCTGATCTGCCGTCAGGGTGAAGGCTTTCTCCGCCAGCACGTTCTTTCCGTGTTCCAGGCAGAGCCGGATATGCTCCGCGTGAAGCGCATGGGGCGTAGCCACATAAATCAGATCCAGCTCCGGATCTGCCGCCAGTTCCTCGTAGGAGCCATAGGCTTTTTCAAACCCGTATTCTTCGGCAAACTTCTGAGCCCGCTCCAGGCTTCTGGCCCCGACAGCCCAGGATGTCACATCCGGCATCTGGGCGATGGTCTGGGCCATGGTCACCGCAATCCGTCCCGCTCCCAAAATTCCCATTTTCATTGTGCATTCCTCCTGTATGATCTTTATTGTAAATCCTGTTTCTTCTATTGTACCAGTTCAGCGCCGGCCTGACCAGTGAAACCCTGTCATTTTAACAGATTTCACCGAATCAAAAAAGGAATGTTACAAAAAGATTTCATTGCTTCCGGTACAGCCGGTGTTCACCTTGTCCTATCGACATCTGTCCGCAGTAAGCGGAATAATCCGCCTGCTGCGGAACATCTGTCTCGGACATGTGTACACCGGCTGTACCGGAAGCATATGTACTCTTTTTTGTAACTTTCCCTCACATTTATGATAGAACGAGGGGGCTGCTTCATCATGAATTACATGATTTTGCAGCCCCCTCGTTACAGAACCCGGAGAAGAGGGGCTTCCCCGGGACTGTTTAACTTGGAATATCATCCGACTTCTCAGTCATTTTAATAGAACCAGTGGTCTCCTATCTGAAGTCCGTGGCCTGCGCTGGTGTTAAAGTACAGCGCGCTGCCTACCGGATTGGATCCTGCCAGAGCATCCGCCGCCGCGTCATAGCAGGTGCTGGGGACACCGCTTGCCAGGGCGCTGGCCAGTGTTCCGGAATAAGCCGGCGTAAACTGTCCGCTCTGATAGATGACTTCGCTGATGGTGTTGGGGAAGGAAGAGCTTGCCACCCGGTTCATCACCACAGCGCCTACCGCTACCATGCCCTCGTAGGGCTGATTGCCGGCCTCGCAGTAAATCAGGGCTGCCAGCAGATCCAGATCTCCGGAAACAGCGGAAGAAGATTCCGTGCTTTCCGTCTCCGTATATTCCGGCTCGGTGTATTCCGGCTCGGTGTATTCCGTCTCTGTGTACTCCGGCTCGGTATATTCGGTCTCGGTATAGGTATCATCCTCCACATACTCATCCGCCCCGTCTACGCTCTCCACATACTCTGTTTCCTCGGTGTAGGTATCATCATAATAGCTGTCATCGTAGGACTCATCGTAAGTGGTGTCATCGTAATAGGTATCGTCATAGGACTCATCATAGGTGGTATCATCATAGTAGGTATCGTCGTAGGACTCATCATAGGTGGTGTCATCATAAGACTCCTCGTAATACCCGTCATCATAGGAGGTGTCGTAAGACTCCTCGTAATACCCGTCGTCATAGGAGGTGTCGTAAGACTCCTCGTAGTATCCGTCGTCATAGGACGTATCGTAGGACTCCTCATAATAGGTATCATCATAAGAAGTATCTTCCGTATATGTATCCTCTGTCCAGGTTTCCTCCGATCCTGCGGACTCTTCCATGGGAACAGCGGTATCTACCAGCAGCACCCGGTTCACATCCTCGGAGGATACATAGGCCGTCCTGTCAGCTCCCAGCTGCACGCCCAGCCAGTGGCCCTCATCGCTGACCACCGCAAATGACTCGCCGTCGTCCGCTGTGTGAACAATGTCAGCGCAGGCGTCCGGATTGGAGAATACATAGACGTCGTTCCAGGATGTCTCCACCCCGTCGTCTCCGTAGTAATCCGCCAGTCCCTTGGCCTCTGTTCCGAATACCAGATAGTCATTCTTTATGTAGCCCTGCACATCACCGGAGCGTACCTCTGACCACTCGTCACCCTGGTAGAGAACCTCCACGGCGCCTCCCCGGTACAGGCATCCCACCACTTCTCCGTCCTCGCTGGCTGCGGAACGGATATTGGCTCCTGTATATACCGTATCGTCATTGGTCATGGCGATGTTGCTCCAGGCCTCATCTGAACCGCTGCTCATATCAATACTGAAGGCATTGTCGCTGGAAGCCATCGCGGTCATTCCCGCCGTCAGCGACAGAGTCATTGCCGCTGCCGTGCAGACTGCCAATCGTCTCATACGTTTCTTCATTTCTTACCTCCCGTGTATGAAGTCCATTGCCGCCGTTTTGCGGCAATATTTTAAGATTTCTTTTTAATTATTACAAATTTGTTAAATCTTGTTACGGACTTATTGTAATTCATATACGAGAGTTTGTCAAGCACTTTCGTTTCGCTGCCAGAATTCCCCTTATCCCCGGCGCTGGCGCCGGGCTTCATACATTAAAACAGCAGAAGCCACCGCCGCGTTCAGAGACTCCACCTGCCCCTCCATGGGGATCCGGATGCGGCAGTCCGCCAGATCGGCGGTTTCTTCCGTCAGCCCCTGGCTTTCGTTTCCGATCAGAAACGCCGCCGGCTGCCGGTAGTCTGCCTCGTCGTAGGGCCGGGACCCTTTCAGATGGGCCGCATACAGGCAGATCCCCCGGGATTTCCACTTTTTCAGATCTTCCCGCAGATCCTGGGAATAGAAGAAAGGCATCCGGTAGATGGAACCCATGGTGGAGCGAATCACCTTGGGATTATACAGGTCTACGCTCTCCCGGCTCAGCAGAACCCCGCTGACGCCGGCCCCCTCCGCGGTGCGCAGTATGGTTCCCAGATTTCCCGGATCCTGCAGATTTTCCAGCGCCATGCACAGAGGCGCCTCTCCTTTTGCCGGGCTGATCAGATCCTCCAGGCTGTAATGGAACTGCTTTACCATGCAGATCACGCCCTGAGGCGTTTTCGTATCGGAAACCGCCTGAAACACAGAATCCGATACCAGTTCCCAGGGGCATCCCTCCAGCAGCTTCTGATGTTTTTCTTCCTTATAAAAAGATTCCGAAACATATACCTGCAGCAGCCTGTCTTTGGGCACCTCCCGGAACATTTTCACCCCCTCCACCAGAAACACGTCCTGCCGGCTGCGCTCCCGGGATTTTTTGTTCAGCTGCACAATATTTTTCATCTGACTGTTGGATGCGCTGGTAATCATAAAGTCCTCCTTTTTCAGCAAAAGAGCCGGAGGCCGGTTCCGCTTTCTGCGGATCCGGACATCCGGCACAATCAGTCTGTCCTGTTTTGCTGCGCTGCTTTTTATCAGATGCTCAGAGCCTTGCTCACTCTCACCATATACTCCGGAAGGTTCTTCTGCATAGCCAGCGCCTCGTCAATATCAAAATCCATATACTCGCCGTTGCGGTAGCCCACCACCCGGTTGGTTTTCCCCTGGGCCAGCAGATCCGCGGCATAGGCTCCCATCATGGAAGCATATACTCTGTCTTTGCAGGTGGGACTTCCGCCCCGCTGCATGTGTCCCAGAATCGTGGCTCTGGTCTCCACACCGGTGGCTGCCTCGATCCGCCTTGCCATACTGCTGGAATGGCCGATGCCCTCCGCGTTCACAATGATGTGGTGCTTTTTGCCCCGTTTCCGGTTTTCAATGATATTGTTGATCAGCTTCTGCTCATCATAGTCATACAGTTCCGGCAGAAGGATATCCTCCGCTCCGTTGGCAATCCCGCACCAGAGGGCGATATAACCGGCGTTTCTTCCCATTACCTCAATGATGCTGCACCGCTCATGGGAAGTGGAGGTGTCTCTTACCTTGTCAATGGCCTCCATGGCTGTGTTCACAGCGGTGTCAAAGCCAATGGTATATTCTGTGCAGGCGATATCCAGGTCAATGGTTCCCGGCACGCCGATGGTATTGATGCCGTGGTCCGCCAGCTTCTGGGCTCCCGCAAAAGAGCCGTCGCCGCCGATCACCACCAGCCCTTCAATGCCGTGCTTGCGGCAGATCTCCGCTCCCTGCCGCTGTCCTTCCTCCGTGCGGAATTCGGCGCAGCGGGCCGTGTACAGGAGAGTGCCTCCCTTTGCAATGGTATCAGACACATCTCTGGCTGTCAGATCCACAATCTCCTCGTTCAATAATCCTTTGTATCCCTGATGAATTCCTTTTACGTTCATACCCTGGGAAATTGCCTTGCGCACCACCGCCCGGATGGCGGCGTTCATTCCGGGAGCATCCCCGCCGCTGGTCAGTACACCGATTGTCTTAATTTTTGCAGCCATTTCTTTTCCTCCTGTATGTTTCCCCACAAAGCGGGCAAGCCCGCGTCAATGCACATTATAGGCATTATTTTAATGCATTTTCCTCTGTTTGTAAAGCGAATGGAACAGCCGGAATCCGAAATCCTGAAAATTTTATCTGTTATTTACGTTCTCTTTACCGGACGCCTGCAGGCTGTCAATCCAGTCCGCGATATCCTGGAGGACCTGTTCCTCCACATGAGCCGGCGCGTCGTACTCTGTCACATCCCGTTTCCCGGATGACGGCATAAACATATGGTTCAGCCCCTCATAGAGCCGGAAAGATGCCTGCTCTTTTTCTTCCAGAAGATCCTGCCACATGGCAAAGTCCGTATCGGCATAAACCTGGAAGTCCGCCTCTCCCTGAAGAAACAGCATGGGGACAGCAAGGTTCAGCGCCAGCTGCGCCCCGTCGATCTGATTCAGGCTGTACCAGTAGGATTCCGGCGCTCCCAGCACGATATCCGTACCGCCCTCTTTGGCCTCTCTGGCCCGGCCGGCTTCCGCCTCCACCAGTTCCATCTGTTCTTCCACCTCTTCCGCGGAAAGTCCGGCATTCTCCAGCGCGTCCCGGTTCTGGTCGATCATAATGTCTTCCAGCTTCCTGGGACTGCCCGCCAGGGAAATCATGGCGGATACCCGGGGATTCTCCGCCGCAATCGCCGGCGCCAGCATGCCCCCCAGGCTGTGCCCCAGCACGATGATCCGGTTTTCATCCACCAGCCCGCACTCAGCTGCCCAGGCAATGGCAGCCGCCGCGTCCTCCAGCACCTCATCCTGAATGGTCAGATCTGCGGGAGCCGCCTCCGGGTACTGATAATACCGCTTGTTGTACCGGATGGTGGCGATCCCTCTCTCGGCCAGTCCCAGGGCCAGATCCCGGAAGGGGGCGTTTCCCGCTTCCCCCACCGTTTCATTCATGTCTGACTGGCCGGATCCCTGGATCAGAATCACCACCGGAGGGTTCTGCGCGTCTTCCGGCAGCGTCAGCCGTCCGTCCAGCTCATACTCCCCGATGGAAATTTCCTGTTCCTGATATCCCTCTCCGGAGGAAGCTTCCTGGGGAATGTTGTAATAGTTCAGCCAGAGGCCGCTGATCTCCCCTCCGGTAAAGGTAAACAGAACGTTCAGCCCGCTCTGCTCATACCGAAGGGTCACCTTCACCATATCGCCGGCAGGCCCGCCGCTCTCCTGCACCTCATAGACGTCCTCATAAGCGCCAAGACCCGCCACCGTCTGCTCCCAGACCGCTTTCATGGTTCCCGCCGGAAGCTGCGCCTTCATCTCCTGAGAAAACAGAGCTTCCGCCTCCTCAAAGCTTCCCTCCGCCATGGAAACGGCCAGGCTTTCTCCCTGTTCTGCCAGGCTTTCATCGGACAGACTTCCGCTTTGCTCCTCCGTTTCCGCCTCCCGCGGCGGTTCCTCCGCCCTGACGGCCGCTCCGCTGCCGGCCAGCAGAAGGGCTGCGGCCGCCGCTGCCAGACATCCTTTTTTCAATCCTTTCATCTTTTAATTTCCTCCCTGCGTTCTGCGCTCTGCTATTTTCACATTCTCTCTTCCAAAGGCCTCCCGGAGCATTCCCAGCAGTTCTCCCGAAGCGTCCACGCTGTAGCGGGCTCCCAGGCGTTTCACCGCCTTTGGATTTCTCACATAGATCACCAGCTGATCATTCCCGTCGCTGCCGGCAATCATCTGATACAGCCTCTGCTCCTGCTTCGCGAACTCCTCCTTTGTCTCAAACTGGATCCACACATCCCGGGGGATTTCCCCGAACGGCAAAATCCGCTCGCAGATCAACTTGCTGGGCTTGTCGTCCTCCGCGGAAACTCTCCCCTGTACAAATACTTTGGCGTCCTCATTGATCAGATGATGATACCGCTCATAGTCCCTGGGAAATACCAGCACCTCCACAGTCCCCAGCAGATCCTCCAGCTGGAAAAAAGCCATGGTCTTATTGGTCTTGGTATACTTCACCGTTTTTCCCTCAATGATGCCTCCGATGGTGGCTTTCACCCCGTCCGAAATTTTGGAACGTCCCAGCTCTTCATCCAGGGCGAAATCCGAGGACACCGATGTGATATGGTTCCGCCACAGGCTTTCATATTCCTCCAGAGGGTGGCCGCTGGCGTAGATGCCCAGCACTTCTTTTTCAAAGGCAAGCAGCTGTCCTTTTTCATACTCGCCCACGTCCGGCATCTGAATCGTATATTCTTTCTTTTCTTCTTCCCCCATCAGGTCAAACAGAGACATCTGGCCGCTGACGGCCGCCTTTCTCTCCTGGGCCACGCTGTCCATCACCAGCACGTAAACCATCATAAGCTGTTTCCGGGTTCCCCCCAGACTGTCCAGGGCGCCGGCCTTGATAAAGCTCTCCACCGTCCGCTTATTTACTTCCTTTCCGGAAAGCCTCTCCGCAAAGTTCCGCAGATCCGTAAACCGGCCGCCTTTTTTGCGCTCCTCCAGGATCGCCTCGATCACCGGCCTGCCCACGCTCTTGATAGCGGACAGTCCATAGCGGATTTCCCCGTTTTTCACCGAAAAACCGCTCTCTCCCTCGTTAATGTCCGGGGGCAGGATTTTGATCCCCATCTGGCGGCAGCTCATAATATACTCCGCCACCTTTCCCGGGTTATCAATCACGGAAGTCATCAGAGCCGCCATATACTCCACCGGATAGTAATACTTCAGCCAGGCGGTCTGATAAGCCACCACCGCGTAGGCCGCCGCATGGGACTTATTGAAAGCGTACCGGGCAAAATCGGTCATCTCATCAAAAATCTTGTTGGCCACAGCCTCGCTGATTCCGTTGGCAATGCACCCGGGAACCCCTTCCGCTTGATTTCCGTAAACAAAATTCTGGCGCTCCTTCGCCATCACCTCCGCCTTTTTCTTGCTCATGGCCCGGCGCACCAGGTCGCTTCGCCCCAGAGTGTAGCCGCCCAGTTCCCGCACAATCTGCATCACCTGCTCCTGGTAGACAATGCAGCCGTAGGTGGGCTCCAGAATCGGCTCCAGCTGGGGACAGTCATAGGTAATGGTTTCCGGATGGTTCTTCCCCCGGATATACTGAGGGATAAAGTCCATGGGGCCCGGCCGGTACAGGGAAATACCCGCGATCACATCCTCCAGG
Source organism: Candidatus Merdiplasma excrementigallinarum (assembly GCA_018713435.1). Classification (GTDB taxonomy): domain Bacteria; phylum Bacillota; class Clostridia; order Lachnospirales; family Lachnospiraceae; genus Merdiplasma; species Merdiplasma excrementigallinarum. The sequence goes on from DVOS01000022.1 coordinate 58,809, forward strand.
CTCTGGGGCTTCAGTTCCTTCATGAAGCTTTTCATTCCCGCGCTCTCCAGCTGAAAAACTCCGTCGGTCTTTCCTGTTCCCAGAGAAGCCAGAACCGCTTTATCATCATAATCTATCTGATCCAGGTCGATTGTTTTTCCGCTGCTACGCTCCGCCATGCGGGCCGCGTTCTGAAGCACGGTCAGGGTCCGCAGTCCCAGAAAGTCCATTTTCAGAAGGCCCAGCTCCTCCAGCGTCGTCATGGTAAACTGGGTGATAATGGTGCCGTCGGAAGCCCTGGCCAGAGGCACGTATTCGTCCACCGATTTCTGGCTGATCACCACACCGGCGGCGTGCATGGAAGTATGCCGGGGCAGCCCCTCCAGGCGCTTCGCCATATCGATCAGGGTTTTAATCTGCTCATCCGTCTCATACATGGTCCGCAGCTCCTGGCTCATTTCCAGGGCCCGGTCAATGGTAATATTCAGTTCATTGGGCACCATTTTGGCGATGGTATCGCACAGTGCGTAGGGCAGATCCATCACCCGTCCCACGTCCCGGATCACGCCCCGGGCTGCCAGGGTACCGAAGGTAACAATCTGAACCACCCGGTCTTTTCCGTATTTTTCCACCACATAGTCAATCACTTCCTGCCGGCGTTCAAAGCAGAAGTCCACGTCAATATCCGGCATGGATACCCGCTCCGGGTTCAGGAACCGCTCAAACAGCAGGTTGTACCGAATCGGATCCAGTTTGGTAATGCCCAGCGTATAGGCCACCAGGCTGCCGGCCGCCGACCCTCTTCCGGGTCCCACCATAATATCATGCTCCCTGGCATAGCGGATAAAATCCCATACAATCAGGAAATAATCCACATATCCCATGGTTTTAATCACGCCCAGCTCATACTCCAGCCGGTCCGTCAGTTCCTTTGTCACCTGACTGTACCGCATTTCCAGCCCCTGCCGGCAAAGCCGGTTCAGGTATTCCCAGGCCGTATATCCTTCCGGCACATCGAACCGGGGCAGTTTTGTCACTCCAAACTCGATATCCACATGGCATCTTTCCGCTATTTTGTGGGTGTTTTCCAGGGCCTGGGGCGCATAGGGAAACAGCTGGGCCATCTCCTGAGGCGTTTTCACATAATACTGGCCCCCTTCGTAGCGCATCCGGTCCTCGTCCGCCAGCTTTTTTCCGGTCTGGAGGCAGAGGAGAATATCGTGGGCCCCGGCATCTTCCGCATAGGTATAGTGAACGTCGTTGGTGGCCACCAGCTCAATGTTAAGCTCCCGGCTCATGCGCAGAAGCTGCTGGTTCACCATTTTCTGTTCCGGTATCCCATGATCCTGCAGCTCCAGAAAGAAATTTCCTTTCCCGAAAATTTCCTCATAGCGCAGGGCCGCCTCTCTGGCGTCCTCATAGAATCCCCGGGCCAGGTTCCGCTGTACCTCACCCGCCAGACAGGCGCTCAGGGCAATCAGCCCCTCATGGTATTCCCGCAGTACCTCCAGATCCACCCGGGGCTTGTAGTAGAAGCCCTCCACGAATCCTTTGGACACGATTTTCATCAGATTGGCATACCCCTGATTATTTTCCGCCAGCAGCACCAGATGATAGTACCGGTCATCGGAAGTCCCTTTCCCCGCCTCTCTGTCAAACCGGGAGCCGGGAGCCACATAGATCTCACACCCTAAAATGGGATTGATCCCCGCCGCTTTGGCTGCCCGGTAAAAATCAATCACGCCGTACATCACGCCGTGGTCGGTAATGGCCGCGCTGTCCATCCCCAGCTCCTTCACTCGGGCTACATATTCTTTGATTTTATTGGATCCGTCCAGGAGGCTGTACTCCGTATGGACGTGCAGATGTGTAAAATTCACTCTGATCCTCCCTCTTCTTTGTATCTTACAGTATAAATTCCAGAACTGTCATGTATCCTATGCAGATGACTATGGCGATGAACAGGCAGGGGGTAAAAATCCGCCTCTTTTTCGGCTGCAAAACAACTTCCGGAATGTCCATCTCCTCCTCTGCTGCCGCTCCCCGGAATACCTGTTTCATATGCTCCCATCTGCCGCTGTGTCCGGCAAGCCAGCGTATCACCAGAAACGCCAGCGTTCCAAAACCGGCAGCCAGAATCGTATAAAACACATAGCTCATCACCATGGCGCCTCTGGAGATAAACTGCGCCATGGCCTCCATCTCCTCTGTCATCTGAGGCAGCTCCTGGGTCAGTTCCGTACTCAGTTCTATCCGGGAAGCCAGTTCCAGGGCCAGCACGCTGCTGGAATTAATCACCATATGCACCAGCATGGAAGAAAAAAGACTGCCTGTAGCTTCCACCACAAGAGCCATGATCGTCCCCACTATAAACGCGTAGCAGAACTGATTCAGGTTCAGATGAATCAGGCCGAAGCAAAGTCCGGAGCAGAGCGCCGCTTTGAGAATCCCGGCCCGCCGGTACCCGTGGAAAAAAACGCCCCGGAACATAAATTCCTCCGAAAGCGCCGGAAGCAGCGCCATATAAATAAAGTTCATGCCCAGAGAAGCCGTCTGAACCTCTGAAAAAGCAGAGGACACATAATTCGTGACAAACAGCATGGAAATCAGATTAATCCACGTTACCACCGGCAGCAGCAGTACGCCCAAAAGCAGCACCATCAGAACTTCCGATACACCGAGCCACCGAATCTGCAGTTCTCCCAGCATTTCTCCTTTCCCCAGAGCCAGATAAATCAAAACCGGCAGCAGAAAAATCAGCTGACTCACCGCCAGGCTCTGATACAGATCCAGCATCAGAAAAAAATCCTGCAGCACAATCGGACTGATTACTGACAGCAGAATCATGGCCAGAAACAGTCTGTTAACACCTTTCGATCTGTTCATGAAGTTAAAACGCTTCCTTTCCCAGAGCTAGCTCCAGGCCGCTCTGTTTTACGTAATAATCACGTATTCTTATCATATCACTTTTGGGAGATTTTAAAAACAAAAATGTCAAGAAATGAGTATTTTGTCTGTTGTACTCTTATTGAATATAAGAATTTCTATTATCATTATTATTGCATATATGTGTGGAATTATGTTATAATTTGACCGAGCGCCGTGTTACAGGGTGGTTGACCTCTATTCTCCTTAACAAGAGTGGGGGTGATGCATATGAGCAGAAAATCTTTCGATTTTAAAGACCTAATGGCCTTTGGTATGTTCATTCTTGCATTGCTGACATTCGTATTCACGAATTTAAAGTAATGTTCTGCACATAGAAACGCCACCCTCATAACTTTGACCAATAGGGTGGCATTTCTATGTTCTCTCTTAAGTCAACCCCTTGTGGGCGGTTGCTCTTTTATTTTTAGACACTATTATAATAGCATAAAAATCTATAAGAAGCAACTTTTCATTAAAGTTATCCTCCCTGATCAGGAAAAATATGGTATACTGGGAATATGCAAAATCAAAGCCGGCATTTTCAATCCGGCAGAATCTGAGAGGCACGTAAATTTGAGCAGATCTTATTCCGCAAAAACAAGAAAAAGAATGCCTTCCAGGCTGTATTTACTATGGGCCATGATCAGCATTGAGCTGCTTATGTCCTTTTCGTCCCTGGGATATATTCATATTGACCCCATCTCCTTGACCTTTGCCTACATACCGGTTCTTCTGACCGGCTGTCTAATGGGTCCCCGAGAGGCCGCCGCGGTAGGCGCCGTGTTCGGCCTTGCCTCCATGTGGAAGGCTTCCGCTTTCTATGTGGGCGCGGGAGATGCCGTCTTTTCTCCCTTCATGAGCGGGAAGCCCCTGGCCAGCCTTATCCTGAGCGTAGGCACCAGAACCCTTTTCGGATTTATAACCGGGCTTCTGTACCAGGGCGCAAAAAAGAGCCGCCATCCTGTGGCGGGAATTCTGGCCGTTTCCACCGTGGGCCGGGTGATCCATACGTTCCTGGTTTATACCTGCATGGGGCTGTTCTTTCCGGAAAGCGGCAGGAACGCCGCCAGCACGCTGAATGACATCCGCCGCTGGGATTTTCTTCTTTTCGCAGTGATTGTGGATGTACTGGCCGTTCTGTGCTACCTGTTTCAGCAGTCCGACCAGGCCCGGGACCTGAAACATCGGATCGAAACCGTGGACCATCTTCATTCCCTGGTCATGCAGCATAAAAAACGGATGTCCGGCCTCATTGCGCTGCTGGTCTTTGCCATCGGAAGCGTGGCCGTCTATTTCACCAACCGCATCGGACAGGTAATGAGCTGGTACGGCATCCATCTGACGGAGGAAACCTCCTACGACCTGGTTCATCTGCAGATCCAGTTTTTCCTGGGCATTATTTCCCTGGTCTTTCTGGTCCTGCTGGTTATATCCCTGTACCAGAAAAATTATAACTGTCTGTACTATGAAGCCAGACTGGACGGTCTCACCGGCATTCCGGGAAGAAGCCTGTTTTTCCAGATGGGGGAACAGATGCTGACCAATATGAATTTCTCCGGCCATTCCAAAATGGCAGGCTGTTTTATCATTCTGGATCTGGACGATTTTAAGGAAATCAATGACTGCTTCGGCCATCCGGCAGGCGACCAGGTACTGAAAGCCGTGGCGGACCAGCTGAAAAATCTGTTTGACGCAAACGGCATTCTGGGGCGTCTGGGGGGAGATGAATTTGTGGCTCTGATACACGAACCCTTAAGCCGCACCGAGCTGGAGCAGAAAATTGAAAGTCTGAAGGAGCATCTGCATCAGCTTCAGACCCGGCAGGAAAAAGTGACCTGCAGCATCGGCGTGATCCCCATCGAAAAGCAGTATTCCATTGATGAGCTGTACCGCAGCGCCGACCGGCTTCTGTACGAAGCCAAGAAAAAAGGAAAAAACCAGTCCGTGTTCGGCTATCGGTTTGAAGATCACGAACAATAAACCGAGGGTGCTGCAAAATCATGAAATTCATGATGAAGCAGCACCCTCGTTCTGCCATACACGTGAGGGAAAGTTGCCAAAAAGAGTACATATGCTCTGCGCTATAGCCTTCTGTCTTCTACTTTTCCCGGCCGCACTCTTCTTTTACAATCGCCTGCATCTTGTCCCATTTCTTCTCCATATCCGCCACCAGCTTGAACTGGGTTCTGCACCGGTCCAGATTCTGGTCCGGATAATGGATGGCAAAATAGTGGTCCCCATCCAGATAGTCGGTGAGGAAGCGCATCCCGCATTCCAGGGTCATGGTCTTGGCTCCCATGGGAAGCAGCTCCAGCTCCTTATCCGTAAGGCCCGGGCAGGCGGATACAAACCCTCTGGTGTAGATCCGAAACTTTTCCAGATCCATTTCCACCTTTGACAGATCCTTCTCATCCTCCGCCGCCGTAGCCGCCCCGAAGCGGATGGAATCACCGTAATCATACAGACTCAGGCCCGGCATCACCGTATCCAGGTCAATCACGCACAGAGCCTTCCTGGTATCCGCGTCCAGAAGCACATTGTTCAGTTTGGTGTCATTATGGGTTACCCGCAGGGGCAGTTCTCCCGACTCCCGCAGTTTCTGCAGGGTTCCCATCTCTTCCTCCCGCTCCAGCACAAACTGTATCTCCTCCTTCACCTGCGCCGCCCGGTTCATCACATCTTTATCCAGGACTTCATGGAAAATCCGGTAGCGGTTCGGCGTATTGTGAAAATCCGGAATCACCTCGTTCAGTTCGTCAATGGGAAAATCCTTCAGTTCCTCCTCAAAATGGCCGAAGGCCACGGCGCTCTGATAAAAATCATCCACCGTCTCGGCTGTCTGAAGGCACAGGGAATGTTCCACAAAGTCATACACCCTCCAGCATCCGCTCTCATGAGTGAGATAGGGATCGCCGGACACGGTGGGAACCAGGGTCAGAACTGTCTCCCCCTCCCCTGCTTTCTTTCGCAGATGCTCCGTTACCAGGTTAATATTTTTCATCAGATCGGGAATACACTTTGTCACGTGCTCATTCATCCGCTGCATAATATAGCGGCGGCCGCTTTCGGTGATAACCAGACAGGTCAGATTGATATGGCCGCAGCCATAGGGTTCCCAGCTCACCGGCTTAGTGTCAAATGAGAAGCAGGACAGCACCTGCGCCATTACTTTTTCATCCACCCCGTTCATCCCCATAGCTCCTCCTTGTAAATTCCCCTGTCTTTCATCTCCTGGATGGCGTCCATCACCGTCTGCAGATCATCATGATAGGTCACGCCGTACCATACTTCCTCGCAGGGCAGTACCCGTACCGTCACCTTCCCCTCTTCAATCTGCCGGTTTACCACCGTGGGAAGAAAATATTCGCATTTCTTTGGATTTACCGGCAGATTTTCATCCAGGAACCGGGGAAATCCGGCCCACAGCTCTTCCAGAATTTTTTCCGAAAAGCCCCACAGGTTCATGGATACCACCCGGTCTCCGGACAGCCCTTCAAAATGGGTTCCGTCCAGGGTATAGCGGGCATTCTCCCCGTCCTTGTAAATCTCCGTCAGCTCCGTAATCCCTTTCAGGATGCCCTCTTCCACCTGGCATACCCCTCTGGCTACAGAGCCGTTCTCCGTCACCGTGTTGCGCAGCCGGTACCCAACCATGGCATACTGGCTCTCATCTTCTGATTCTTTCAGGAAGCGGTAAATCTCTGCGAAAGCGCTGGCGCCGTAAAAGTCATCCGCGTTAATCACCGCAAAAGGAGCATCCACCACTCCCTGACAGCAGGCTATGGCATGGCCTGTTCCCCAGGGTTTCTCTCGCCCTTCCGGCACACGATACCCCTCCGGCAGGCGGGCCAGCTCCTGGAATACATAGTTTACCTCAAACCACTGCTCCATCCGGTCTCCCACCGTCCTGCGGAACAGTTCCTCATGTTCTTTCTTGATGATAAACACCAGGCGGCGGAACCCGGCCCGCCAGGCGTCAAACAGGGAGAAATCAATGATAATATGACCTTCCTGATCCACCGGCTGGATCTGCTTTAAGCCTCCAAAACGGCTTCCCATACCGGCTGCCATAATCACCAGTATCGGCTCTTTTTTTGTCATTTGGCCTCATCCTTTCCTGTTTTTTGGTATAAAAGGAGAGATACCCATTGGCATCTCTCCTTTCTCTATGCCCTTGCGGCAGCTTATTATTCTCCGTATGTGTTGGCAATGTATTCCTCAACCGTATCAGCCGTTACAGCGGTGGGCGGGAGGGGAGTATATCTCTCTACTTCTTCGCCTTCCAGAAGGTCGATGCAAACGTCAACCAGCAGATGCGCATGCTCTTTGCCGCCGCCAAGACCGATGGAACCCTTCAGAGGCTCGCCGTTTAAGATGTTCTGGCATTCCTGCTCGGTAGCGTCCACGGAGAACAGAAGATAGTCGTCCCACTCATCCTCGGAAACCGCCGTCTTGATAGCCTCATTTCCGCCAACGCCAACGCCGGAGGAGATGCCCAGGATTACCCGGTTGTCCGGATGAGCCTGCATGAAGTTCTCTGTTACGGAAACGCCTTCCTCCAGGGACAGCACTTCCTGGCTTCCCAGCAGCTCCGCTTCCGGATATTTCTCAGCCATGGCTGCTTCTACCGCGTCGCCTTCCAGAACGCCCAGCTCAATACTGGGGATATTTTCAAATACCCAGGTGAATTTTCCATCCGGATACTTCTCATCGATAAAGGGTGCGGCCATATCTACCAGCGCCTGTCCGGTAGCATCCGGATCCAGAGCCAGGTTTGTCTCAGCTCCCTCAAAGTCTGTGGAATAGGAAACTACCCGGATGCCTGCATCCAGCGCTTCCTGCACTACATTCTCAACGGCTGTGGCATCGATGGGCAGGATTACGATAGCATCGCAGTCACTCATGATGAAGTTCTCAATCTGAGAGATCTGCTTCTGGGCATCCTCGCCGCAGTCCACGTAAGTTACTTCGCATCCGACTTCGGAACCGTAGGCTACCGCCTCTTCCACCAGCTCCGCCCAAACCGCGTTGGACAGATTGTAGAAGGAGAAACCAATCTTGTAGCTTCCCTCCTCCGCAAAGGCTGATGTGCCAAGGGCCAGAGTCCCCATCATGGCCGCCGCCAGAAATCCAATCTGTTTTTTGTTCATGTCTTTTCCTCCTTATTATAGTTTATTATCTGCACACCCCCGCCGGGGCGTGTTGCATACCGACGGTTACTTGTTCTCGGAGTTGATGGCTTTCAGCTTCTTCACCCGCTCCGCGCTCCGGCTCATGCTGGCGTCGTACACCACCGCGATCAGCAGCAGAACGCCCTTTACAACCAGCTGCCAGTACTCATTGATATTCATCAGCAGCATGCCGTTCTCCAGGAAGCCCATGATCAGCACGCCCAGCACTGCCTGGTACATGGTGCCCCGGCCGCCCAGGTTGCTGACGCCGCCCAGCACGCAGGCGGTAATAACATTGAACTCAAAACCGGCGCCGTTGGAGGACAGGCCGGAGTTGGTTCTGGACAGAAGCAGCACAGCCGCAATGGCTGTCAGGAAGGCGGACAGAGTGTGGGCGATAATTTTCACCGTACCTGTATTCACGCCTGCCAGCTTCGCCGACTCCTCATTGCTTCCCACCGCATACAGATAGCGGCCGTAGGGAAGGCGGGAAAGGATAAAATGGCCGATAATCATGATAATCACCATGATAATCAGGGAGATGGGAACAGCCCCGATGCTTCCCTGGCCCAGCTTGCTGAAGCTGTCCGGGAACCCGTAAATGGGAATACCGTTTGAGAAGAGGAAGCTGATACCGTTTAAAGCCTGGGACACGCCCAGCGTTACGATCATGGGATGCACGCCGGATCTCACAACGATCACACCGTTGATCACGCCGATCAGAGCGCCCACCACCAGGGTCAGCAGGATAGCCAGCACCATGGGCACGCCCTTTTCCGCCATCATCCAGGCGCAGAGCACGTTCAGCAGAGACAGCTGATAGCCCTGGGACAGGTCAATGCTTCCCGCGATCAGCAGCAGGGTCATACCTACCGAACAGATACCCAGGGTATTAATCTGACGGCTTACGTTCAGCAGGTTTCTCACATTCAGAAAGTTGGGTGCCGTGAAGCTGAACACGATGAACATCAGGATGAACACCATCAGCACCCCGTATTTACTTATAATGGTTGATATATTCTTTTCATTTTTCATTTTTGCACACCCCCAGAGGAATATTTCAGAACGGTTTCCTGGCTGAACTCACTGGCGTCCAGGGTTCCCGTGTATCTGCCCTTGGCAAGAATAACCAGACGGTCTGACATTCCCAGCAGTTCGCTCATATCCGAAGAAATCATGATAATGGATTTTCCCTCTTCCACAAGCTGCGTCATCAGTTTGTAAATCTCCGCCTTGGCTCCCACGTCAATTCCGCGGGTCGGCTCGTCAAAAATCAGGATCTCCGGGTTGGCCCCCAGCCATCTTCCCAGGATTACCTTCTGCTGATTTCCTCCTGACAGGTTTCTCACTTTCTGCTTCAGGCTGGGCGTCTTGATGCCCATGGCGTCCACCTGGCTCTGGGCATATTCTCTCTGAGCCTTCCGGTCAATCGCCACCTTGCTGAGCTTTTTCAGGGTAGACAAAGTCAGGTTATCCAGCACCGTCATCTCTCCGATAATGCCATGCTTTTTCCGATCCTCCGGTACCAGGGCAATGCCCTTGCTCACCGCGTCGGAGGGAGAGGTGGGGTTAATCAGCTTTCCATGCAGATACAGTTCTCCGCTCTGAATGGGGTAGTAGCCGAAGATCATCTCGCAAAGCTCAGTACGTCCCGCTCCGATCAGGCCTCCCAGTCCCAGGATCTCGCCTTTATGCAGCTGGAAGGAAATATCCTTTACACCGTTTCCCGACAGATGCCTTGCTTCCAGCACCACCTCGTCGGTCCTGCAGTTTCTTGACGGATAGGTCTGGGAAAGCGTACGTCCCACCATCATGCGGATCAGATCGTCATGATCTGTGTCCTGAATATCCTTTGTGCCGATGTACTCACCGTCCCGCAGAACCGATACCCGGTCCGCCAGCTCAAAGATCTCTTCCATACGATGGGAGATATAGATGATCGTAACGCCTTCCTTCTTCAGGGTGCGCACGATATTCATCATGGCATCCACCTCATTGGTGGTAAGGGGAGCCGAGGGCTCGTCCATAATCAGGATTCTGGCGTTGTAGGAGATGGCCTTGGCAATCTCCACAATCTGCTGGTAACCGGTGGTCAGATCCTGTACTTTGGAACGGGGATCCAGGTTGATGCCCATACGCTCAAAGATTTTGGCGGCCTCCTCGTACATGGCCTTCCGGTCTATCATGATACCCTTTTTCTTAAAGTTGCCCATGAATATATTCTCAGCTGCCGTCAGCACCGGCACCAGGGTAAATTCCTGATACACCACCGCCACGCCCTTTTCTCTCGCGAGAGCCGGGGTCAGGCCGGAGAAAGTCTCTCCGTCGATGATGATCTGACCTGCCGTGGGGGTAATGGCACCGGAGATGGTTTTGATCAGGGTGGATTTCCCTGCTCCGTTCTCTCCGCAGAGGGCGTGAATCTCACCCTTGCGGAAAGTCAGATTAATATGGTTCAGCGCCGTAACGCCCGGATACAGCTTCGAGACGTCTTTTATTTCCAGAATGTTATCTTCCAATGTAACACCCCTTTTCCATACCTTCCTGGTTTTTTCGTTCTCTTCTTACTTCATTCCCAGCAGACGGTACATGGTCTCGCAGGGATAGCTCATATCGATAGGCGGCTGGCCCTTTTCCTGCTCGGCCAGAGCCACACGGCAGAAGTCCAGAGCGCCGTCCAGCACAAAGGCCGGTACATTGTACTCCTCATACATGCGCTTCACATAGCTCAGATCCTTGGTTCCCAGAGCCAGTGCGAAGTCCAGGCGGTAATTTCTGTCCATGTACTTCTTGGTATAGAAAGTGGAGGTCCAGTTCTTCAGAACGGAATCTTCAAACACATCAAACAGATCCTTGGGATCAAAGCCCATCTTGTCCATCAGCGGGAACAGCTGGGCAAACATCAGCGCCTCTGTCAGGCTGATGAAATTAATGGCCAGCTTGATCAGATGGCCGGTTCCGCTGGGACCTACATATTTATAAGACTGGCAGTAAGCGTCAAACAGCTCTGTGGCTTTGTCATAGTCCTCTTTATCTCCGCCTACCACGATATCCAGGGTTCCGGCTGCCGCCTCATCCGGTCCTGCCATCAGGGGCGCGTCCACCAGGGCGCCGCCGGCTGCCTTCAGTTCTTCATACAGTTTCTTTGTAGAGATCGGATAGCTGGTGGATGTATCAATGATCATCTTGCCCTGCACCCCTTCTTTGATAAAGGAGTGAACCGTATCTTCCACTACCTCGGACTTGGGCAGAGACAGGAACACATAATCGCTGCGGCGCAGCACCTCCACCGGATCGGCAGCCAGATATGCCTGGCCCTCAAATTTTTCCATAGCCGGTCTGTACACATCATAGACTGTCATCTCATTTCCCTGCTTGATCAGGTTGGAGCAGATGCCTCTCCCAATGTTTCCAAGACCGATAAATCCAACTCGCTTCATACAAATCTTCCTCCTTCATTAAATTTATGTAAATTCATTTTAAGTTTTCAAATGTCAGGCATACCCGGTATTCTTTTTTCTTGCCCGGGTCGATCCATCTCACAAATCTGCCGGTGTTGATGGAATCGGGAAGGCCGCACCAGGGCTCCACGCACATGCTCTCTTCCACCCAGGAGCAGACCACCAGGGCTTCAAATTCCCGGTCCGCCTCACAGGAAACCCGGTATCCGTCCGCTTCATTCTCCAGAATAAAGCCTCCCTTCTCGGGCGTGTGGAACACGTCGTCCCAGCGCCTGGACAGATCATCCAGCACAATCCCCGGCTCATCCACCTGGCGCACATAGTCATAGTGCACCCTCATATCCTGCCACAGCCGGATCCTTTTTTTATCGGTAGATTTAAAGAAGGGATGCCAGCCCAGGTAGTGGGGCATGGCTTCATCTCCCCGGTTTTCAATTCCAAACAGAACCGTCAGGCTGTTCTTCTCCAGCCGGTATTCCACCTCCAGCCGGAAATCAAACGGATAATACTGGGCTTTCCAGGACGGGCTGTTTTCCAGCCAGAGCCGCGCTCTGTTTTCCCCGGTCTCGCCCACCGCAAACACGTCATTTTTTACCAGTCCGTGCATGGGCATATGGTACTGTTTCCCTTTAAACTGATAGGCGTCATCCTTTGTTTTGCTGGGAAAGGGAAACAGAATGGGCATCCCTCCCGCCGCCATAGGCGCCGTCTCCAGCTGCCCCCGGTCAATGTGCAGGAGCTCCTTTCCCTCCAGTTCAATCTGGGCCACCATACCGCCGTGGGCAGGTACGATCTCCGCCCTGATACTTCGATCTTCATTCACGATCCACAAAGAAGCCATCTTCTTCCCTCGTTTCTTCCGGTTTGCCGTGATATAGATGTTTTGCACAATTTTTCATTTTGTTCTTTGTGCATTTATGCTATATGACAATTCTTTGTCCGTTTTCCCGTCTATTGTATCATTATTTTTTTCATTTTTCTATCTGTTTTTACCAGTATATCTGTATATTTTCAACAATCATAGAACTTCTGACCCCTATTTTAGTAATATCTTTCGAAAAACACATATTTTTCGATTTTTGTTTCTTCAGGCAAAAGGAATTGTCAGAATCCGGCTTTTCTGATAAAGTAAAAGAAAGAAAAAAGAAGCGGGGAAATAAATAATGAATGTATTTTTTAACAATGAGCAGCTGCTGAAGCTGATCTCCAATATCCATGAACTCACCGGAATTTTTATCAATATTCACGAGCTCTCCGGAAAGGATATCAGCATCCGGGACGCCCACACGGAATTCTGCCGCACCATCAACGATATTCCGGAGGGCCATATCCGGTGCGTCAACTGCGACGCCCAGGCTTCCGATATCTGCAAAAACATCAAGACCGCCTACCACTACCGCTGCCATGCCGGTCTGTGTGAGAATCTGATTCCGATTTTTGACAACGGAGAGGTTATTTCCTATCTGGGCTTCGGCCAGCTTCTGGACACCTCTCCCCTGGAAGAACAGTGGAATAATACAAAAAGCACCCTGGACTGGTATCCGGGGGATCTCGACGATCTGAAGGAAAAATTTTTTAAGATCCGCCAGTATTCCCGGTCAAAAACAGAATCTCTCACCGAGCTTCTGAAATTTATGGCCTCCTACGTCCAGTCCAACAATATTGTGGCTTCCACCAAGCACAGCGACCTTCAGAGGCTGGAGATGTATATTTCCCAGCACTACACAGAAAAACTGTCCATCCAGTCCATAACAGCGGATCTGCACTTCGGAGCCACCAAGCTCTGCGCTTTATCCAAGACTCTCTCCGGGGGCCACTCCCTCACCTGGCTGATCGCTTCCCACCGGGTACAGGCCGCTCAGAATCTTCTCCTGTCCACGGACAAGCCTGTGTCGGAAATTGCCGCCACCGTTGGCTATGAGGACTACAACTATTTCACCAAAGTATTTAAAAATATGGTGGGAACCACCCCCAGCAAATTTCGCCATGCCGGACAGTAAGGAGAGCAGAGCGTTATTATTTCACAGGGAACCGCGTTTCCTGTGAAACAAAAAAAGAGCCAGGATGCAGTCATCCCAGCCCTTTCTGGATATTTATGTTTAGTTGTTCATCATGAAGTCAATCAGTTTATCAATATCCTCTTTCTCATATGCGATGATCTCCAGCTCAGGGATCTCGCCGTTGGAGAAAATATTTGCCATGGAAACATACTGGCTCAGCTTTGACTTCAGGTTCAGTCTGTCTCCCTCGCCGGTTACCAGTTCTACTTTACCTTTGCATGCGTCTACTACCTTGAAGAATTTGTCGATATCGGTGATGTTCTGTACTTTCATCTCTTATTCTCCTTTCATCTCTTAACTCATCTTTCACTTTACGCCCACAATATATCCCGGATTTTTCCAGAAGTCAAGCACTTTTTTCAACTTCATTGTTTTATCTGTTTTGTACAAATTTTATGCTCCGTTTTTGTGCACTTTCACCATCATTCTTCGGTCTTTTTCCGGTAGATCCGGTCGTCCTTAAGCTCGATCTTTCCCTGCTTCAGCAGGCGTCCCACCGCCCGTTTAAAAGCGTTTTTGCTCAGACCAAATTCCCGCTTGATGATTTCCGGGGACACTTTATCCCCGAAGGGCAGCACTCCTGCGAATTCATCAATCACCTGCAGAACCAGACGGGCGTCCTCCTCCATCTGAATGTACGCTTTCTCCCGCACGCTCAGATCCAGCTTTCCGTCTTCCTTCACATCAGTTACCCGGGCCTTCAGGATCTCTCCTATTTCAAAACTTCCGGCCGCCTCCCGCTTGGGGATCAGGGCCGAATACATATCGTCCACTGCCACAAACACGCCGAAATTCTCGCTGGTCTCATAGACACGGCCTGTCACCGTATCTCCGATCCGGTAAGGAGAGTTTGTTTTCAGGTAGGGATACACATTCATCGTAGCGCACAGCCGGCTGCTTTTATCAATATAGAGGGCAGCCAGGCATTCCTCTCCCTGGCGGACCCTTCTGGTCTGCTGCCGGAAAGGCAGCAGCAGGTCTTTATCCAGGCCCCAGTCCAGGAAAGCGCCGATTTTTCCGGTTTCCTTCACCCGAAGCAGACCGATCTGCCCCAGGGTCAGCGCCGGCTCCCGGGTGGTGGCGATGAGACGGTCCCTGGAATCTTTATAAAGAAACACTTCCAGCTCATCTCCCAGTTCGCAGCCCTCCGGCGTTTCCTTCATGGGCAGAAGCACCTTTTCCTGTCCTTCCTCCTCAGCCAGGTAAACGCCAAAGCTTACCTTTTTTACAATCTTTAACCGCTGTTTTTCTCCTAACCGCAACATACTCTCTCCTATGGCATTCCGTTCCGTCTTTACCTGTCCTGCTCCTTCCGGCGCTCCTCAAAAGCCACCACAGCGTAGGGCTTTCCCTGGCTGCTGCAGAGCGCCGCCGTCACCTGGTTTTCTTCCGTGTATACCCGGGGACAGATCTCATCGTGAAGCCTGGCCTGCATCTTATATTCCGCCCGCATCTGCCGGATTTTAAACCCGGCAGGCAGGTATTCCGCCGCCATGGCTATATACTGTCCGTTGTTTACATGGTGGTTGGTATCCAGCTGATGTCTTCCGATGGCAAAAGCCTCCCGGGGTTCTCCTCCCTGGGGGAGCCGGATCTTCCGGGGGGCGTACTCCATCTCAAGCGGCTCCAGCATAGGATAAGCCTGCGCCATATCCTCCGGCACTCTTACCGGCCGGTTCTCCCGGGTATCGTACAGCACCCAGATGCTGTTGGCCCGGGCGGCCGGCTTTCCATCCGCTCCCAGCAGCACGAAATTTCTCATGCCGTAGAACCCCTGAAAATCATAAGCCCAGGTCTGGGCCTTTACGCTCTCGCACAGCTTCGGAAGATGGTCAATCACAATCTGCCAGGAAGACAAAATCCAGGCCTGATGCCGCTCTGTCAGATACTCCACTCCGATCCCCAGCTCTTCCGACTGGAACGTCGACACATCCTGAAAATAGTTGACCAGCCCTGCCAGGGACAGACAGCCCGTCTCATCTATTTCACTGTACCGGATTTTTCCCTCGAATTCATATTTACCGTTCATAGTTTCCCTCTGCTCATTCCATCTGTAATCCAGCAAACATAAAAGCTGCCTTTGATTCACCAAAGGCAGCTTCCAAATGAAACAGGGCTACCAGGATTCGAACCTGGAAATGACGGAGTCAGAGTCCGTTGCCTTACCGTTTGGCGATAGCCCTATCTGACGACAAGAGACATTATAACCGATCTGTTCTGAAAAAGCAAGAGGTTTTTTTATTTTTTTACGTTTTGCTTTTTCAGCGGGGATGCCGCCAAAAAGCGCTCCGGCTTTGCCGCATCCCCGAACTGTCGTCCCTTATTTTTCCGTGTATGCGGAGGGCGCCGGCTTCACGCCCGCCTTCCACTCAATCAGATTGACCAGGAAGAAGGCCAGCACGCCCACCGCGCATCCGAACACTACCGGCAGGATGCCGAACAGGAAGCCGCCTCCGCTGAGCACCTGCCAGAAGCAGAACCCCACGGTTCCCGCCGCCAGAGAGGCAATGCCGGAATGTCTGGTGGCCCTGGGCACAATCAGCCCCAGGCCGTAGGCGGCAAAGGGTCCCGCGCACCGTATGCCGAAGGCGAAGGTGTTCATGGTTACAATAGAAATACCGGCCATGGAGATTCCCATGGCAATCAGCGCCGCTGCCACATTGCAGGCCCGGGTATAGGTGATGATCTGCTTTTCGCTCAGCCGTTTAGCTCCGCCGAATTTCAGGTAAATATCGTTCATCACCATGGTGGACATGCACAGCAGATTGGAATCCGCCGAGGACATGGTGGCGCAGATAATGGCGGCTGAAATCAGCCCCACCACAATCTCCGGGGCATGGACGCTGGCCACCGCCATCATGGCGTTGCTGCCGTCCGCCGACAGATTGGGAAGGGTATCCTGCACGGCCAGAGCTGCCAGGCCAATCAATGTGGGGAAGAAGGACATGGCCGCCATCAGGACTGCGGACAGGAAGGAAGCGTTCCTTGCTGTCTTTTCATCTTTGGCCGTCTCAAAGCGGGATACCATCTCCGGCCCCGCCAGGAAAGTACAGAAATAATTAAAGATGTAGCCGATAATGGTCACCCAGCCGATTTTCGTAAAGTCCAGCTGCACCGGCGGAAGCGCCGCGGAAATAGCCTCCCAGCCTCCGCATCCCTCCAGTACAAAAGGCGTGGCAATGGCCAGACCCACCAGGATAATAATAAACTGTACCAGATCGGAAATCTGATCCGCGATCATGCCTCCAAATGTGGTATACAGAATCACCACCAGTCCGGCAACTACCAGCGCCACGTTTGTGGGAATGCCGGTCAGGGTAGACACCACGGACCCGGAGGCCGCGATCTGGGAGGAAGTCAGGCAGAACAGGGAGAGAATACTCAGTACCGCCGTAAAGATACTGGATTTTTCTCCGAACCGGCGGCCCACCACCTCCGGTATCGTCACCGCCATGGTCTCACGGATCCTGGGCGCGAAATAGGCCAGGGGAATCATGGCCACAGAGGCAGCCAGCACATACCACACCGCGCTCATGCCCCAGTCTCCGAAGGCTTTCTGGGCCAGTCCCGTAGTGCTTCCGCCGCCGATGTTGTTGGCGGACAGCGAGAAGGCCACCATAAAAAGTCCCATTCTTCTTCCTGCCAGCATGTAGTCTTTGCTGTCCTTGATCTGCAGCTTGCCCACGATCAGACCTACCAGCATCATGCCCACCAGATAGGCCACCACGATAATGGTGGGAATTACTTGGATTTGCATATTACCCCCTCCTTCTGTGCGTCACAGCCGGCAGAAGCCGGATAAATGCGGCTGTTTACAAAACAGGGAGTCTGAGAAAATGTCAGACTCCCCTGCCGTTCTTATCAAGATCCCCTGCACCTTTTGCTGTGTTTTTCAGTTATATTCAGTATACCATACCCCCTCGGAATTGGAAAGGAAAATATCCGCCGAATCCCTCTTTGATTTTTCTGATTTTCTGTTATACTATAAGGAAAATACTGCAAATAACAGCTGATCAAACAGCCGTACAAAGGAGCCTGATTATGAGTACCATGAATCTCACCCTGCTGACTGACCTGTATGAACTGACCATGATGCAGGGCTATTTCAAAACCCATTCGGATGAGTCCGTTATTTTCGATGTTTTCTACCGCAAAAACCCCTGCGACGGCGGTTATGCCATCGCCGCCGGTCTGGAGCAGGTGATTGACTATATCAAACGCCTCCGGTTCTCCCCGGAGGATATTTCCTATCTGCGAAGCCTGAATCTCTTCGACGAAGACTTTCTGGCCTACCTGAAAGACTTCCATTTCAGCGGAGATATTTATGCCATCCCCGAGGGCACGGTGGTATTTCCCCGGGAACCCCTGGTAAAGGTCATTGCCCCCATTATGGAAGCCCAGCTGATTGAGACTGCCCTTCTGACCATCATCAACCACCAGAGCCTGATTGCCACCAAGGCGGCCCGGGTGGTATACGCGGCCAAAGGAGACGCCATCATGGAGTTCGGCCTGCGCCGGGCCCAGGGACCGGACGCCGGCATTTACGGAGCCCGGGCGGCTGTCATCGGGGGATGCGTGGGAACCTCCAACGTGCTCACCGGCCAGCTGTTCTCCGTTCCCGTGATGGGGACTCACGCCCACAGCTGGATCATGAGCTTTCCGGATGAATACACGGCATTCAAAACCTATGCCCGGCTTTATCCGGATGCCTGCACCCTTCTGGTGGACACCTACGACACCCTTCGTTCCGGCGTTCCCAACGCGATCCGGGTCTTTAAGGAGATGAAGGAGGAGGGCATTCCCCTGACCCATTACGGCATCCGCCTGGACAGCGGCGATCTGGCCTACATGTCCAAAAAAGCCAGAAAAATGCTGGATGAAGCTGGTTTCCAGGATGCGGTCATCGCCGCCTCCAGCGATCTGGACGAGCACCTGATCTACAGCCTGAAAAACCAGGGGGCAGCCATCACCTCCTGGGGCGTGGGAACCAACCTGATCACCTCCCGGGACTGCCCGGCCTTCGGCGGCGTGTACAAGCTGGCGGCCATCCAGAATGAAAAGGGAGAATTCATCCCCAAGATCAAGCTGTCCGAAAATACGGAAAAGATCACGAACCCGGGCAATAAAACCATCTACCGGATTTACGACAAGACCACGGGAAAAATCCGGGCGGATCTGATCTGTCTGGCGGACGAAACCTTTGACGAGAAGAAGGATATGATTATCTTCGACCCCCTGGAAACCTGGAAAAAAACAAAGATCCGGGGCGGCTCCTATACCCTGCGGGAACTTCTGGTTCCGGTATTCCAGAAGGGCGAATGCGTATATACGTCTCCCTCTGTCATGGAGATCCGGGATTACTGTACGAAGGAAAAGGATACCATCTGGGATGAGACAAAGCGGTTCTACAATCCCCATCAGGTATACGTGGATCTGTCCGACAAACTGTTTAAGATCAAAGCCTGCCTGCTGGAACAGATGAGCATGGACGCGCTGAAATAATCTTTTTTACCTGAGGAATCTTTATGCCCGCATTCATTTTTGATATTGACGATACCCTGTATGACCGTCTGACCCCCTTCCGCCTGGCCTATGAGGAACAGTACGGGGCCTGCCGGGATGAAAACGAAATGAGAGTCCTGTTCCATGCCTTCATCCGCCGGGGCAACCAGGTATTTGAAGACGCCATGGCAGGACAGATCTCCATGGAAGAGATGTACATATTCCGCTTCCGCCAGGCCGCGGCAGATTTCGGTCAGACCGTGTCCCGGCAGGAAGCCCTGGATTTTCAGACTGCCTATCAGTGGCAGCAAAATCACATTCAGCTCTCTCCCGCCCTGGAAAAGCTGCTTGCGCTCTGCCGGGAGCAGGGGGCTTTTCTGGGCGTTATCACCAACGGCCCGTCTCTGCACCAGCGGGACAAATGCAGGGCCCTGGGGCTTTCCCGCTGGATCGGGGAAGAGCATATTCTGGCCTCAGGCGACATCGGCATCAACAAACCGGATCCCGGCATTTTCCGGGAAGCCATGCTGCGCTGGCAGCTGGACCCGGAGACCACCTGGTACGCCGGCGATTCCTATGACCACGATATCCGTGGAGCTGCCGGGGCCGGCTGGCATACCATCTGGCTGGACCGCTCCGGAAAAAATGAACAGAAAAAGCCTCCGGCCGACTTCAGAGTGAACTCGGAAGAAGAGCTGTGCGCCTGTATCGCATCCCTTCTTGAAGAGTGTCCCTGAAAGCCCCGGAGGCTTTCTGTATGCTTGCCTTAACCTTTAGACGGTTTTTCTGTACTGCTCCACGATGCTTTGCATCCGGGGCAGTTTTTCTTCCATATCCTTCACCAGACAGAACTGGGTCCTGCACCGGTCCAGGTTCTGCCCCTCTCTGCTGATTTTAAAATAATGATCTCCTTCCAGGTAATCGGTCAGGAACCGGATGCCGCACTCATAGGTCATCAGGATGGCTCCCATGGGAAGCATCTCCATCTCTCTGTCTGTCAGCGCTCCGCCGCATCCCTCCATAAAGCCCTTCACATACACCTCGTACAGACGAAGATCGCAGGATACCTTTGACAGGTCCCGCTCATCCTCCGCCGCCGTGCTGGCGCCGAACCGGATGGAATCGCCGAAATCATTCACCGCCAGTCCCGGCATCACCGTATCCAGGTCGATCACGCAGATGCCCCGCCCTGTCTTTTCGTCAATCATCACATTATTCAGCTTTGTATCGTTGTGGGTGACCCGCAGCGGCAGCTCGCCCCGCTCCTGCTGGTCGCAGAGCACATGGGCCAGCTCCTCCCGCTCCAGAGCGAAAGAAATCTCCTTCTGCACGCCGGCAGCCCTTCCCAGCGGATCTGCCTGGATGGCTCGCTGCAGTTTGTGAAACCGGTCCACCGTATTATGAAAATCCGGTATGGTCTCATGAAGCGTATGGGCCGGATAATCCGCCAGCAGCCTCTGAAAATTTCCAAAAGCCACCGCGCTCTCATAAAAATCCTCTTCCCGTTCCACCTGATCGTAGCAGAAAGCATGTTCAATGGACAAAGACATGCGCCAGTAATCCCCGCTTGCGTCCACCCAGTAAGGTTTCCCGTCCCTGCCCATAACCAGGTTGATGGTCTCCCTCTGGGGATCTCCGCCCTGCTCCCGGATTTTCTTTTTCAGCCAGGAGGTCACGCCCATCAGGTTTTCCATCAGTTCTTCCGGCTTTTGAAATACCTGCCGGTTCATCCGCTGCAGAATGCTGCGTCTCTCCCCCTGGGGCGTCCGGTAGGTAAGCCGGTATGTATCATTGATATGGCCGCTTCCGAAGGGGCAGTATTCCGCAATCTCCCCCTCCATGTCAAAATGACCGGCGGCCTCCAGTATCCGTTCTCTTTCCACCTACGCTTCCTCCCACAGTTTTTCCGGGTAAACCCCTTTTTCCTTTAACCGGCGGACCGCCTCCATCACCATGGGCTTATCCTCCCGGTAGGTTACGCCGTACCACCTGTCCATGGATTTTGCCACTTTCACGGAAGCTTTCTTCTCTTTCAGAAGCTCATCCACCACAAAGGGAAGGAAGTACTCGCATTTCAGCGGGTTCTTCTCCAGATTTTCATCCAGAAATTTGGGGAACCGCTCTGCCAGTTCTTTCAGGATGCTGGCGGAAAATCCCCACATATTCATGGACACAGTGGCGTCCCCGGGAAGAGAGATCCAGGTCTCCCCCTCATCCTCCGTATAGGCGGCCCCGCCCGGCCGTTTTTCAATCCTGGTTCGCTCATGGATGTCCTTTAAAAATCCCTGTTCATCCATCTCGCAGACGCCTCTGGCCACATGGCCGTTCTCGGTCAGGGTATTTTCCAGCCGGTAGCCCACCATCATATAGCGGTACTCATCCGGGCTATCCTGGTTCTGCGTAAGGAAATCCCAGGCCATGGCAAATCCGTGAGGGCCGTAATAATCATCCGCGTTAATCACCACAAAGGGGCCGTCCACCTCTCCGGCACAGCTTAAGATGGCATGTCCCGTACCCCAGGGTTTTACCCTGCCCTCCGGCACCTGGTAGCCTTCCGGAAGGTTATGCAGATCCTGGTACACATAGGACACCTGCACATAACGGCTCACCCGGTCGCCGATCGCCTCCCTAAAATCCGCCTCGTTCTCTTTCTTAATAATAAACACTACTTTTTCAAATCCCGCCCGGACTGCGTCATAGATGGAAAAATCCATAATGATATGGCCTTCCGGATCCACCGGGTCAATCTGCTTCAGTCCTCCGTAGCGGCTTCCCATGCCGGCCGCCATCACAACTAAAACCGGTTTTTCTCTCATATCCTGTCTTCCTTTCCTGTATCTCCCGCACCGCATTTCCAGAGGATGTCCTGCTTCAGAGTCAGATGACGCCGGGATCAAAATACTAATTTTTTATTCTATCACATTTCCCATTTTCTGGGAAGTCTTTTCCTTCCGTTTTCAGCCAAGGAGAGAGCCGCTGGCCGGGCTCATGATTTTGCCTGCCGTCATCGCCAGAATATCCGTAATCTCCTGCAGCTTTTCCGTCCGGGGAACGGCATCCGCCTCCAGTTCTGACAGCTCCGTATCCTGGATGACTGTCACCGCCCGGATCCCCGCCTGGGCCAGATGCCGGATACTGGTGGCATCATCCTGCCGGTACTCCCAGCTGTTTCTTTCCCCTGAAGCTTCCGTTTCTGCCAGGCTCCCTTCTTCCTGGATTTCGCTCTCTGCCAATCCCTCCTGCCGCAGCAGGTTTCCCAGAAGATTTTCTTCCCCGTCCGCTGTCAGCAGCACCCAGGGAGCATTTTCCCCGCAGCCCGCCTGCTCAATGTGGATCTGTCCCACAATCCGGCTCCGGTATTCTTCCTCCAGCGACTCCGTAAACCGGAGGGAACCGTACAGCCCGTCCTCCTCACCGGAAAAAAACAGAAAACAGATGTCCGTATCCGTCTCCAGCCCCGCCAGGATCCGGGCTGTCTCCAACAGCACCGCCGCGCCGCTTTTATCATTGGCCAGAGGATCCCCCTCCTGGGGAGACGTTTTGGAATCATAATGGGTGCTGATAATCAGTATATCCTGATAGCGGGTCTGCGCGTTGGCTCCCCGCTCCGCAATGATATTGACCCCCGGCGCGTCCACCCCGTTTTCATTTAAAAATCCCTCGTGAAAATTCTGCTCCGATACGGTATAGCCGTATCCCTCCATGGTCTCTCTGATATAGGCTCCTATATTCAGTTCTCCGTCGGAGCCGGTGGGACTCTCCTCCCGGGTCAGTTCCGCCAAAAATCCTTCTAATGAGTCCGCACTGGCCGGTTCCAGGACCATCGTCTCCTCCTGTATCACCGGCTCCGTGACCGACTCTGTCTGGGCCTGTTCCGCCGCCTTCAGCTCCTCCAGATCCTCTCCGGAATGGATGATAAATTCCTCCCCCATATCTTCAATCAGGGGATCTTCCTCCTGGGCCAGAGCCCGGAAGCCTCCCGCGTATAAATTTCCCGCCGCCAGCAGTCCCGCTGCCAGCAGCCAGATCATGTATCGTTTCTTCTTCATAGCCTGCCTCCTGTCCGTCTTTTCTTCTTCAGACTCCCTCTTTTTCCAGCAGTTTCTTCATATCCTCCGGCAGCGGCGCCTCTATCTCCAGGCTTCTGCCGGTGAAGGGCTGTATCACTCTCGCCCTGCGGCAGTGAAGGGCCGCCCTCCCTATTTTTCCTGTATCTCCCCCGTAAATTCCATCGCCCAGCAGGGGATGGCCCAAAGCCGCCATATGAACCCGGATCTGGTGAGTCCGGCCGGTCTTTAGCCTCAGGCTTACCAGATCGGCGCCGTCTCGCCGTTCCAGCACCTGATAGTCTGTCACCGCCGGCAGGCCGTCTGCCCGCGCTTCCATCTGATTCAGGGCTCCCTCTTTTTTCCCCAGGGGCAGCTCAATCCGCCCTCTCTCCTTCTCCAGATGGCCTTCCGCCAGGGCCCAGTACTCCTTTTCCACCCTTCCCGGCTGCCAGAGCCTGGCTGCCGCCGCCTGGTTTTTGGCAAACACCACGATCCCGGAGGTCTCCAGATCCAGCCGCCCTATTGCCCGGATCTTCACCTGCAGCTGCCTGCTCTCATAATAATACCGCAGGTAATTGGCCAGCGTATCCTTCCAGTGCCCGTGGGCCGGATGGACTGCCGTGCCGGCGGGCTTATTTACCGCCGCCAGATCTTCGTCCTCATAGAGGATCTCCAGGGGGCCGCAAACCGTCTCCAGGTCCTGGGAGCCGGTCTCCCGCTCCTCCAGCAGCACCTGCAGCCGGTCTCCCTCCCGGACTTTTTCTGCGGTTCTCACCCGGACTCCGTTCAGACAGATCCCCTCCTGCCGATACCTGGCACTGCGGATCTGATGCGGGGTCAGCCCTATCCTTTTTCTTAAAATATCCTCCACCCGGCCCGGCAGATCCGAAGCCGCTACGGTGTATTCCACTCTCTTTTCCATATCACGATTGTAGCAGATCCCGGGCTTTCGCGCCAGTCTGATTTCTCTGCCGCTATTTGCAGTATAATTTATAAATATACATACTTCCTTAAGTTTTTTCATCCCCTTCTTGACTCCCTCTTTTGCCGGTGGTAAACTGTTTTCAATAACGTCCGGGGGATTTTCCCGTGTAAGATTCGGCGTTAAATTTTTTAAAAAGGAGTCCTGGTATTATGGAAAAGAAAAATATCGACTGGTCAAATCTGGGATTCGGCTATGTGCCTACCGACAAAAGATTTGTATCCAACTACAAGAACGGCGCCTGGGATGAGGGAACTCTTACCTCTGATCCCAACGTGGTAATCAGCGAATGTGCCGGCGTTCTTCAGTACTCCCAGTCCTGCTTTGAGGGACTGAAAGCCTATACCACCGAGGATGGACATATTGTGATTTTCCGTCCCGACATGAACGCGGCCCGTATGAAAGATTCCTGCAAACGGCTGGAAATGCCTGTATATCCGGAGGATAAATGGGTGGAGGCAGTAGTGTCTGTTGTAAAGGCCAATGACGCCTATGTGCCCCCCTACGGTTCCGGCGCCACCCTGTATCTGCGGCCCTATATGTTCGGCAGCGACGCCGTTATCGGCGTGCATCCCTCCGCGGAATATCAGTTCCGTATTTTCTGCACCCCGGTAGGTCCCTACTTCAAGGGCGGCGCCAAGCCCATCACCATCCGGGTCAGCGACTATGACCGGGCAGCTCCCCACGGAACCGGCAATATCAAGGCGGGCCTGAACTATGCCATGAGCCTGTATCCCATCATGGAGGCCCACAGACAGGGATTTGACGAGAATATGTATCTGGATCCCGCCACCAGAACCAAAGTGGAAGAGACCGGCGGTGCCAACTTCCTGTTCGTCACCAAAGACGGAAAAGTGGTGACCCCCAAATCAGACAGCATTCTTCCCTCCATCACCCGCCGTTCCCTGGTGTATGTAGCCAGAGAGTATCTGGGCCTGGAAGTGGAAGAACGGGAAGTATACTTTGACGAGGTAAAAGATTTCGCGGAGTGCGGTCTGTGCGGTACCGCTGCCGTCATCTCCCCGGTGGGAAAAATCGTGGATCACGGCAAAGAGATCTGCATACCCAGCGGTATGGAAAAGATGGGTGAGATCACCCAGAAACTGTACGACACCCTGACCGGCATCCAGATGGGACGGATCAAAGCCCCGGAGGGATGGATTAAAGTGGTAGAATAATAAAACAGAATAACGCCAAGATACAAAAAGCTTCCTGACACCCGGTGTTCACCTTGTCCTCCTGACAGCTGTCCGCACAGGTCGGAATCATCCGCCCTGTACGGAACATCTGTCTCGGACATGTGTACACCTGGGTGTACAGGAAGCTTTCTTTTATCTTCCGCGTTAACTGCTTTATGACTCCGCCCTGCTGCGGCATCGGCAAAACTGCCGGCAGCGCCAAAGCCGTCCGGCTGCCCGCAGCGGCTTTACAGCTGGGTGGTTACGAAGATGTCGTAGATGGCCCGGATGGCTACCTCGAAATCCAGGTCCCGCACGCCGATGATGATGTTCAGCTCGCTGGAGCCCTGGTCGATCATCTTGATGTTGATGTTGGCGTGGGCCAGAGCGGAGAAAATCCGGCCTGCCGTTCCCTTGGTGGCTTTCATGCCCCGTCCCACAATGGCGATCAGGGCCAGGTTGGACTCAAGGTCAATGGAATCCGGATGAACCGCCCGGTGGATGCCGGAGATTACGTTCTGCTCCTTCTCCTCAAACTCGGACTGGTGCACCAGCACCGTGTAGGTGTCGATGCCGGAGGGGGTGTGCTCGAAGGAGATTCCGTTCTCCTCGAAAACCTGCAGCACCTTGCGGCCGAAACCGATCTCCGTGTTCATCATCTCTTTTTCAATATTGATGGCGCAGAAGCCCTTCTTTCCGGCAATTCCCGTAATCACATATTTCGGCTGCCGGCAGGTGCTCTCCACAATCATGGTTCCCTTGTCCTGGGGCCGGTTGGTGTTGCGGATATTGATGGGAATGCCTTCCTGTCTCACCGGGAAGATGGCCTCCTCGTGCATCACGCTGGCGCCCATGTAGGCAAGCTCCCGCAGTTCCCGGTAGGTGATGGTTTCAATGGGCTCCGGATTTTTCACCACATGGGGATCCGTCACCAGCACGCCGGACACGTCCGTCCAGTTCTCGTACACATCCGCCTTCACGGCCCGGGCCACAATGGAACCGGTAATATCCGATCCGCCCCGGGAGAAGGTCTTGATGCTGCCGTCCGGCATGGCTCCGTAAAAGCCGGGGATCACCGCATTGTCCATGTTTTTCAGCCTCTGGCGCATCACCTCGTTGGTGTGCTCGGCGTCAAAATTGCCTCTCTCGTCAAACAGCACCACTTCCGCCGCGTCGATAAATTTAAAGCCCAGATATTTGGCCATCACCAGGCCGTTCAGATACTCGCCCCGGGAGGCGGCGTAATCCCGCCCCGCCTGACGCTGGAAATAATCCCGCATCACCGCGAACTCTTCATCCAGATTCAGATCCAGCTCCAGTCCCTCAATAATCTCCTGGTACCGGGCCTGGATCTCTTTCAGCCGGCCGTCGATGTCCTCCCCGGCCGCCGCCGCGTCATAGCACCGGTACAGCAGATCCGTCACTTTCACATCATCGGAATAGCGCTTTCCGGGAGCCGAGGGCACCACAAATCTTCTGGTCTCATCCGCATGGATAATATCCGCCACTTTCTTCATCTGCCCCGCGCTGGCCAGGGAACTTCCGCCGAATTTCGCAACTTTTTTCATAATCATACTCCTCACGGGATCCGGAAGATCCCTGCTTTTCCTTCTGTTTTTTATCTCCGGGTTTTTCCGGGCCCTATTTTTCTTCCCGGTTCTCTTCCTGCCGTTCAGCCTTCAATCACATCGCTCATCTGGTAGAAGCCTGCCGGCTTTCCGGCCAGATATTTGGCAGCCTGTACGGCTCCCTTGGCAAATACCCCCTTGGAATAGGCGGTGTGGGTAAACTCAATGGTCTCGTCCAGTCCCGCGAACAGCACCTCATGGATCCCCACGATGTTGCCGCCCCGCACAGCAGAAATACCCAGCTCCTTCTTGTCTCTAGGGCAATAGTCCTGGCTGCGGTCATACTTATAGGTATACGCGTGGTCCAGCGCCTCATTGATGCTGTCCGCCAGAGCCAGGGCGGTTCCGCTGGGCGCGTCCTTCTTCAGGTTATGGTGCTTCTCCACAATCTCGATATCAAATCCCGCGGGAGCCAGAGTTCTGGCCGCGTCCTGCAGCAGCTTCAGCAGCAGGTTGATGCCCAGGGACATATTGGCAGAGCGCAGCACCGCCACCTTTTTGCTGTCCTCATCCAGCCTCTTAAGCTGCTCCTCGCTCAGGCCGGTGGTGCACACCACCACAGGGATCTGACGGGACACGCTGTAATCCATCATAGAATCAAACACCGCCGGGGAAGAAAAATCCACAATCACATCCGCCGGCACGTCGCATTCCTCAAACCGGGCAAACACCGGATAGGGGTTTGTCCCCCCATCCCTCACGTCAATTCCCGCCGCAATCTCAATATCCGGATCCTGGGCGGCAATTCCGGTGATGGTCTGTCCCATATGTCCGCTGCATCCGCTTAAAATCATTCTTACCATCTCAAATATGAGGCACGGCCTCTGCCGTGCCCTCTCCTTTCTTTCGGTATAACCGGCTTTCACTGAAAAGCCTTCGTCCGCCTGTTACAGAATCCCGTAATCTTTCATGGCCTTCTTCAGCCGCTCCACGTTCTTCTCTTCCATCTCGCACAGAGGCCCTCTCATGGGACCTACCTCTTTGCCCATCAGATTCAGGGCCGTCTTCACCGGGATGGGGTTCACCTCGCAGAACAGGGCGTCGATCAGCTCAATGGCTTCCAGCTGCATCCGGCGGCTCTTCTCCACATCCCCCGCCAGGTAGGAAGCTGCGATTTCATGGGTCTTTGCCGGCGCCACGTTGGAAAGAACCGAAATCACGCCCTTTCCTCCCAGGGACATAATGGGCACGATCTGGTCGTCGTTGCCGGAATACAGTTCAATCTGGTCCCCCACCAGGCTCATCAGCTTGGCCACCTGGGAAATATTGCCGCTGGCCTCCTTGATGCCCACGATATTGTCCACGCTCTTCACCAGATCCGCCATGGTCTCCGGCAGCACGTTGCAGCCGGTCCGGCTGGGCACGTTGTAGACAATCACCGGAATCTTCACCGCGTTGGCTATGGCGGTATAATGGATCTTCAGTCCCTTCTGGGTGGCCTTGTTATAGTAGGGGGTCACCAGAAGTAGGGCGTCCGCTCCGTAGGATTCCGCCTCCTTAGACAGATAAATCGCCGTCTCCGTACAGTTGGAGCCGGTGCCCGCAATCACCGGGATGCGGTGGTTTACCTTCTCCACCGTATATTTGATGGCTGCCAGATGCTCCTCATGGGTCAGCGTGGAGGATTCCCCCGTGGTTCCGCAGATAATCACAGCATCCGTACCCGCGCTGATCTGTTCCTCCAGCAGCTCTCCCAGCTTTTCAAAATTAACAGTTCCGTCCTCATGCATGGGTGTGACAATGGCCACGCCTGCCCCTGTAAACACTGACATCTCTCTACCTCCTGTACTCGTCTGAAGCCTTTCCGCCCGGCTGCTTGGCTCGCTGCCCGCAAAATCAAATCTCCGCTGCAGGCAGCTGGACATTTGACTCTCGCGGCGCTCGCCAAATATTCATGCCAGCATGACTGCTTGGCTCGCTGCCCGCGGAAATAAAAAGGGCAGATACTTTCGCACCCACCCAAAGAATCCATCTTACGTTACATTCTTCGATAGCGCTCCATCTCATCGATGGCAGTCACATGATTATTCACCCTGTGCCCAAGCATACAGGTTCAGGCTCTGTATCCTTTCGGCGTTTTCCCCTTTCCCTGGCCTTCCGCTGTACCTGAATACATCCGGTCAATTACTCATGAAACACGCAACCTCTATCTAATTAAAATAACTATATCATCCCGGTAAATCCTTGTCAACCGCTTTGGATTATTCCCGCAGATAATCGGTTCTCACCTCTGTCACCTCGTCCACGTAGGGCCAGAGAGCTTCGCACCGGTCAATTCCGGTCATGATCAGCTCCACGCCGTCCCCCACGGCTTCGATCAGGGGGATAATATCCTCCTGGGTGATAATACCCTTCTGGGGAAGTCCCAGAATCTCGTCCAGGATCAGCACATCGCACTCGGAGGTCACCAGCACCTTCTTGGCAAAATTCAGGCCGTTGCGGATGTTCATCATCTCCTCCCGCTTTTCCTCCTCGGACAGCTCGGCAAACTGCTCCTCAAACTTGTCAAAGGTAAACAGCTTGATCTCCGGCTCCAGGCGCTTGATAAAATCCAGTTCTGAGCCCGCCTTTCCCTTCAGGAACTGTACCACAAACACCGTTTTCCCCGCGCAGGCGGCCTTGATCCCCCGGCCGATGGCCGCAGAAGATTTTCCCCATCCCGTTCCGCAGTACATATGTACATATCGTTTTTCTTTATCCATTCTGCACCTCATGCTTTCCATGCAGCACACTGCTCCGTCTCTCCTTCCCTGCAGACTGTCCTGCGGGAGAGATCCGTGTCATTGTCTTCTTTCAGCTATTTATACTACATACCACAGGCAAATGCAACCCCTGTTCCGTTTTTTCAATTTTATACTAATTATACACATTTTAAGCCTGTTTTCCACATATTTTTGTGGAAATCCGGCCGTTTTCATACATTTTTCACATTCAGGCCTATTCTTCCAGATATTCCAGCTTGCTCACAGAAACTTCATAGGCCACCCTCTTCTGGGTCGTCTCGTCATCCAGGCGCTTTAAATATTCCCGGCTCTGAATCCTTCCCCAGATCTGGACATGGCCCCCCACCTGAAAGCCGGAAGCGAACCGGGCGTTTCTTCCCCAGCAGATGCAGGGAATATAATCCGATTTCCCATAGGGCCGGTTCACCGCCAGCAGCATATCCGCAATCTCCCGTCCCAGGGGCGTCCTGCGGTATACCGGCGGTTTGCAGATATAGCCGTCCAGAAAAATCTGGTTGCTCTTAACCTTCTCATTTTCCTCCTCCACAAAGCTGACCTCTCTGGCAAAGATGGACAGCACCAGCCGGTTTTTCTTTTCCTCATGCCGGTTGTAGGAGCGGAACTGACCGAATACCTGAAGCATCTCTCCTTTGTAATCCCGGGTCACATCAAGTAGCCGCTCCGAAATCATAACCGGTATAATATCATAGGACTCGCTGAGCCGTTTTACGGAAATGTCCACCATGTAAAATCCCTCTCCGTACACCTCATGGCTGAAAGTAAAATCAGAAATGATCTCCCCTATGATCGTCACCTGATTATTCTCAATAATCTGATAATGCTGCGCGTTGTCTGGCATAATCTCCGTTCTCCCTTCTTCCGTCAGCCGGCCCCTCTGCCCCGGCTGAAGTGTCTTTTTCGTATTTTTCAGAATATTCCCGGCGTTTTCTTCCGCACGGTATATACTATGTGTATTCACCCCGCCAGGAAAATAGAACCTCTGGAAGCCAAAATCGGAATAATACGAATTATGACGGCTGCAAAAGCCCCCGCAAACCCAACATTTTTTGCACAGGTGCTTGTTTTCTCAAAGAATTGTGATAAAATGGCAAAGGATTAAACGCATAAAAATAAGAAAAGACCCGTCTGAAGAAATAGAAAGGGAAGGGAAATTATGATCAGAGAAGACATCCGAAATATCGCGATTATTGCCCATGTAGACCACGGCAAAACCACCCTGGTGGACGAGCTGTTAAAGCAAAGCGGCGTATTCCGCGCCAACCAGGAGGTGGCGGAGCGGGTTATGGACTCCA
Organism: Candidatus Merdiplasma excrementigallinarum; assembly: GCA_018713435.1. Lineage (GTDB taxonomy): Bacteria > Bacillota > Clostridia > Lachnospirales > Lachnospiraceae > Merdiplasma > Merdiplasma excrementigallinarum. The sequence continues at coordinate 89,783 of DVOS01000022.1, forward strand.
ATGCTCTGGAGCGGGAACGGGGCATTACCATTCTGTCAAAAAACACCGCCGTATTCTATAAAGACACCAAAATCAATATCATTGACACGCCCGGCCATGCCGACTTCGGCGGCGAGGTGGAGCGTGTGCTGAAGATGGTAAACGGGGTTATCCTGGTGGTGGATGCCTTTGAGGGCGCCATGCCCCAGACCAAATTCGTGCTGCAGAAAGCCCTGGAGCTGGATCTGCCGGTTATCGTCTGCATCAACAAAATAGACCGTCCGGAAGCCCGGCCCAATGAAGTGATCGACGAGGTGCTGGAGCTGTTTATCGATCTGGACGCCTCCGATGAGCAGCTGGACTGCCCCTTTATTTTCGCCTCCGCCAAAGCCGGATACGCCCTGAAAAATCTGGAGGACGAGCCCAAGGATATGAGCCCCCTCTTTGAAACCATTCTGGATTACATCCCGGCTCCCCAGGGAGACCCGGAGGGACCCTTGCAGGTGCTGATCAGCACCATCGATTACAATGAGTATGTGGGCCGCATCGGCGTGGGAAAAGTGGACCGGGGCACCATCAAAGTAAACCAGGAGGCCATTCTGGTCAACCACCACGACCCGGACAAAAAGAAGAAGGTAAAGATCAGCAAACTCTATGAGTTTGACGGTCTGAACAAGGTGGACGTTCCCTCCGCCACCATCGGCTCCATCGTGGCCATCTCCGGCATCGCGGATCTGCGCATCGGGGATACCATCTGCGCCGTGGAGAATCCGGATCCCATTCCGTTCCAGAAGATTTCCGAGCCCACCATCTCCATGAATTTTGTGGTAAATGACAGTCCTCTGGCCGGCCAGGAGGGCAAGTATGTTACCTCCCGCCATCTGCGGGACCGGCTGTTCCGGGAGCTGAACACGGACGTAAGCCTGCGGGTGGAGGATACGGAAGATACGGATACCTTCAAGGTTTCCGGCCGAGGCGAGCTGCACCTTTCCATTCTGATCGAGACCATGCGCCGGGAAGGCTATGAGTTCGCGGTGAGCAAGGCGGAGGTTATCTACCATTACGATGAGCGCAACCGGAAACTGGAGCCCATGGAGCTGGCTTACATCGACGTGCCGGACGAATTTGCCGGCACCGTGATCCAGAAGCTGAGCCTGCGCAAGGGAGAACTGCAGGGCATGAGCAAAACCTCCGGCGGCTACACCCGTCTGGAGTTCTCCATTCCCTCCAGAGGCCTGATCGGCTTCCGCAACGACTTTATGACCGACACCAAGGGCAACGGCATCATCAATACCATTTTTGAGGGCTACGCCCCCTACAAGGGAGATATGCAGTATCGCAGCCAGGGTTCCCTCATCGCTTTCGAGAGCGGGGAGGCGGTGGCCTACGGACTGTTCAACGCCCAGGACCGGGGCACCCTGTTCATCGGCCCCGGTGAGAAAGTATACGCCGGCATGGTCATCGGCCAGAGCGGAAAATCCGAGGATATTGAGCTGAACGTGTGCAAGACCAAGCACCTGACCAACACCCGGGCCTCCGGCTCCGATGAAGCCCTGAAACTGACTCCCCCCAGAATTCTCAGCCTGGAGCAGGCCCTGGAATTTATCGACACGGACGAGCTTCTGGAGGTAACCCCCCAGAGCCTGCGGATCCGCAAAAAGATTCTGGATCCCACCTTGCGGAAGAGGGCGGCCTTTAAGAATAAATAAAAATCATCATAAATAAAATAGAAACTGCCGTTTCGACACGTTTCTGGCATTTCCGAACATCCGGTGTTCACTTTGTCCTTTCGACATCTGTCCGCACAGATCGGATGTCTCCGCTCTGTACGGAACATCTGTCTCGGACATGTGTACACCTGGATGTCCCGGAAACCGCCAGAAATTCTCTGCGGCAGTTTTTTTATGTGATTTTTTTAATATGTCACATCTGCTTTATTCTCTATTTCTTTTCGTTGAGGCAGTCTGGCCTTTTTTTCTTTCCCCGATCAGTTCCAGGAAGTTGGTTTCGTAGATTTTCTGAAGGATGGCGGGGGAAAGGCCCAGCCCCTGCATCTGCCGGGGGCCTTCTTTTACATAGTACCCGTCCGGATACAGGGTATAGGCTCCTTCTGTCTCCAGAAAATCCCGGATCAGCTTCATCCTGGACAGGGCGTCCTCCAGGGACAGCTCTTCGTTTTGGCTTCTCACAATCTCTCCGGCGCCGCTGTCGGTACCGTACAGGATCCGGTCCTGAAACTGCCCAAAAAATTTTTTTGCCGCCTCCGGCTGTCCGGACAGATTATAGTATAGTTCTATCCCCGGGGTCACATCGATCCGTATCTCCTCAAAGGCCTCCATAATCCCCCGCAGCCGGTCCAGCTGGCCGGAGAAAAAGAAAAAGTGGGGAAACACGATCCGAAGCCCGGGATGCCTCTCTAACACAGCCAGCACCTGCCGGTACTGCTCTTCATTGTTGATAAAGGTTTCGTCGTACAGCCAGCCGCTCTCCAGGGCATGCTTAGAAATCTTCTCCGGATCCCAGAACTCTTCCGGGTCGTTTACATGAAAGTATACCGGGATCTGCCTCTCCTCCAGGAGGGACCAGTAAGGCTCCCACACCGGCCTGTCAAAATCCGGGATGGGATGGGCCTTCCGGATCTGGGGCTTTCCCTCCAGCATCTTTATGCCGGCGCAGCCTCTGTCCATCAGCCTCTCTGCCTCCCTTACCAGCGCATCGGAAAGCTCCGGCTCCGAGAGCCGGTAGATCTCCCGCCTGAGGCCTCCAAACACATATACCGGCACCTTCGCCTGGGCCGCAAACGCAAAGGCATCCTCCTCCACCGGAAGGTCATCCGCCTTCGGAATGCACTGCAAGGCCACGCCCCCCAGGTTTTCCTGCCGGATCAGCTCATTCAGCTTCCGGGGATTTAACATGCTGGCGTAATGAATATGTCCGTCTATCATCTTTCCGTGCTCCTTCTGTATGATGCCGTCTCTTACCCCAGCAGCTTTCTGACCATCTCCCCGTCAAAGGATACGGTTTTCACATGGTTCACTTCGATCTGATAGAGGGCGTTGGCAGCGATATGCTCCGCGGCCTGCTCCAGGTCCCGGATACCGCTGGTATTCTTATGCAGTTCGATCACCGCGTCCAGCCCCTCCGGCGTCAGCACGCACTCCGTCTCCCTCATCCCGATCCGCTTCAGCACCTTGGGCAAGGCGTACCGGGAGAAAATCACCTTCTTCTCCTCCGGCGTGTAGTCTGGAATCTCAATCACCGCGAACCGGGACATAAGGGGCGCGCTGATCTGCTCCTTATCGTTGGCGGTGGCAATGGGATAGACCCCCACGGTGGGAATCATGCACTCAATATAATTGTCGGTAAAGCCGATATTGTCCAGCAGCGTCAGCAGCACGTCGGCAGGATTTCCGTTTCCCTTTCCGGCGGCCGCCTTGTCCAGCTCATTGATGATAAACACCAGGTTGGACTCCCCGGCAATAGAAAAGGCCTCCATGATAATACCGGGCTTGGCGTTGGCATAGATCCGGGAGCTTCCCGTCAGCTGTTCCGGATCATTGATGGAGCTCATGTCCAGGGTGGTCCAGGGCAGCTTTAAAATCCGGGCCACCGCGTAGGCGATCTGGGATTTTCCCGTTCCGGCCGGCCCCACCAGCAGCAGGCCATAGGCCGGCAGAGTGTGGGTGCGGTTGATCTGGATAATGGTTTCGATAATCCGCTGCTTCACCGCCTCCATGCCGTAGAGTTCTTCGTCCAGGATCCTTCTGGCCTCGTCGGGATCAATGGCCTGGAAATAATTTCCCTTCCACTGGATATTCATCATAATGGACAGAGCGTGCTGGGCATGGCGCCGCTCCTCCGCGGACACCTCGCTGGAGCGGGCCACCGCCAGGTTTCTTCTGGCCCAGAGCCGGATATTTTCCGGCAGGGTCCTGCCCGCGCAGGTGAGAAAATCCGTAATGCTCTGGATACTGGTAAGCCGCATACTGTCCCCAGTCTCCTCTTCGTCCTCATCCGGTATCTCCGGGGAGGGCGGATCGCTGGAGAGAAGCCGCTCGATCATAAACTGCAGAAAACCGTCCTCCGCGGACAGCTTGGAGCCTCCTCCAAACGCAATCTCCCGGATCTTGTAAACCGCGTATCCTTCCTCCCGCACCGCGCCGGAGAGGCACACATTGATATGGTTCTCCCCCAGCCATTTCAGAAGGCTGATAAACCGGGCGTCAATGCGCAGAATATCCGCGCTTACCGTATCCTTCTCCCCCTTAAATTCAAAGGCAGTCCGCCGGATCGGATTGGTAAACATTCCGTTGGTGTGATGCTTCAGCTCCCCCGCCCGGTTGTCCAGCACCAGAATGGGCTGCTCCGGGGAAGGCTCCCCGCTGTGGGAATAAAAAATCTCGTAGGTACATTCCGCTTCCTTCGCCGGCTCCGGCGAATGGTTAAAATCAAAAACTGGCATAGTGGTTTCTCCTGTCCATCTGTATTTCCCAATTATTTTTCCCCTGTGTCAAACTGATTTTAACACATTGGCGGGGGTTATGCATCCTCATAGTGTCTCCCACTCCGCTTCCTTAAAGCCTACCAGGACTTTATCACCCGCCAGCAGTATGGGCCGCTTTACCAGCATTCCGTCTGAGGCCAGAAGCTGAAGCTGCTCCTCCTCGTCCATGTCGGGGAGCCGCTCCTTCAGGTTGAGAGAACGATAGAGCTGGCCGCTGGTGTTAAAGAAACGCTTCAGGGGAAGGCCGCTCTTTTCCCGCCAAGTGCGAAGTTCCTCCGCCGTGGGATTTTCTTCCTTGATCGGACGTTTCTCATAGCGAATGCCCTTGTCCTGCAGCCATTTCTCCGCCTTGCGGCAGGTGCTGCATTTTTCATAACAAATAAATGTAAACATATTTTGCTCCTCCTGTTTAAAAGTCAGTTTCATTCCAGTGAATTTCTTTCCTCCGGGCTTAAAATGGAACCGCACGCTCCAGTTTTCTCCCAGGCTTCTGTCCTCTGGCCGCAGGCTTTGCGAAACGCTTCCGCGATATCCGTAAATTCCCCCGGAAGATACTCCATGGCCTGCTCTCTTATATCCTGCATGGCCGGATCGATCCGGTCAGATACCCAGCTCTCCCAGCCTCCATTCTGGACGATGTAATAGGTCCAGGCAATGGAGCCGGTGATGGCTCCCGTAGTGTCGCAGTCCCCACCGATGGAGATCACGTTCCGGATGGCGTCTTCAAAATTCTCAGACTCCAGAAAAGCCACGATGGCCTGGGGAACCGAACCCTGGCAGGAACCGTCAAACTTATAGGCGGGCCGTATGGAATCCAGGGTGAAATCCAGCCTGTAATACTTTTCCTCGATGTACTGCCGGATTTCCTCTTTCGTCTTTCCGCTCTTTGCCAGAAATACTGCGGCTGCCACGGCCTCGGCTCCCTTGATGCCCTCCGGGTGATTATGGGTTACCGCGGCGCTGGCCCGGCCCAGAATGATCGCCTCCTCCAGGGTAACGGCCATCAGGCCGCAGGGCGAAACCCGCATGGCGGAGCCGTTTCCATAGCTTCCGTAGGGCTGGGGATCCTTCTGGTGCAGCCAGGCGGCAAACCGGCCGCCGTATGCCCCCTTGGGGCAGGGATATCTTTTCCCGAAATCCCGCATCACTTCCACCAGAATTTCCTGAAAGCCTTTCCCGTCCCGGGGATTCTCCTCCCGCTCCTTACCGCTTAGCAGAATCGCCTTGGCCACTGCCACTGTCAGAATGGTGTCGTCCGTATAATCGCAGTCCTTTGAAAAAAGGGGAAATTTTTTTGTTTTAATATTGTGGAATTCATACTTTGATCCAACGATGTCTCCGATAAATGCGCCGTACATACTGTTTTCCTCCAGGTTTAACTTATTTTTCAGCTGATGACCTGATGATAGCATACTTCCTTCCATCCGGGGTCGCCCGGCAGATGACATCTGCCCTATTCTTCCAGTCCCAGCATTTTGAGAGTACGCCCATCTTTTCTTCCCTGAAAATACTTGTCCAGAACCTTCTGAAAGATATCCGTATCTTCCGCTGCCGCGTCAAATAACGTCATGGAGGAGCGCAGCTTCAGGTCATCCGGCCATCCCATCACTTCCGTCGGATTATCCCGGTCCAGGGACAGCAGCGCCCCGCAGATCTCCAGCAAATCCCTTCCCAGTACGGGATCCGCCAGATAGGCCTTCGCCTCCTCCAGGTCCCGAATGCCGTAATAATCCGACATGGAACTGTACCCCAGCCCTTTCAGCTGCGGGAAAATGTACCAGATCCAGTGTCCTGCCTTCCTTCCGTTTCTGATCTCAGACAGCGCCCGGGAATAATCCGCCTGATGGGGCTGTATGAAGCGTGAAAGTCCCTCCTTCATCTGTCTCACTCCTCCGCTATTGCCGTTTAACCGCTTCGATCACACTTGTCATATGATATTTGATCAGGAATATCTGATTGGAATACATGGGATACTCATTCTTTGCCTGATGAAGCAGCGGGTATATATACTGTTCGGTTTCCCGGATGTATGCCACCAGCTTTTCTTTGGAAAAACCGGCTGCCATTCCCGAAACATTATTGCAGCGGTCCAGCAGCTTCACCATGGCGGCAATGGGATTTTTCAGAATCCGCTGATAGTAGTCATCCTTTTTCACGCCCGCCTGTCTGGTTAAAAGAGAGACCGCCTCCCTTGTCCGTTCATTCACCGGCAGCTGCGAAACGGAAACGCCGCAGTCTTCGCAGACATCGTGAAGCAGGGCGGCTGAAATCAGATTGTCGTCATCCAGCCCCAGCGCCAGCGCGTGGCACGCGATAAGCAGCGGATGATAAATGTAGGGAACCTGGTCCCTCCCTTTCCGTACCTGCCCTTTGTGAAGGTCTCTCGCATAGGGCAGCACTTTCAAGGTCTGATACAGGTTCTTCACGCCGGCATAGGTTTTTACATAGGTGTACATTCTGCTCTCATCAAACAGCCGGTCCGACAGGGAGTCCTGAAAATCAAACAGCACCCGCTCCTGAATCTTCCCGGTGAGCAGCCAGTCTGTGCTTACCCTGTACAGATCCGCAATATCCGCCAGCTTATCCGTTTCCGGAACCGTTTCTCCCCTCTCCCACAGGCTGACTGCCTGAAAGGACACATGGAGTTTCTCCGCCACCTCGCTCTGGGTCAGTCCTCTTTCTTTCCTTGCCTTTGCCAGTCTCTCAGAAAATGTCATTACTCATCCTCCCTCCGTACTTTTTTTCACAGGATAAGTCTACGCCTTTTCTTTCTCTTATGACAGCATCCGCGCCTTGAACGGCTGTTCTTTCATTCAAGCGCCACTTGAATTCTTCTCTGAGAGCCTCCCGGGCACTCCTGCCGGAGCCTGCAGATCTTTTCGCAGATAGATCATATCCGTCAGCCGCACCCCGGCCTCCAGTATGGGATGGTCATAGTGCTCCGTAAAAAAGTTCTTTACTGTGTGATGCCGGACAAATCCGCAGCGCTCGTAAAACGGAACCGTAAGCGGGCTGTCCCCGGTTCCCGCCTGGAACACCGAAAACCGCTCCCGATATCGGTCCGCAATATACTCCAGCAGGGCCCGGCCGTATCCTTTTCTCTGGCTTTCCGGCGCCACTGCCAGGTTCTTTACCTCCAGCACGCCGCCGCCCTCATCCGTCACCACGCATTCCGCCTTCACCCCGCTGTCATCCAGCACATACATGGTCCCCCTGTCAAGATAGCGGTCGATCATATCCTCCTGCTCATCCGCCAGCAGCAGCAGGGAAAGGTACTGCTTTTTGTTTTCTGTCACTTCTCTTATTTTCATTGGCGCACCTTTAGTATTTGAGGGTCTGGTTTTAACTTTATGACTAGGCTTCTTCATAAAAATGCTTGGCGAAACTCTTTTTCACTGGCTCTCATCTTCGATACAAAAGCCTCATAGTTTTCTGCCTCCACCGGAATTTTCAGGCCGTGCTTTGTGACGCAGACGTTGTCTCTCGGCCTTACATTTTTCTCATAAGTCGATCCCTTATTCATCCAAAGCCGCAAGTCTTCGGTGTTGCCGGCTTCCGGGTAGAGATAATAGCCCGCTCTGGCGTCAAAGCGAAACATATAAGCCAGAAGCTGCAGATAGTCTTTATTTCCGATGTGATCTATTGGTTTATATTTCGCGTCCGCAATGACTCTGGGATCGGTGCTGCGGCTGATAAAATCAGGGTAAATCAGACCCACATTTCCATTAAACAGCCTTTGCGCTCCCATCCCCCCTTTATTCATGGGATGATAGAATAGGTCGTCAATCAGAGAGTTCACATATTCTTCCCACAGCCAGGCACCGTCAAATAAAATTCCGTATATTTGTCTGAAGCCTGATCCTATCTGATGTTTTTGATGCTGCAGGATCAGAAGGCATAATCGCTGAAGCGCGCGGTATTCCCGAAAATACCCATGACGGACAGCATTCTTTTTATTTGCTTCCATAATTTTTCGCCGGTCATACGGTTCATAGCAAGGTGTGGCCTCCACCACAAGCCTTACCTCATCCTTTACTCTGACAAGTAGCCTGTTTCCATAAGGCTTTCTTTTAATAAACTCTATGGTATGGCGTATCAGTTCCATAAGGCTGTTGTCATATGAAAATTCTCGCTGGCTATAAGCGATATTTCCTATAAAAGGCGTATTCAGTTTAATATGTTTTCCAATATCAATCGTCCCTTTTACGTTTCCATCATTATACCAGTTCCGGACATATTTTTTAAAGAGCCCTTTCCGTATAGCGGTCCGCAGATAGTGGGGAAAAAGAAACAGCAGAAAATTAAACAGGCGATTATTCTGATCGGCATCCGTTTTCAAATCCACAATAACAGGGAAGTCCAACACCCGCTCAAGAATATACTGAAAAAAGTAATCTTCCTTTTCCCCGCCAAACCGAGACTCTATGATCAAGCGCTCATTCCCGTAACCCAGGAACCCCATCACGTTTCCCGTCCGAAAGGTATCATTTATACTTTGCAGTATCAGCTGATCCTTCGTAATATCCTCTGTTTCCGTCACACGTTCCGGAAAAACGAAAATGCCGTCTCTTTCAAGCTGTCCCAGCGTTTTATCTGCTATCCTTGACGTAAGTCTCCCGATTTCCCAAAAATTATTTTTCCCCGTCTGCGAGTTGTCCTTAATTTTCAGCAGTTTCATCTCCATCACCTTCTGCCGGCTCTCCGCAGCCGTATGCCCTGGCAAACCGCTTCATAATCCCTTCCTCATCGTACATTCCCCTCACATACTCCTGAAGAAGGGGCCGAAGATAATCCGTCCAGAGCTGTTCAAAGGTCAGCGTTTTCAGCTTCAGGAAATAAGCCGCTCCAATCTGGTAATCCTCGTTCAGGTCCTCTGTCGCGGCAATTTCCTTATTAAGCGCTGCCATCCGTCGTAAGGCTTCCTCTTTCAGGTTTTCCTTCAAAGAGTCCAGCATCTCAAGGCATTCATCCGCTTTCAGCTCTATAAAACGGAACCGTCTCCGCATTGCGAAATCAAAGCTGTCAACAGATCGGTCAATATCATTCATTGTTCCAATGATATACACGTTTTCCGGAACATAAAACTTTTCATCTGGGTCGGAGTGCAGATTTGCATACTGCGTAGAAATCTCCCCGGCTCTGCCGCGATAGCCGGGATCTATTGCAAAGAACAGTTCTCCGAATATCTTTGAGATATCCCCGCGGTTAATTTCATCAATAATAAAAATATATTTCTTTTGTTCGGTCTGAGAATCCTCATAATTCTTTCTGGCACGGGCAATGAATTTTTTGAAAATCCCATCCTGCAGTTCAAATCCCATAGTTCCATCAGCATTTACCTTCGGCCTAAGACCTTCCACAAAATCAGAATAGTCATAGCTTGGATGAAACTGGACAAACTCAATCTGCTCTTTTTGTTCATCCGAAAGCTGAGAGTATTCCTTATAGTATCCGTTGCTGACAATATCAGCGGCAATTTCTCTGGCAAGATAGGATTTTCCGGTGCCGGGAGCGCCATGGAAAATCAGATTTTTTGCCTCGATCAGCTTGGATGAAAATATATTCTGGTAATCCTCTGCCTGCCGGGAAGATTCTTCCTGTGCAGCGGCATCTGCT